>CANCJZ010000185.1 GCA_947378465.1 Flavobacteriaceae bacterium
CACGACATATTTTAAGTTTCTAAATCACGGTAAATATTCACGTCTCGAACCCACGAAGGGTTTAAACCCTGCGAGGGTTGGAAAAAACATAAAAAACAAACAATTAGAAATCGGTCAACACTAATCAGGGAAGTTCAGCAATAAGCAAGAAGCAAGATTTTGTGGAATTTGAAAGCCCCATCAGGGGCGACATATTGGTAGCAAAATGATTGAAGATAACAATGAGTCCCGGAGAAACGACAGATTTTAAGTATCTAAATCACGGTAAATATTCACGTCTCGAACCCTCGCAGGGTTTTAACCCTGCGAGGGTTGGAAAAGATAAAAAAAAAACAATTAGAAAACAGTCAACATTATTCAGGGAAGTTCAATAATTGTGTTGAGATTTGACGAGAACAATGAACTATACTATTAAAGCCATAGCATCCTTGGATTTAATCGATTTGTAACCGCACAATCTATTGACTAATACCTATTGCCTAATGTCTAATGCTTTAATAAACGAAGTGCTTCTCTTTCGCTTAATGGTTTTAGTTTTGCCATAGCAACATAGTTTTTAACTCCAATAGGGTTGTAGCGGCTGTAATCGCGCAGTACCCAGCCGATGGCTTTTTGAATAAAAAATTCTTTAGATTCTTTGTGTTGTTCGCAAAGGGATTGAAGTAATTCAAAGTCTGTTTTATCTTTATAACTCAATTGGAATAATAGGGCGCTTCGGTTCAACCACATATTAGAAGAATTGGAAAAACGTTCTACCGTTTTATAAATTTCAGAAGGGTATTGTAATAAATAGTTGCCCAAAACATATTTGGCAAGGGTGTCTACAGAGTCCCACCACGAATTAGTAATCAAGAATTGTTCGATTAATACAATGTCATCGATTTGGTAGTTTTTTTTGGTTTCTTTGGTTAAAATATCAATTGCACATTGATGAAATTCACGTTCTTTCATTTGGAATAGTTCCCAAGTTATTGCGCGATAATTGGTTTTGACTTCATCTTTATGTGCTTTCCAATGTTTGTTTAGGAGTGCTCTTCGCATTTCGGTTTTAATCCCTAAAAAGGAAAACTTGTTTTTCATATAGGCTTCCATAGGAGCGGCCATTTCAGGATTGCTATGTTGACGGAAGTCTTTTTCTAAATCATTAATAAAGCTCATAGTGGGCGTAATTTGTAAAACAAATTTAATGGAAATTTTGAAAGAACATTACTAGATAATTATTTTATAAAAAAAACGATTCACTACTATATAGGGTAGTGAATCGTATAAATATAAACTATTAGTGAGCAATGAATAATGAATTAAATACTTCATCAGTGCCATTTTGTTGGTACAGCACATTTTCAATTAAAAGGCGTTGTAGTTTAAGACTTGATGAATTAGTGTTAATCGTTTCATCGGTCATTAAAAATAACGAATCATCAACAATTTGAAAGGAATTTATTGTATAATAATCGTTGTAAGTATTGACCCCTAAATAACTCAAATAGATATTTCCGTTTTTGAATAGTGTTTGTCCGTTAGTGCAATATACATTTCCATTATCAAAACACATTTTCAAAATGGCACTACTATTACTTATTAAAGTTTCAATATTTGTATTTAAATTTTTATAATAACCATTATAGTTTGCAAAATTCCTCCCATAAATGTAAGGATCAGTGCCATCGGAATCACAATTCCATAAAATAGCATTTGTAATAGGAACGAAGGTTTGATTGACGTAATAACCATTTAATAAAGTGCCATTTATTTCAGCATAAATATTTACATAAACATTGTTGTTAATGATTTTTATCCCTGTCATCATTAGTTGGTCGGTAGGATAGGTAGCTACAATAGTTTTTACTCCATTTTTCCAATAGGCTAGGTTATAGGTATTAGGAGTGACCGTTGTATTTTGAGTCATTCCCAAAAAATACACATCATTATTATAGATGTCCATTTTCCCAACCCCTATGCAAGGCTCTGTACTTGTTGAAAATGCAGAATTTAAATTGGTGACGGTACCGTTTTTCCAGTATAATGATATTGGATTGCTACTAGTATTTTTAGCTCCAAGAATATGAACATCAGTACCTGAAACAATAATAGTATCGGCTACAGATTCTGTTGCACTTAAATCATTTAAAGTAATTAGTTGATTGTTTTTCCAATAACAGGCGTGATTGGCTTTGACTCCTGAAACATATACATCGGGATTGATGGTATTTGTTTTTTGAACGGGATCGTGAGAACAAGAAAATAATAGGAGAATAATAAAGAAAGGGAACGATTGTAAGAATACTTTTTTCATATGTTTTTTTATTAGTAGATGTAGAAAAATGATTTAGGTTGCGTAATCAATAATGTTAAATAATTGAGGAAATATAACAAGTGTTGATTATTTAATTATCCTAATATTTTACAATAATAGCAAGCAGTATACAATAGATCTTCTTTTTCCTTTTATTTATTTTTTTTAAATAAAAATGTAGCTATCTGTATATCATTTTAAAAAAAAAAATCTATAAATAGCAATGAATTCTATTTATAGATTTTGATTTTATTAAATCGGATTAAGAACTACACGACAACATAGAACAACCCACTTTGTTTCTGGCCCAGTCTGGGCGTTTGTCAAACCATTTTTCATTTTCTACTTGTTCAGAGTAGGGGTTTTGTAATACTTTATAGAGTTCGGTTAGTACACTATAATCTCCTTGGTTAGCGGTATCAATAGCCAATTGTGCCATATAGTTGCGCAATACATATTTGGGATTGACAGCGTTCATTTGAATGATCCGGTCGTCGTTTGAGGTGGTTTCTTTTTGTAATCGCAGGAGATAGGTTGCCATCCAGTCAGCCCAAAGTTGGTTGGTTTCATTGATTAAGCGAGGGCTGTTGTAAAATGCACCTTCTATAGTGGCGAGTGCTTCTTCGATTGAAGTTTTTTGGTTTATTTTAGATAGATTTCTAAAGAAAAGCGTCATGTCGATTTCTTCAAACTGTAGGGTTTGAATTAACTCTTCGATTAATACTACATCTTCCTCAATTGGGGTGAGTAATCCCAATTTGCTTCGCATCATTGCATTGTATAGCTTGTCATAATCCACTTTGTACTGATTTAAGACGGCTTCTAAAGGGGCAGCTTCATCAATTAAAGGATAAAGGGCATTGGCCAATTGGTATAAATTCCAAAGTGCTATTTCGGGTTGGCTTCCATAACGGTAGCGACCGTGCTCGCGATCAGTGGTGTTAGGAGTCCAATTCAAATTGAAGTCGTCCAACCATCCGTATGGCCCATAATCAATAGTGATTCCGTGAATGGACATATTATCGGTGTTCATAACTCCATGAACAAAACCAACGCGTTGCCAATGGAGGATCATTTCTAAAGTGGTTTGAGCCACAGTTTGAAAAAATGTAATGTATTGTTCTTTTCCAGACCCTTTGATTTGAGGAAAATGGTGTTGGATGGTATAATCAGTCAAGCGTTTTAAATTTGGAATATCATTACGGGAAGCAAATAATTCAAAACTTCCAAAACGGATAAAAGAGGGAGCTACTCTACACACCACAGCCCCCTTTTCAAGAGCAGGATGTCCATCATAGAGCATGTCTCGTAGTACTTCGTCACCAGTCAATATCAGTGATAATGATCGGGTAGTGGGAACGCCTAAATAATGCATTGCTTCACTACACAAATGTTCCCGAATGGATGATCGCAATACTGCCAATCCATCAGCACGACGAGAGTAGGGAGTGCTGCCTGCTCCTTTGAGTTGCAGAGTGTACTGTTGGTTATTGTGAATAACCTCAGTTAAAATAATCGCTCGACCATCGCCCAATTGTCCTGCCCAATTGCCAAATTGATGTCCGGCATAGGCCATAGCATAGGGTTGGGTTCCATTAAGAATGGTTTTGCCTGATAAGTAATTTAGATATTCTTCTGATTGTAATTCTTCTTCTGTCAAACCAATTAAAGCTCCTACTTCAGGACTGTAATGAATCCAACTTGGATTGGAAGGGATTCGAGGGGCAACATACGAAAAGCAAGCTTGATGGACTTGTCTAGTAGTGTTGGTGGTATCTGTATCTGCAGGTAATTCAGTACTAAAGCGGTTGTTGATATGAAGTGGCATGATGTGTTATTTTGGTTCTTCAAATTTAGGGAAAATAATTAGTTGTAGGTTGTTTTTAGGTTGTAGGTTGATTTAGGTTGTTTTAGGTTATAGGTTATTTTAGGTTGTAGGTTCGATGTGGTTATTAGGTTAGGGTAGTGTTTCTTTTCGTTAATTCTTGTAGATGGATGCTTTGTGATTTCATAGGTTGTCTATATTTTATTAATAAATCATAGATTTTTTGGGAAATCTTAAGTTTGGGTATCAATACCCAAAGCTCCGGTATTAATACCCTAAGTTCCGGTATCAATACCCAAAGCTCCGGTATTAATACCCTAAGTTCCGGTATCAATACCCAAAGCTCCGGTATTAATACCCTATGTTCCGGTATTAATACCCAAAGCTCCGGTATCAATACCCAAAGCTCCGGTATTGATACCCAAAGCTCCGGTATCAATACCCAAAACTTATTTTTTATACTCAAATGGTTACTGACGGATATTATTTTATGGGATTACTCCCCAAGCCTTCGGGATTGATCCCCTAACTCTCGGGATTACTCCCCAAGCCTTCGGGATTGATCCCTTAACTCTCGGGATTACTCCCCAAACTTTTGGAATCACTACAATTTACTTTGAATTTCAATTCTATGTAATGATTCGCTGTCCAATACACTCAAAAAAAATCCCTCTTAACAGCTTAAGAGGGATTTTGATATTTGTTAGATGCTTATTATTTTGGCATTTCACTTAAGAATTCAATTTCGAAGATTAAATTAGAATTAGGTGGAATTACATTCCCTGCACCTTGTGCTCCATATCCTAAACTTGAAGGGATGAATAAAGTTGCTTTGTCGCCTAGTGATAGTAGGTTTAATCCTTCTGTAAATCCTGGGATAAATTGATATTTACCTGCTTGAACAGCCATTGGTCGGTAGCCATTTTGAGAGGCTCTATTGGCGTCAAATTTTCCGTATTCTTTGTTTACTTCTTCATAGCTACTGTCGAATAATGTTCCATCTTCTAAATAACCAGCATAGTGAATGTATACCGTTTGACCATCAGTTGGTTTAACACCAGCACCTTTTTGAGTGATTACATATTGAAGTCCACTATTGGTTTTGGTTGCATTAGCTTTTAGAGCATTTAATTTAGCTGCTTTAGCAGCCATAACTGGACCGTATTTATCGCTATAGTCTTTTTTCTTTAAAGCTTCCGCTTCCGCTTGTTTCTTTTTGTTTTCAAGCTCCATGTCTGCGAATTTTTTATCTTCAGCAGGTTTGTTTGCATAATAATCCGCAAATGTTTTAGCGGCATCGAATTTTTTAGCAAGAGCTCCTTTACGTGTGATGGTTATTTTTTCGATAACATCATTTTGTTCAATTTTGTTAACGATATCCATTCCTTTAACTACACTTCCAAAAACCGTGTGCATACCGTCTAACCAAGGAGTTTGTTTGTGAGTGATGAAAAATTGACTTCCATTGGATGAACCATTATTGCTGTATGGTTTTTTAGAACCTTGAGGGTCACTATTGGCCATTGAAAGAATTCCACTACGGTCGTGTTTTAAAGATGGATTTGTTTCATCTCTGAATCCATAACCAGGACCACCGGAACCATTACCGGCAGGATCACCACCTTGAACCATAAAGTCTTTGATTACTCTGTGAAATTTCAATCCATCATAGAAGGGTTTTCCTTTTAGTTCAGGTTTTACAATAGTATTAGTTCCTTCGGCAAGGGAAATAAAGTTGGCAACCGTAACAGGTGCTTTTTGGTATTCCAAACGAACTACAACTAGTCCTTTAGA
>CANCJZ010000186.1 GCA_947378465.1 Flavobacteriaceae bacterium
AGAATTGAAATATTCAAATATTAAATTTTTTAATTCCATTTTTATTTGTTTTACAATGGTTTTTTAAATTGTTTGGATATGTCAGTTATTATTTGGTTTGATACTAAAGACAACTGTAAGCCGACAACAATAAATAATCCACCTAATAAAGTATAGTTAGTTTTGTTGGCAATGTTTTTAGGTAATTGAATTAATGTTTCAATGTCAATGTTTTCAGATTTGTTTTCAATTGCCGTTTCCATTAGCTGGGAAAACACTAAGAAAATCAAACCTACTATTAATATAAAACTTCCTATTAATCGTATTGTGCCTGCAGTATTGTTGTTTTCTTTTATTTCAGAATTCATTTTTTAGAAATTTTAGTTTTTTAGAATTTTTTTTTAGACTTATTAAAACAAGTAGATCTTAGTTTGTAAACTATTATATAGTGATGAAATTGCTAAAAGAAGTAAAGTTTCATTGTGTTTATAAGGTGCCTAAATAAATTCTTTCATCATCGTCAGAACGCCCAGGTTGCCAATAAGCATCACCTTTAACTTCTGTAGGGATTTTATAAACTAAATTTGTGGTTTTTGAAGTTAGAGGATTTATTTGTTCAAGTAATAATCCCCAACCTTCTAACATAATTGGTTCTGATTTATCGAATTCATAATCTTTCCCATTATAGTTAATCCAAACTGAACCGTCTACCAACATTCTACTTTCACTATCAGTGTTTTTAAAGGTTGCATTTATTACTAAATAATTAATTCCACTTTCTGGTTTTAAGTCTGAAAATTCATTTCCTGTATCAACACTGTTATTTAAACCTACTTTATTGACAGTAATATCAAAATAATCTGTTTTTAATATTTCTCCCACTTTTACTCTTGTAGAAGTATCTGCAACTTGTTCATTTGTATTTGTGGAATTTTCAGTTGATTTACCATCTTTATCATTGCCAGCATTTGATATAATGCCAATTATAACAATAATTCCAAATCCAATTAAGATTTTTTTTCCAAGACTCATTTTCTTTTTTGCAGTTTGATTTGTTTCCATTTTAAAAATAAATTAATTTTTTTGTAGCAATATTGCTGTTAATTCTTAATAATTGTTTCAAAAGTAAATAGCTAAAAATGATTTATTTTACGGTTTTCCGTAATCGAAGCATTTTTTTTCAAGTGTCAAAAAAAATTGATGAATACTGTTTGTATTTGATTTTTTTTTATCCTTATATATCTCAAAAGAAATTAACTAATTCCTAATAGTTCTTGTAAATGAATGATTGTTCTTTATGAAGAATATAATTATGGAAAAAATAGCCTTTTAAAGTAAAAGTTACCTTATAATAGAATATTCAAAGTGTGAATTAATTCGTTTTTGGTGTATTTTTATAACACTAAAATTTTTATTATGTCAAGACATACGATCACTTTAACCCATCCAAATAATGAATGGTTGAAACAGCAAGTAGCAAAAGAAGATTTTACTTGTAAAAGTGAAGTTATTAATTGTTTAATTGAGCAAGCGCGTGATCGGGATGCTTATTACGATTTTGTGCAAATGAAAATTGATAGAGGGGTGGAAAGTGGTATTGTCGAAAAACAATCGAAAGAAGAAATGTTGGAGGAGTTTAAGAAACGAATTCAAAATTTATATTGATGAAGGGGTTGGATAATTATGAATTATTGCTCGGTTTAATTTAGAATTGATAATTATTTTAGGGTGGAGATTTTAGGGGTGGTTGGGTTAAAACCCAACCCTATTGAACGAGTATTGGGGTTACTTTGTGTTATGTGACCTCTTCCTCCGATCGAGGTGACAAACGATGGGGTTACGGGGTGGTTACTGTGGGGATTACTGTGGGGATTAGGATTGTGCTACTGATATTTCATCCCTAGGAATTTTATTGCTTTGTTGAATTGTTTGGTGCTACCGATATTTCATCTTTATGGGATTTTTTGTTGGGGAAGATTTTGGGCATTGCTTTAAAATGTGTGAATAGAATAATTGTTGTATTTTCCATAAATCATCTTATGAAATGGGATTCCGCGTGAGGGATTGCAGCGGAAATCCTTTTGTTTTTTTTCTTAAAAAAACAAAAGATTGTAGCGGAAAGCCCGACCCGCAGGGGCACGCACTTCTTAACGTTGTGGTTATTTTGTATGTTAATAATTATGAATTCATAATTTTGAATTATTGTAGGGGCGGAGCTTCATATTGTCTTTGTTGTTATTTTGGATATTGACCACAGGTTGATAATTCATAATTCATAATTCACAATTCATAATTCACAATTCATAATTTTTTCTTGCTTCTTTCCGCTAAATAGCGAACTTTGTAGCTCAAATATTAGAATATGAAACTGAATCCTAAAAACGGAATAGATTCTTTGCTGTTTGGAATGAAGCAAAAGGATGTGGTGGAGCGCTATGGGCAACCCACCAAACAATTTGAAGATGACGAAGGGAATGTGATTTATTTGTATTTTGACCAGCGATTGCGTTTGACGTTTTATGAAGAAGAGGAATTCCGATTGGGGTACATCATTACTTCCAATCCTGAGGTGGAGTTGTTGGATAAAAAACTGATTGGGGCGGAGGTAGAGGTATTGAAAAAAGAATTGCCTTTCAAATCGTGGGAAGTGGAGCGTTTTGACGCTACCGAGAATCATTTTAATGAAAGCAATTGGTTGATTTTACAATCGGAGTTTGGGACGGTGATTCGTGTGGAGATTGGAGCCTTGATTGATGATGTGAAGGATGAATTCCAATGGAAGTTTAAATCGTAGTCCTTATATATCAGGGATCTTCCAAAACTAAAGCCGACTATCGAACGAGGCTTAATTATTTTAATTACATTAGCGACTCATTAAGTTATATTATGATTACAGAAGCACAATTTCAAGAAGAATTACAACTGATTATAAAAAATGCTATCCGTGAGGATATTGGTCCTGGGGATTACAGTTCGTTGGCTTGTATTCCTGCGGAAGCCCAAGGGAAGGCGAAGTTATTGGTAAAAGACGAAGGGGTTATTGCCGGAGTGGAGTTTGCCAAGATGGTTTTTCACTATGTGGATCCTCGTTTGAAGGTGGAAACTTTTATTGAGGATGGTGCGCGAGTAAAGCACGGGGATGTGGTGTTTCACGTATCCGGAAGCTCGCAATCGATTCTTAAATCAGAGCGATTGGTGTTGAATTCGATGCAGCGTATGAGTGCCATTGCTACTAAAACAGGTCAGTATGTGGATTTGCTAAAAGGGACGAACACCAATATATTAGATACTCGTAAAACGACTCCTGGTTTTAGAGCTTGTGAGAAATGGGCTGTGAAGATTGGTGGGGGTGAGAACCACCGTTTTGCCTTGTATGATATGATTATGTTGAAGGATAATCACAATGATTTTTGTGGCGGGATTACGGCAGCAATTAATAAAACCAAAGCCTATTTAAAGGAACATCAACTGGATTTGAAGATTATAGTGGAAGCTAGAAATTTGAATGAGATTGAAGAGATTCTACAAAATGAAGGCATTCACCGTATATTGATTGACAATTTTAATTTTGAAGACACTCGTAAAGCGGTGGCGATGATTGGCTCGCAATGCCAAACGGAGTCTTCCGGGAACATCAACGAGAAAACCATTCGCGCGTATGCGGAATGTGGTGTGAATTATATTTCTTCCGGTGCTTTAACTCATTCCGTGTACAATATGGATTTGAGTTTGAAAGCACTTTAAAATTATGTCAGCAGAAGTAGAGGATAAATTGTTAAAGATACCGGTGGTAAGACAAATGGTGTTGTTGGGGAAATCCATCAAGGTGCCTGGCTTACACGGTTTTTCTTTGTATGATTTATTGGAGTTGTATATTATAGGTATCGTGGAAGGAGCTTTGTCCTATAGGGCTTCTGCAATTGCCTTTAGTTTCTTTATGGCGTTGTTTCCATTTGCTCTTTTTATATTGAACTTGATTCCGTATATCCCTATTCAAGGGTTTCAAGCAGATTTTATGGGGTTTGTGCAAGAGAGTGTGCCGCCGACTACTTATGATGCGATTTCGAAAATCATTAGTGATATTTTGAATAATAGTCACTCGGGATTGTTGTCTACGGGTTTCTTTATGGCTATCTTTTTAATGGCCAATGGGGTGAATGCGATTCTGGGTGGATTTGAAAATTCAAAACATATTACGATTAAAAGGAAGTACATTCGTCAATATCTTATTTCATTGGCGTTGTCTATCATTCTGTCGTTGATGTTGATTGTTACAGTGGCAGCGATAGTAATTTTTGAGGTGCTGTTGCAAAAAACTAAAATACAGGATGTGTTGTCGGATACTATTCCGTTGTTGGAAATGGGACGGTATGCATTTGTGATATTGATGATATTGATGACTACTTCGTTGTTGTTTAAGTTTGGTACTAGACAGGAACGCCGACATTCGTTTATTTCTGCAGGCGCAATATTTACCACGGTGATGATTATTTTGTCGTCGTACTTCTTTGGGATTTGGGTGGTTCGTTTTTCGAAATACAATCAGCTGTATGGGTCTATTGGAACTTTGTTGGTGATGATGTTCTATATCTGGATCAATAGTATGATTTTATTATTGGGATTTGAACTTAATGCTTCGATTGGAAAATTGAAAAGGAAACACGAAGCGAGGGAGGTATAGATTGGTTTTAGGTTTTTTAGGTTGTAAGTAATAAGGTAGTTTAAGATTATAAGTTCTTACGATACATAAATAAAATAGTTGCAGAATTTGACCACAATGTAAACTTAGCTGCTTCGTCCAACACTACAGCCCATCACCACCTATAACCCAAAACAACCTACAACCAAAATAACCTTATTAAACTTTCTCAAAAAAAACTTACATTTGTCCAAAGCAGTATGAACTACTAATTGCTGCTAATTCCATAATAAGATATAGATGATGTATTTCGTTGAAGTAATTTTACCTCTTTCTCTTGATAAGACTTTTACGTATAGAGTTTCAGAAACGGAGTATCATTATATCAAAAAAGGGATGCGTATTGCAGTGCCTTTTGGAAAGAATAAGATGTATGCCGCTTTGGCAATTGAATTGCATCAAAATGCTCCTACTTTATATGAAGCCAAAGAGATTCACGAGATTTTAGATGTTGCGCCTTTGGTGAATGAAATCCAGATTGCACATTGGAAATGGATTGCTTCCTATTATATGTGTGCTATTGGCGATGTGTATCGGATGGCTTTGCCTTCGGCTTTTTTGTTGGAGAGTGAAACCATTCTTTCGCAAAAGCCACAAATTTATGTGGATGTTACACAATTGTCCGATGATGAGTTTTTGCTGTATGAAGCTTTGCAGCACCAGAGTTCGTTAAAAGTTCAGGATGTGATGGGAATTTTGAATAAAAAGAATGTATTTCCCGTTATTCAAAAAATGATTAGCAAAGATTTGTTGGTGCTGAATGAAGAGATTCAATACGAATACAAACCGAAGTTGGTCAAGTATGTGCGATTGCACGAGGATTATGTTGCGGAATCTGCGCTGATTGCTTTGTTGGAAAGTTTGAAAGGAGCCAAGCAAAAGGAAGTGTTATTGACGTATTTTCAATGGCAAGCTCAGGAGAAAAAGCCTTTGCCGGTTAAAGAGTTGGTTGAAAAAGCGAATTCCACTACCGCAGTAATTAAGGCTTTGGTTGAAAAAGGCATCTTTGAAGAATACAGTTTGCAGGAGGACCGCGTCAACTTTGATAAAAACAAAGAAGAGCAAAATCTGCAATTGAGTGAAGCGCAACAAACTGCTTTGGATGGAATTACCTCTGGTTTAGCAGAGAAAGAAGTGTGCTTGCTGCAAGGGGTTACGTCCAGTGGAAAGACTGAAATCTATACCCGATTGATAGAACATTATATTAAAGAGGA
>CANCJZ010000187.1 GCA_947378465.1 Flavobacteriaceae bacterium
GCATCGAAGGAAGCCAACAATTTTTTAATATCGTGGAAGTGCAATCCTGTGGTAGGTTCATCAAATACAAACAAGGCTTTATCCTTGGTGGTTCCTTTAACTAAAAAGGAAGCCAGTTTGATACGTTGTGCTTCACCACCGGACAATGTAGAGGAAGATTGTCCTAATTGAACATAGCCCAATCCTACATCTTGTAAAGGTTGTAGTTTTTGAGTGATTTTGGTTTGCTTGTGTTGGTTGAAAAAAGCAATTGCATCATCAATAGTCATGGTCAAGATGGCATCAATGTTTTTGCCTTCAAAGTTAACTTCTAAGACTTCTTTTTTGAATCGTTTTCCTCCACAAGTATCACAAGGCAATTGTACATCGGCCATAAATACCATTTCAACATTTATAGAACCTTCGCCTTTACAGGTTTCGCAACGGCCACCATCGACGTTGAATGAAAAGTGTTTGGCTTGATAACCTCTTATCTTCGATAATTTTTCTTTGGCATACAACTCACGGATGTCATCATACGC
The DNA here is from genome assembly GCA_947378465.1 of Flavobacteriaceae bacterium. Taxonomy (GTDB): domain Bacteria; phylum Bacteroidota; class Bacteroidia; order Flavobacteriales; family Flavobacteriaceae; genus Flavobacterium. Next base: position 522 of record CANCJZ010000187.1, read on the forward strand.
TTTGATATAAGTTACAGGATTGGAACGAGAGCTGCGTCCAATAGGGTTTTGGTCGACATATTCAATGTGTTTGATATGGGAAAAGCTGCCTCGTAATTCAGTGAATTGTCCTGCTTTTTCTCCTATACCTTCCAATTTCTTTTGAAGGGCAGGGAATAAGATTTTTTTTACTAAAGTACTTTTACCACTTCCGGACACTCCTGTAATCACCGTTAATGATTCCAAAGGAAAGGTAACATTTAAGTCTTGTAAATTGTTTTCACGTGCTCCAACTACTTCAATATAATTTTTGGATTGACGGCGTTTTTTAGGAACCGCGATTTCCATAGTACCATTCAAATATTGTGCAGTCAACGAATCCGATTGTAATAATTCTTCAAAATTACCTTGTGCCACTAATTCACCTCCATAAGTACCTGCTTCGGGACCAATATCAATAATCATATCGGCAGCGCGCATAATGTCCTCATCGTGTTCAACTACAATTACTGTATTGCCTAGGTTACGAAGGTTTTTTAACACTTCAATCAAGCGTTCGGTATCTTTAGGGTGTAATCCAATACTTGGCTCATCAAGAATATACATTGAACCAACCAAACTACTTCCTAATGAAGTTGCTAAATTGATGCGTTGGGATTCCCCACCAGAAAGCGAAGCAGAATTTCGATTTAAGGTTAAGTAATCCAATCCTACATTTTCCAAAAAGGCTAAACGACTGTTGATTTCTAATAATAATCGTTTGGCTACTTGTTGGTCATAGTCACTGATTTGAAGTTGTTTAAAAAACACGATCAATCGTTTAATGGACAGATCTACTAAATCAGAGATTGTTTTGCCACCTACTTGAATATAATTGGCCTCTTTGCGCAGACGCTTGCCTTTGCAAGTGGTACATTTTGTTTTACCACGGTAACGGGATAACATTACGCGGTTTTGTATTTTATAATTCTTTTCTTCTAATTCTTTGAAAAAGCTATTCAAACCTTGGAAATACTGATTGCCTTCCCATATTAATGCTTTTTGTTCGTCGCTTAATTGATAATAAGGTTTGTGAATAGGGAAATCAAATTTGTAGGCATGATTGACTAATTCATCGCGGTACCAGCCCATGCTTTCACCCCGCCAAGGAAAAATAGCATTTTCATATACGGATAAAGCGGTGTTAGGTACTACTAATTCTTCATCAATTCCAATAATATTGCCGTAACCTTCGCAGGTTGGACAAGCACCATAGGGGTTGTTAAAACTAAATAGGTGAATATTAGGTTCTAAAAAAGCCATTCCATCCAACTCAAAATTGCTGTTGAACTCTCTTCGGGTATCAGTGTTTAATTCTTGCAAATAGCAAACTCCTTTTCCCTCAAAAAAAGCAGTTTGAATGGCATCAGCCAAACGATTGTAAAATTCTTCTTCTTCTTTGACGATGATACGGTCAATGATGAGTAAGATGTCCTTATGATCCAAAGTATGTTGGTCAATATCGTCCAAACGAATCATTTCATTTTTAACCAAGATACGGGCAAAACCTTGTTGTAATAGTACTTTTAATTTGTCTTCGAGTTTACGGCCTTCTTCCAGGTGAATAGGAGCGAGGAGTAACCATTTGCTCTCTAAAGCTAAGGTTTGAACATAATTGATAACATCGGAAACAGTATCTTTTTTTACTTCATTACCGGAAATAGGGGAAACTGTTTTTCCAATTCGAGCAAATAATAATTTTAAATAATCATAAATTTCCGTTGAAGTTCCAACGGTTGATCGGGCATTGGTGGTGTTGACCTTTTGTTCGATAGCGATGGCCGGAGCAATGCCTTTGATATATTCCACTTTGGGTTTGTCCAAACGACCTAAAAATTGACGGGCATAGGACGACAAACTTTCCACATAGCGGCGTTGTCCTTCGGCATAAAGCGTATCAAATGCTAAGGAGGATTTTCCTGAGCCTGAAAGCCCTGTTATAACTACTAATTTGTTTCTAGGAATAGCGACATCAAGGTTTTTCAAATTGTGAATTTGAGCGCCTTTGATCAGGATGTTTTTCTTAGGTTCTAAGGTGGAAATATCTTTAGTAATCATATGAATTTTGAAATGTGGGCAAAGATACTAATTTCTGAAATGAGAAGGAGTAAAAATATAGAGTGCTTATAGAATGAAATTATACAATAATAAATGAGCTTAGAGTGTTTGTAAATTGATATAGAGCGTTTGTAAATGAGCTTAGATATGTTGTAAAAGAGCTTAGAGAGGTTGTAAATTGATTTAGAACGCTTGTAAAATAGCTTAGAACGGTTGTAAATCAATTTAGAACGATTGTAAAAGAGCTTAGAGAGGTTGTAAATTGATTTAGAACGATTGTAAAAGAGCTTAGAACGGTTGTAAATTGATTTAGAATGCTTGTAAAAGAGCTTAGAGAGGTTGTAAATTGATTTAGAACGCTTGTAAAATAGCTTCGAAAGGTTGTAAATTGATTTAGAATGCTTGTAAAAGAGTTTAGAGAGGTTGTAAATTGATTTAGAGAGCGTATTTTAAAATAAATTATCTCAAATAATTGGAATTTGGAATTAAAAAAAAATTGGAATTTATTTTTTACCACATAGATACATAGTTTTGATGACGCCTATTTAAGGCGCTTTGCTTCACATAGAAGGCATAGGTATGTGTTGATGTATTTCACGCAAAGTTGCAAAGGGATTACGCAATAGCATTGAGTTAGTTTGTGAAATAAACGACATTCACATAGGTTTGTTTAAATCAATAGTGATTTAATATCACGCAAAGAGGCAAAGGGGTAGGAAGAAGTAATTTATTGTTGGTAGCTTCTAGATTTATAATTTAGGATTGGGATTGTTATCCGATTTACTTCTGTTGGCATTGATGGTTTTATTAATTTTAGTGAAACTGAATTGTTGTTGAATGGCAGGGGAGCCTTTGAATAATTTATTAGCAATTTTGGAGACACTGATTACTTTACTATATACTGTGTTGAAATCGGTAATTGCTTCAGCAGTCATTATTTTTTTAATTCCTTTAAAGCTTTCTTGGTTAATATCGGCATTTTTTAAGGTATCAGCATAATTTATCACTTTAGTGAGTAAGTTGTTAGGAGTCCCTTTTGTGACAATTTCAGTTCGAAGATTGGCATCAAGATTGGTTTTGAATTGGAATAAAAGATTGATTAATGCTTCTTGGTCTTTTTTGTGCACCTCTTTTAGGAAAGGAGTAAATCCCAGTTGGTTTAAGATTTCGGCTTTACGGATAGGATTATCTTTAAAGTCTTCGCTGATTTGAATTTTCACTAAAGCAAGGTCTTGGATACTATTGGCTTGAATTTGATATACTACTTGGGTTGCAAGACGAAGTTCTTTAGAGTTATCCAAGCCTAAATGAGTTTGAATGGCATTTTCAATTTCGGCAGCAAGGTCGTCAAAAAAGGGATCGGCCCAAATAGGACGATTGGATTGTAAAAATACTTTGTGACTAATTGCAGCTTGAGTAATTGTAGCTGCAGTAATGAGCATATCAACATCTTTTCCTGTATATATGCGAAGAACAATAGGTGCCATAACAATATTATTTAATTTTTTTCAAATTTAAAAGGCCCAAAAGACAATTAAATTGAGATTATTGCTGGTAGATTATAAAAATTGAGATTATTTTTAGGATGTTGGTTTATTAGGATTTTTTTTTTGGGGTTCTAGGTTTTAGGTTGTTTTTTGATAAAAATTTATTTTAAAAAAATATATAAAAAGTTTTAAAATGAGGAGAAATGATTAGTTTTATAATTCTGAAGGATTTTGAATTGTGGAACAGGCGAAAGGATTCGCGCGGTAGCAGGGAATTAATAAAAAACATATAATGGAAAAAATTAAATATTATTTAATACTATTAGTAAGTTTAGTAGCTTGCAAAGCTAATTATTTAGGTAATTATCAATATGAACTTAATAATTCAACTTATTATAAATCAAATATAGAAATTAAAGATGATACATTGGTTTATAATGCAAATGTTGAAATGTTAGGTAGTATTTCACAAAAAGTTTTTTACTTAAAAAAAGGAAATTCACTATTTGTTGATTTAAAAAAAAAAGATACTATAATGAAGAACATAATTATATCAAATTTAGATAGTTTAAGAATTAAAATTGTAACTATTAACCCGTTGGGTGTAATTATCAAAAATGTCAGTTTGAGAGTTTTTTATATTGTGAAATTTATAAAAAATGTTTCGAGAACTATTTTTGATAATAATTTTACTAGTTCTCAATACGATTTTCTATCGAAAATACTCAAACTAACAAAAAATTATCATCAAAAACTAATTACACCCAACTGGTATAATAATAATCTATAATATATGCATTAAATATTACTGACAAAAAAAACAAAAAGAAGCACTTCAAGGTATAGCTAACAAAGAACAATCTGCTTTTAGAGTAAATGGTCAAACCTACTATAAAATATAATAAGATGAAGTATTTATTTATAATTTTTTCATTATTGGTGTTAATGATTTCTTGTAATACAAATAAAAATATTAATGGTAATTATTATTGTGTATGTTATCGTGATTTCTATCCCAGAGATGTTTTTAAAATAAAGAATACTAAATTTGAAAAATATTCAATATTTACAGCTGATGAAAGGTCTATTGGTACAAACGAGGTAAAAGGGGATATTTTATATATGTATAATTTATATTACATTAAAAATAACTTTAGGGACACAATTCAAAAAATTGATACTTCTAAATTTGTAATAAAAGGAAGAAAATTAATTCCTTTTAGAAATGAACAATGTTATTATAAAAAGACTAATGATAAAAAGAAGTTACAACAATTGCCTTATATGGAAATTGATACTTCAAGGTAAAAAAACTATTGATTATGCTAAAAAAAGCATTAATACTGAGCATGTTTTTATTTGTATCTTGTTCTTACAAAGTAAATGAATATGGGAAAAGAAGATATAAAACGGGTGCGTTGAAAACATATTCGAACCCTTTTCTAATTTGCGATAGTTCCAATGTTTATAATGGCTATTACAAATTAGTACCGCTTAAAACAAAAAAAAGTTCAGTACTTAATCATGAATTAAGGAAAAATTATTTAGTATTTTATTCAAACGGGAAGGTTGGAAAATTTTTAGATAGCAATGAAAAAGACTGTGATTTCAATCCTAAAAGAGCTGAAATGGGGTATTATGGTAAAGTTAAAGAAAAATATTTCATGCGATTTAAGGAAGAATATCCTGATAGTTATAGAATATTAGATATTGAAATTGTATACTTGGATAAAGACTCACTTATAACCTATATAAAAGAATCAAGTA
>CANCJZ010000188.1 GCA_947378465.1 Flavobacteriaceae bacterium
TTAATCAAACAAATCAGCCCGCAAAGCGAAGGTTGGGACGGTACTTACAACGGTAACACACTCCCTTCTACCGATTACTGGTTTACCGTGGATTATTCCGAAGACAACGCTATGAAACAATTTAAAGCCCATTTCTCATTAAAAAGATAGATCACAATGAATTTTAAGAAATTTTATTTAGTAGTATTCCTATTTTTAGCAAAACAAATGTACTCTCAGGAAGTTTTGCCTGTTTATTCAGATTATTTATCAGACAACTATTATCTACTTCACCCATCTATGGCTGGAGCAGCAAGTTGTACAAAAGTTCGTCTTACAGGAAGACAACAATGGTTTGGGCAAGAAGATGCACCTGCATTACAAACGTTAAGCATCAACGGTAGAGTTGGTGAACGTTCAGGATTGGGAGCTATATTTATCAATGATAGAAATGGTTATCATTCACAAAAAGGAGCAAAATTCACATATGCTCACCACATACAATTTTCAAGAGACGATGTAGATTTGAATCAATTGTCGTTTGGTATTAGTGCTGGATTTGCACAAAGTACTTTGGATGAAACTAGTTTCTTACTTGGGAATCCAAGTTATGATCCAATCATCGATGGTACAATTGTTCAAAAAGCATCTTACTTCAATATGGATATTGGAGCCTCTTATAATTTTTTAGATTTCTATGCTCACTTCACAGTGAAAAACGCATTGGCATCTCCAAGAAAATTATATTCAGATATGGAGCCTGTAAATTTGAAAAGATTAATCTATAATATGGGTTACACTTTTGGTGATTCAGAAAATTTACAATTTGAACCATCAATGATGTTTCAACACATTTTCCAAACAAATGAATCTATCATTGATTTGAACTTTAAAATGTACAAAACATTAGATTTTGGTAAATTATGGGGAGTAATGTCATACAGAAGAAGTTTAGATGGAGCACAATATATTGAAGGAAATTCAATTGCAACTCAAAAGATGCAATACTTCACTCCTATCTTGGGTATTAACTATAAAAACTTTATGTTCTCATATACCTATTCTCATTTGATGGGAACAGTAAAATTTGACAATGGTGGATTCCATCAAATAACATTTGGAGTTAATTTATTCTGTAAACCAGAAAAATACCATTGTAATTGTCCTGCAGTTAACTAAAAAACATATCCCGATAAATTTTATCGGGATTTTTTATAATAAAGAATATGCTTATAAAATCAGTAAATGGCAAATCGCCATTGATTCCAGAAGATTGTTATGTTGCTGAAAACGCAACAATCGTAGGAGAAGTAACATTTGGCGACTCGTGCAGCGTTTGGTTCAATGCGGTTGTTAGAGGCGATGTTAATTCCATAACCATTGGTAATAAAGTAAACATACAAGATGGCGCTATAATCCATTGTACTTACCAAAAACACCCAACCGTAATAGGCAACAACGTATCCATAGGTCATAATGCCATTGTACACGGTTGTATTATACACGACAATGTGTTGATAGGAATGGGCGCAATTGTAATGGACAATTGTGTGATCGAAAGCAATTCAATTGTAGCAGCTGGATCCGTAATCACCCAAAATACAGTAGTAGAATCCGGAAGCATTTATGCAGGAGTTCCAGCCAAAAAAGTAAAAAGCATAGACACTTCAGAATTTGCTGGTGAAATTGAGCGCATCTCCAATAATTATGTAATGTATTCTAGCTGGTTCAAAGAGGAAGAATAAATCCCCTATTTAAAACGGATTACTATAAGCTATAGATTTGAAAATTATTGTTTTTAATTCATAGCTTACTATTTTTTGTTATTTTTAAAAAAAATATACTTAATGCAATTCACTGAAAAAAGAAATATTAGTCGTTGGATAATTATAATTGCATCGTTTTTTATTGTTTCATTAATTCTATGGAACACCTACGCCTTTTTTCAAATATTTAAAAATGAAGAGCGTACCAAAATGCAACATTGGGCTGTTGCTCAAAAGAAAATCAACAGTGAAGATTTGAATGCTGATTTAGAATTACCATTACGCATCATCCAAACTGCGAACATCCCTATCATTCAAACAGAAAACGACTCCATCATTAACACCGTTAACATTGAAGAAGACATTTTAAAAAACAAAGTGAAATTAGCTTCCTTGTTAGTTGATTTAAAAAACCAAAATGACCCTATAGTGATGAAAATATCTACTGATAAAACACACTATTTGTATTATGGTGATTCTTCCTTGCTTAAAAAACTAAAATACTATCCTATTGCCCTCTTATTGATTATCTTTTTGTTTGGAGCTGTGGTGTACAACTTTTACAGAAGCACTAAAATGGCCACTCAAAACAAGCTTTGGGCAGGTATGGCAAAGGAAACTGCACATCAAATAGGAACTCCCCTATCTTCATTGATTGGTTGGTTGGAAATTATGAAAGCCGATAATGTTGACGAAACTACTATAACCGAAATTGAAAAAGACATTAACCGCTTACAAACCATTACTGAGCGATTCTCTAAAATAGGTTCTGAACCTATTTTAGAAGTAAAAGATATTGTAAATGAGACCCACAAATCATTTGATTATTTAAAATCAAGATTTTCCCATCAAGTTTCATTTAGTTTCAATGCACCAGAAAAGCCAATATATGTTTCCTTAAATCCGGCCTTACACAGTTGGACAATTGAAAACTTGATGAAGAATGCTATTGATGCTATGAAAGGCAAAGGAAAATTAGCCTTAGAATTAGAAATTGACGGTCATCATCATATCCGACTGAGTATTACAGATAGTGGAAAAGGAATCCCTAAAAAGCAGTTCAGAAAAGTATTTGAACCAGGATTTACCACAAAAAAGAGAGGATGGGGATTAGGACTGTCCCTTACCAAAAGAATTGTAGAGGAATACCATAAAGGCAAAATCAAAGTTGCTCATTCAGAGATTGGCAAAGGAACTACTATGCAAATAACATATCGCATTATAGAAAACGTTTAATGTTTTTTAGGAATTACGAAAGACAGTTTACGTCCGACTTTATTTTTCTTTAAATAATCTTCAACAAACTGAAATTGAATATCTGTAAGCTTTTCAAATTCGTACATATTATCAATAAAAGCTTTGTTGTTTTTGATGTTTTCCCTACTTAAGTTGGTAATACCATCTATTTCCTTTAAACATCTTTTAACCGTGTTCCGAGGAGTTTCAATCATACTTTTCAATTCATCGTCAGAAACTTCAGGTTCAAACTTATGATTTCGAAAGGCTATATACGCATTGTATTGCTGAGTGGCTACAGAAAAATCATTTGATATTCCCATCAATCTTTTGACATTAGCATTTTTAACCGCAGCATCCATATTAGTGTTAAGTATATTTAAATAATCAACAATCAATTTATTCTTGAGTCCACCTTTCTCCACTCTTTGTGCAGAGGCTTTCATCGCTTCCTCATTAGAAAGCTGATCTAAATTATTGATTAAACTATCATAATCAACCGAAACAGTTAAGTCATTAGGTTGTGATTTATTGTCATAAAAATCTTGATTAGAAATTGGATGCTCTAATAGTTGCCAGCTATAATCATAAGGAATATGATTCAGAATGAATTCTGAGGGGTTACTTTTAAAATAATTATTCTGTAAGTGCCTGATGAATTGCATTTCATTGACATAACCAGCGCCCCAAGTTGGATCAATTAAATACCACTTTCCTCCTATTTTGGAAACACTCCAGACGTGAGATAACAAAACCACTTTTCCTTTTTGTTTTGTATATCCTGCTACTTCGTGAGTTTTAATCCCTAGCTTATTGGCAATATCATTAAAAACCGCGACATAATCCGCGCATACTCCTTTGTGAGTAGACAATGTTTTGCGGATTCTATCATCAGTCAATTGATTTGGCTGTTGATTATACATACTTTCAACATCATAACTGATATTAGCAGCACACCAATAAAAAGCAGCGCGTATTTTGTCCTCTTCCGATTGAAAATTATCTGTGATGTATTGAACAATAGAAGCTGTAGAACTAGTATTTTCTTTAGGAATTGCATCCATTTTTGAATCTACAGTATTATATGAATTCGTATTTTGTCCCGACGCAAATGATGTGACAAAAAGCAAAACAACTAATACGAATCTATTCATTTAGGATTCAATTAATGACTATAAATTCTTTTGGATGGCAGCAACGACCTCTTGAAATTCTTGTTGAGACATGTTTACTTTTCTTTGAAAACGCATATCCTCCATATCTTGCAAAGGAATTAAGTGTACGTGCGTATGAGGCACTTCAAGACCGACTACTGCAACTCCAATGCGTTTACAGTCGATAGCTTTTTCAAGAGCAATCGCTATTTTACGAGAAAATTTCATTAAGCCTAAATACAAGTCTTCGTCCATATCAAAGATTTTATTCACTTCTTTTTTAGGAATGCAAAGCGTATGACCTTTGGCATTAGGATTAACATCTAAAAAAGCCAAATACTGATCATCCTCAGCAATTTTATAACAAGGAATTTCTCCATTAACTATTTTAGTGAAAATGGTACTCATATTAGTCGCGTGTAATTTCTATGATTTCGAATTTAATTGTTCCATTAGGAACCACTATTTCGGCTACTTCACCAACTGATTTACCTAACAAACCTTTCCCAATAGGTGAAGTAACGGATATTTTACCTGTCTTTAAATCCGCTTCACTTTCAGCGACTAGAGTATATTTCATTTCCATACCATTCGCTTGATTTTTTATTTTAACATTAGACAACACTAATGCTTTAGAAGTATCTAATTGTGATTCATCAATTAATCGAGCATTGGAATACAATTCTTCCATTTTTGAGATTCTCATTTCAAGTAAACCTTGCGCTTCTTTAGCCGCGTCATATTCAGCATTTTCAGACAAATCTCCTTTATCTCTAGCTTCAGCAATATCTTGAGATGCTTTAGGTCTTTCAACACTTTTCAAATGCTCTAGCTCTTCTTTCAATTTTTTTAGCCCTTCTGCGGTGTAATAAGATACTTTACTCATAATTTTAATATTATATATAAATAGAAAAAATCCCATCAAAACGGGATTTCTTTTTTCAAAGATATATCTCTTTCTAAATTTTAATTTAATTTTATATGCATATTTGCATTTGTCAAAGTTAAATAAATTAATTTTGTTAAGAAATTATTTCCATAAAATTTTAACCCGAGCATCTAAGATGTTTTCATTATAAACAAAAAAATGTATAAAAAAATCTTCTTCTTGTTATTCACCTTGGTTCTAACCTCTGCATGTCACAAAGACAATTTTAACAATAGCAATCCTTACTTAGCGAATTACGCCTTTTCAATGGACATTAACACCGATTTGCCTACCTATAGTAGTTTGAAGTTTGCAAGTAACGGAGTTCGAGTGAGTATCCCTAATGGCCCCGTTAATGGAGTTATCGTTTTCAATACAGGAAGTGGCTATCAAGCTTATGATGGATCTTGTCCAAATCAGGCGATTACTACTTGTTCCAAATTGACTATTACAGGAGTTAATGCAACTTGTTCTTGCGATAATGCGGCGTACAATATGTACACAGGACAATGCACAGGGAAACAATACCCTTTGAAACCGTATCGAATTGATGTGAATGGAAATATGCTTAGAATTTACAACTAAGATTGTTATAGGTTGTTTTATAGGTTGTAGGTTGTTTTATAGGTTGTAGGTTATAGGTTGTAGGTTATAGGTTCTGTGCGGCTTTTAGGATTGGAATTTGAGATCTAATTAAACTTCCTTCTGAAATTAATGAATTTTATATGAT
>CANCJZ010000189.1 GCA_947378465.1 Flavobacteriaceae bacterium
ATAGCAACCGTATTGCATAAAATAGCAACCACATTGCATCAAATAGCAACTACTTTGTCTCCACTTACACCTGCCAAGGCTCCAGAAGCAACCGCCATTGCTCCAGAAGCAACTGCCACTTCTCCGGAAGCAACCGCCACTACTCCGGAAGCAACCGCCACTACTCCAGAAGCAACCGCCATTACTCCAGAAGCGACCGCCACTTTTTTTTAATCAATTATCGACCTTTTTAAATAGAAAATGGGACTAATTGAACTCTTTTTTAGAAAAAAACAATAGTAAATGTCTCTTGTTTATGGATTTCATCCCTATTAGATGGGTTCAAAGAGTGGATTTTGTTGATTTTTAGGATTTAAATACCTGCTCTTATAAATTTACTGAGTACATTTTACCTACCCATTAATAATTAGGAAATAAATACATTGGAATTTCCCCCAAAGTGTTGGAATTTGGAATTTCAAAATTTGGAATTTCAAAAATAGATTGGATTTTGGAATTTCAAAATTTGGAATTTAATTTAATCAATTGTTCCAAATAATCTCTGTCGTTTGACAAACGAGGAATTTTGTGTTGTCCGCCAAGTTTGTCCTGTTCTTTTAGCCAATTATAAAACAAATTCTCACGTGCGATATTCACCTTAAGAGGATTCAAAGTCATGTTGTTATAACGCTTCGCTTCATAATCGGAGTTGAGGGATTGTAAGTTTTCATCCAATGCTTTTTGGAATGCAATAATGTCTTCTGGATGTTTTTTAAACTCAATCATCCATTCGTGCGCTCCTTTTTCGCGTTCTTTCATGAATATAGGAGCCACTGTATAGTCCTTAACCTCACAATTCAATTGCGAACTTGTTTTGGCAATAGCCATATCAGTATTTTCCACCATCAATTCTTCTCCAAACACATTGATATGATGTTTGGTTCTTCCTGTTACTCTTATTCTATAAGGACTTAAGGAGGTGAATCGAACCGTATCGCCTATCATATAGCGCCATAGTCCAGAGTTTGTAGTAATCACTACGGCATAATTCTTAAACAATTCTACTCCTGAAAGCGGTACTACCTTTTGATCTACACTTCCAAAGCTATCCATAGAAATAAATTCATAGAATATCCCATAATCAAGCATCAATAACAAATCATTGGAATAATTCAAATCTTGTATCGCGAAAAAGCCTTCCGAGGCATTGTAGATTTCATAGTATTTGAACTGATCTTTAGGCAATATTTTTTGATACTGCTCACGGTAAGGTTCAAAGTTTACTCCTCCGTGAAAATAAACCTCAAGATTAGGCCATAATTCAAATAGGCTAGTGTTATTGGTTTCTGTTAATATCCTATTCAAGAGTACTAGCATCCACGAGGGAACACCAGCAAAACTAGTTACATTTTCATTCTTGGTTTCATTGATAATCGCAGTCAATTTGCTTTCCCATTCACTCATTAGGGAAACCTTATTACTTGGCGTACTGCTGAATTCGGCCCACATCGGCATATTTTCAATCAATATTGCGGACAAATCGCCAAAAGAGGTATTGTTATTTTCATAAATCTGTGAGCTTCCCCCTAAACGCAGACTCTTTCCCAAAAACATATCTGAATTTTCGTTATTATTCAAATACATACACAACAAATCTTTGCTGCCTTTGTAATGACAATCTTCCAAAGCACTTTCGCTTACAGGAATGAATTTACTTTTTGCATTGGTAGTGCCGCTCGACTTGGCAAACCATTTGATGGGCTCGTGCCAAAATACACCTTGTTCTCCTTTTCGAGTGCGTTCAATCATCGGTTCCAATTCTTCATAAGTTGAAATTGGTATACGCTCAACAAAAGTTTGATAGCTTTTTATCGATTCAAATTCATATTGCTTCCCTACTATGGTTTCTTCTGATGTACGTACTAAATTCATCAGCAATTCTTCTTGAACTTCATGCGGGTATTTCAAAAACAACTCAATCTGATGAATGCGTTGCTTCAGGAACCAGCTAGCGATAGAATTAATGATTGGAAATGGCATTTTTTTTTGTGTGAATTATGACTTATCCGTTTGGAGTGATAACTTTACCAAAAATAACAATTTTTGTCGAACTAGAAACCTTTAACCCAAACTTTAACCGATGATTTACGAAGGAGTACTTACCAAAATGCAAACCGAATATACCAATCCTATCCAATACTATTTGGTATTCCCAACTAGCTTTTTGAATATGAATCAATTGTTGGATAAAACTTTGGAGCTCAATTTTGTTGGTTATCAATGTTTGAACTGCAATAAAAAGAAAAAAATTTTCCGTCAAGGTTTCTGTTACGACTGCTTTATGAGTAGTGCTTCTGCTGGGGATTGGATTATGAAACCCGAACTCAGTACTGCCCACCTCGACATTGAAGATCGCGACTTAGACTATGAAAAGAGGGTTCAATTGCAACCGCATATCGTTTACTTGGCACTTTCTAGTGAAATTAAAGTGGGGGTAACGCGCAAAACACAGGTTCCAACCCGATGGATTGATCAAGGTGCCATCGAAGCCATTCCTATTGTAGAAGTACCTAATCGTTACCTCGCCGGAATCACTGAAGTAGCGCTCAAAAACCATTATGCCGATAAAACCAATTGGCAAAAAATGCTTAAAAATGAGGTGCCAACAGTTGATTTAATTAAAGAAAGGGCCAGCCTCAAATACCTTATCCCCAAAGAAGTCCAAGAATATTTTCACCCTGAAAAAGAAGATTGGTACGACTTGCATTATCCAGTATTGCATTATCCCAAAAAAGTAACGAGTCTGAATTTAGACAAAACCCCTTCCTTTACCGGAAAACTAACCGGAATAAAAGGACAGTATCTGATTTTTGAAGACGGCACCGTGTTCAATGTTCGAACCTTTGAAGGATACGTGGTTACTTTAGGGCTTTTTTAAGGCATTTTTTAAGGCAATAGGCATTAGGAAAAAGGCAATAGGCCGTTGTGGTTACTGGGGTGAGATTCTTTTTGGTATATTTTCTTTTCCCTTTTTTCCTTTCCTTTTTTTCTTTCTTTTCTTCTTTTCTTTTTTCTCTATTTTGAGTTCACGGATTCGATTTTCTATATAAAATAAAAAACAGTATCAAAATTATTATGTTTTGACACTGTTGTTATTTTATAAAAAGGGTTGGACAAATTGCTTCTAAACACAATATCTTGCTTCGTCTATTTTCTATACTCTATATTCTATACTCTATATTCTTCACGCAATATCTTTCTTCTTTCTTCTATCCTCTAAAAAGCTATTTCTTTTTAAACAAACCATTCAACAAGTCTTTCGCTTGATTGATGGTTTTTTTGGTTTTGGTTGTATCGCTGGACTTGGTGTTTTTGTTGATGATGTCTTCAAGAGCCGAAGTTCCTTTGTTTAATAATTTGTCCTTTTGTTGTTTGGCCAAATTAGTAACTAAAGCAGTAGTTGCTTGTTTGATATCTGTACCCACTTTAGGATTGTTAAAGCTTCCTGTTAAAGTAGCATTGATTGGAATGTTTCCTAATTTATTAAAATCCGAAGGCGAAAGTTTGGCTAATAAAGCATTGGCGTCATTACCTAAGTATTTAGCAGGAACATCCAATTTGACATTATAATTCATCGTTTGGTCAAATCCGTGCGTTCCGCCTACATTTACCTTGATGTCTTGGTATTTCAAATCAAATGGTTTTACCGTTACTCTTCCGTTTTGGAAACTCAAAGCTGCCTTGACATCGTTCAGATTTAATTTTTTTAAATCAATAAATTTTAAATTATCGTCAAGGGCAGTCAGCATTTTCGAATTGCTAGCAGTAACTCCTGTCGATAATAATTGTCCCATCATATCACCACTTAGGGTTTTTAAATCAGGAGTCAAAGCAATCGGATCCAAAGTCCCGTTTAATTTTATGGTTGAATTGATTTTTCCAGTCACAACTCCAGCTATAGGAGCTACTTTTTTCAACATGTCCAATTGGCTAAAGGTTTGTGGAATGTCCACTTTATTCAAGTCTAAAGCCATATTGAATTTAGGAGTTTTCTCTTTGGTAGATACCTCACCGTTCATTCCAATTTGTCCACCAAAAATATTGGTTTTGACATTTTGCAAACTTACTTTTTGATCGGCAATCAACAATTTACCCGAACAATCTTTTAAAACCAGATTGTCGTACAACACGGTGTTTGCCTTAGCGGTAAGACTGCAATTTAGGAAAGCCGGAATCTTCATTGCTTTTGAAGTCGCTTTGGTGTCGGTTTTGGCAGGCGCTTCAGTGGTCATAAAATCGTTTACCGCGATTTGGTTGGACGACATATTGAAGTTTCCTTTCAACTCTTGTTTGCGGAATACAAATCCATAGAAGTTGTCCAATACACCACTCAGGTTGATATCACTTTTACCAGTGGTCATTTTCAACTCTTGTAGGTTTACTCTACTTGGATTGAACTGAACGATGGCGCTGCTGATGTTCATAGCTTTGCCTGTTTCGTCGGTGTATTTGAATCCCGTTAGGTTGATGTTCCCAGCGTTTTGAATGTTTTGATATTCGCTTTTTTCTACAGAGGCCATATCAAACTTAGTAGTGACATCCGCTTTCAAGATACCCGAAAGGGGTTTGTCTAGCTTGATAGGGTAGGCTTTGGATAGGTTTCCTAGGTTGATGGTTCCTTTTAATTCGGCATCTACTATAGCATTTACAGCGATGTTTTTGATATTGGCTTTGGCATTAAAAACATCTTGGTCAATGGCAAAAGACAATTTGTCCAAATTTACATAAGTATCGTTCATCAATCCAGTTTCGTTGATGATGTGGGTATCAATTACAATATTCTTCACTGATTTAGGCAAGGAAGCATATTGGAAGGAAGCATTATTCGAAGCAATTTCGATATTGAATTTAGGAATTGTAGTATCGGTTTTCATCCCTTTTGCAAAACCAACCACTGTAAATTCTCCTGTTGTTTTCACATCGTTCAGATTACTTTGATAGGCAGCAGGAATCAATCCTAAGAAGTTTTTGAAAGAAGAAGTAGGGGTTTTGAATTTTAAATCAAAAAGTTGTCCTTCTTTCACCATTTGAATAAATCCATCAAATTCCAGAGGAAGCTCGTTGATTTTGGCTTTGTTTTCTTTAAAAGTATATTTGCTGTGAGCCATATCCATATCAATAGTGGCATCAAGGGAAAGTGCTACATTTTTCATATAGTTCATCTTATCCATATCAAACGAAACTTTAGTAGTCGTTTTGGTAATCAAATCCAAACGTTGACTTCCAAAATCACCCGATCCACTATGGTTGATACTGTCCAACACCATACGCATTTTAGAACCTTGATTGGTAAACTTGAATTTGAAGTTTTCCACTTCATAATCTTTGATTTGTAATGCCATTGGTTTACTATTACTCTCTTCTGTTTTGGGTTGGTTTTTAAGTGCAATGTCAAAATTCCCCACACCATCTTTGTTTATGATGATATTGATCAAACCATTTTTAGAAGAAATCCCCTCGATTTTCATCGGCTCACTACTGCCGTGAAACAATTCCATTAAGGACATTTTCAAGTCGAGTTGTTCAAAGGCTACAAGGGTATCGCCTTCAAAAGGCGCTTTGTTAATCACCGCCAATTTTTCAATTGTAACGGTAGCGCGAGGAAAGCTTTTGAATAAACTTAAACTAGCATCGGCAAAACTCACTTTGGCATCTACACTTTTGTTAATGGTTTCGGTGATTTTAGCTTGAATTTGATTTTTAAAAAAATACGGAATAGCAAATGCTGCAATAATCAGTA
>CANCJZ010000190.1 GCA_947378465.1 Flavobacteriaceae bacterium
TAACTGTTTTGTGATCTTCCTGCCGAAATTCCTTTTGAAATAATAGTCGAACGCGTATTTTTTCCCAAGTGAATCATCTTAGTTCCAGTATCCGCCTGTTGAAAGTTATTGGTTACCGCAATCGAATAAAATTCTCCAATTGAGTTATCACCTTTCAACACACACGATGGATATTTCCAGGTAACTGCGGATCCGGTTTCCACTTGAGTCCAAGAAATCTTCGCGTTTTTCTCACACAATCCTCTTTTGGTTACAAAATTATAAACACCACCTTTACCTTCTTTATTTCCTGGATACCAGTTTTGAACGGTAGAGTATTTGATTTCTGCATCGTCCATTGCTATCAACTCTACTACTGCAGCATGTAATTGATTCTCATCTCTACTTGGTGCCGTACATCCTTCAAGGTAGGAAACATAACTGCCTTCATCAGCAATCAAAAGGGTTCTTTCAAATTGACCTGTTCCTGCTTGATTGATTCGGAAATAGGTTGACAATTCCATTGGACAACGCACTCCCTTTGGGATATAACAAAAACTACCGTCTGAAAATACCGCCGAGTTTAAGGCTGCATAGTAATTGTCTTTTTGAGGCACTACAGTCCCTAAATATTTTTGTACCAATTCTGGATATTCGCGAATGGCTTCGGAAATACTCATAAAAATAATCCCTTTTTCAGCCAATGTCTTTTTGAATGTAGTCGCCACTGAAACAGAATCCACTACGATATCCATAGCAACATTGTTCATTTTCTTTTGCTCATCCAAAGAAATCCCCAGCTTTTTGTACATCGCCAAAAGCTCAGGATCTACATCGTCAAGGGTTTTGTTGGGATCGGTTTTTTTAGGAGCCGAATAATAGGAAATCGCTTGAAAGTCTGGTTTCTCATAATGAACATTTGCCCATTCTGGTTCTACCATTTGTTCCCAAGCTCGAAACGCCTCAATGCGCCAATCGGTCATCCATTGGGGCTCTTCTTTTTTAAGGGATATAGCGCGTACAATGTCTTCATTTAGCCCTATAGGAAACGTCTCAGATTCTAAATCGGTGTAGAACCCATACTCGTACTCCTTGTTCTCGAGTTCAATTTTTAAATCGTCTTCTGTGTATTTGCTCATATTTTTATCAATTAACCCTTTCAGGGTTGAATCCCTAAAAGGGTTATCTAATTGTTATAACGAAAAACTCTCACCGCATCCGCAAGTTCTACTTGCATTAGGATTGTTAAAAACGAAACCTTTTCCGTTCAATCCTCCCGAGAATTCTAAAACCGTTCCTGCTAAATACAAAAAAGATTTTTTCTCTACGGCTATCTTCACGTGATTATCTTCAAAAACTTTGTCGTTTTCGCCCAGTTCTTTGTCAAATTTTAATTCATAAGATAAACCGGAACATCCGCCGCTTTTTACTCCAACTCTAACATAGTCTTGGTTGGCGTCAAAACCATCGTCTTTCATCATTTCGATGATTTTTTTACTTGCTGTATCTGAAACTTTGATCATAGCTTATTTTGATTTTGTCTAAATAAAGCGCAAAGTTACTACAATTATCTTTTTTTTCAACAATCTAAAACATTTTTATAGCGAATAATTGTATAGAAAAAATCGATTTCGATGCTATCAAA
Organism: Flavobacteriaceae bacterium; assembly: GCA_947378465.1. Classification (GTDB taxonomy): domain Bacteria; phylum Bacteroidota; class Bacteroidia; order Flavobacteriales; family Flavobacteriaceae; genus Flavobacterium. Next base: position 1,625 of record CANCJZ010000190.1, read on the forward strand.
ACAAACATATTTAGTAATTTGCAACGATTTTAAAACCTTTTATAGCTATGAAACTATATCCTATTGAAGCGGGTAACTTTAAATTAGATGGTGGGGCCATGTTTGGTGTAGTACCAAAAACCCTTTGGAACAAAACCAATCCTGCCGATCAAAACAACCTTATTGATATTGCCGCGCGTTGTCTTTTGATTGAAGACGGAAACCGATTAATCCTTATTGACACAGGCATGGGCAACAAACAATCCGATAAATTCTTTAGCTATTATTCGCTTTGGGGGGATCATTCTTTAGACAAATCTTTAGCAAAACACGGCTTTCATCGCGATGATGTGACCGATGTTTTTATGACGCATTTGCATTTTGACCATTGCGGTGGAAGTGTCAATTGGAACAAAGACAAAACAGGCTACGAAGTGGCTTTTAAAAATGCAAAATACTGGACCAATGACAACCATTGGGAATGGGCAACCAAACCTAATTCTCGCGAAAAAGCTTCTTTCCTTCACGAAAACATCATTCCGATGCAGGAAAGCGGGCAACTTAATTTTATAAAAAGACCCGAAGGTGACTATCTTGAAAAATCAGAATTAAACTTCGGAATCTTCTTTGCCGATGGTCATACAGAAAAACAAATGTTGCCTCATATTCAATACCAAGACAAAACCATCGTTTTTTGTGGCGACTTATTGGCAACCGCAGGACACATTCCAATTCCTTACGTAATGGGATATGATACTCGTCCCCTTTTGACAATGGATGAAAAAACTAAATTCATGAACGCGGCTGCGGAGAACAACTACTATTTAATGTTAGAACACGACGCCCATAATGAAATCATCACCGTGGAAAAAACCGAAAAAGGAGTGCGTTTGAAAGAAGTTTTTAAATGTGAAGATATCTTAATTTAGTGTTAATCTATCTTTAGCTGTAACAAAACTCAATATTTTTATACCGATTATCAAAATAATTTATCACTATGAGATTAATAAAACCAATTTACGTTTCTGCTTTTGCCTTAATGGCATGCGCTTCAATGAACGCTCAACAAAGCACAAATCCTTCCTCTTTTACTACTAAAAAAGCGCCTTTAACGGAAGTTCAAAAAATGCGTTGGAGTCATTTAGACTTACAAAAAGATTCTATTCCTGGAATGAGTGTTGACAAAGCTTATGCAGAATTTTTGAAAGGAAAAAAAGCAACTAAAATTATCGTAGGTGTTGTCGATTCTGGATTAGATATCGACCACGAAGATTTAAAAGGTAAAATTTGGACCAACAAAAAGGAAATCCCAGGAAACAATATTGACGATGATAAAAATGGTTACATCGATGATGTCCATGGCTGGAACTTCCTTGGTGAAGCTACTAACGAAAACTTAGAGCTTACTCGTATCCTTAAAAAAGGAGACGATGGTTCAGAAACATTTAAAGATACTAAAAAAGCTTTTGATCAAAAATTAGCAGAGGTTAACCAACAAAAACCTCAAGTGGACATGATCATCAAAGCAGATAATGCGATCAAAGCCGAACTTAAAAAAGACAAATACACCCTTGCTGATATCAAAGCAATCACTACTACTGATTCCTCTTTGAATCAAAGTAAAATGATTATGATGAGCGTGGCTATGCAAGCTGGTGAAGGTTTCCAAGACGAAATCAACTCTTATAAAGATTATGTTTACGACCAATTGAATTACAATTTGAATGTAGAATTCAACGGTAGAAAAACAGCTGACAATCCTGATGATATGACCGAAACGCATTACGGAAACGGAAATGTAAAAGGGCCAGATGTTGAGGATGCTTTACACGGAACTCACGTTGCAGGGATTATTGCTCAAATTAGAGGAAACAAACTAGGCGGAGACGGGGTAGTGGATAAAAATGTTGAGATTATGGCGGTTCGTGCCGTTCCTAATGGTGATGAGTACGACAAAGATATCGCACTTGCGATTCGTTATGCAGTGGACAACGGAGCTAAAGTAATCAACGGTAGTTTTGGTAAAGACTATTCTCCTCACAAAGAATGGGTTTGGGATGCCATCAAATATGCGGCTAGCAAAGACGTTTTAATTGTTCACGCTGCTGGTAACGACGCTAAGGATGTTGATACTGAGCCAAACTTCCCAACGGATGAAAAAGACGGAAAAGAAATTGCGGACAACCTAATCACTATTGGTGCATTAAACAATGTTTACGGTTCAAAAATCGTTGCGGATTTCTCAAACTATGGTGCTAAAAATGTAGATGTATTTGCTCCTGGAGTGGAAATCTATGCTACTGTTCCTAACAACAAATACAAATACGAACAAGGAACTTCTATGGCTTCTCCAAATACTGCTGGTGTTGCTGCTTTAATCCGTTCGTATTACCCTCAATTAACCGCTGCTCAAGTAAAACACATTTTGATGGACTCAGGAACAGCGATTAATGAAACCGTAATTGTGGACGAAGAGAAAAAAGAAAAACCATTTGCTAACGTTTGTGTTTCAGGTAAAATAGTAAACGCTTACAATGCTTTGAAAATGGCGGATGCCCTTTCGAAAAAAAAATAATATCTAAATAAATACTTTAAAAAGGAGGGTCTACACCTTCCTTTTTTTAATAAAAGGAACTATGAAAAAAGTAATTTTCTCACTACTTATTGCTTGCTCAATCCAACAATCAATTGCACAAAGCACCACCTATTGGCAACAACACGTGGACTATAAGATGGAAGTGTCTATGGACGTCAAATCCTATCAATACCACGGAAAACAAGAGCTGTTGTACACCAACAATTCTCCTGACACTCTCAAACGAGTGTTTTATCATTTATACAACAATGCCTTCCAACCGGGCAGCGAAATGGATATGCGATTGCAATCCATCAAAGATCCCGATGGACGTATGGTCAACAAAATCAAAGTTGACGGAAAAGACACCAAAGAAAGTAGAATTTCCAAATTACAACCCAATGAAATAGGATTCCTTCACATTGCCAACTTCAAACAAGATGGCGTTCCTGCTACTGCTAAAGAGGTCGAAACCGTTCTTGAAGTGACTTTGGCCAAACCTCTTTTACCTGGAAAATCCACGGTGCTTACCTTAGATTTTGACGGACAAGTTCCCCAACAAATCCGCCGCTCAGGCCGCAATAACCGTGAAGGGGTGGAACTTTCTATGGCGCAATGGTATCCTAAAATGGCTGAATTCGACTTTGAAGGGTGGCATGCTGATCCTTATATCGCTCGTGAATTCCACGGAGTATGGGGAAATTTTGATGTGAAAATTACAATCGACAAAAACTACCTTTTAGGAGGTTCCGGTTATTTGCAAAATCCTAACGAAATTGGTTTCAATTACCAAGATCAAGGGGTTACCGTTAACATTCCTAAAAAACAAAAAACGCTTACTTGGCATTTTATTGCGCCACAAGTGCACGATTTCACTTGGGCCGCTGATAAAGATTACCTGCACGATGTAGTTAATACCGATTTCGGAACAACCCTGCATTTTATCTACAAAAACAATCCAAACATCATTGATAACTGGAAACAAGCCGAACCAAAAACGGTTGAGCTAATGGCGTATTATAATAAAATCGTGGGCAAATATCCTTACAAACAATACTCCGTAATTCAAGGTGGCGACGGCGGAATGGAATACGCGATGTGCACTTTAATTCTTGGCGAAGGCAAATTAGACGGCTTAGTAGGAGTCATTGCACACGAAATGGGACATTCTTGGTTCCAACACATTTTGGCTTCTAACGAAAGCAAGCATCCTTGGATGGACGAAGGTTTTACCTCCTATATTGAGGATTTAGGAATGAATCTTTTGGCGGAGAAGAAATCCGACAATCCCTTTTCAAGCGCTTATAAAAATTATATTTTCCTTGCCAATTCCGGTAAAGAACAACCGCTTTCTACTCACGGTGATCGCTATGACGAAAACAGAAGTTACAGCATTGCTTCCTACAGCAAAGGCGAAGTATTCCTTGCTCAATTCGAATATCTTATTGGAAAAGATAACCTAATGAAAACCTTAAGACGTTATTTCGAAGAATTCAAATTCAAGCATCCAACCCCTAACGATATCAAACGAACCGCCGAAAGAGTATCAGGTGCCAACCTCGATTGGTATTTAATTGA
>CANCJZ010000191.1 GCA_947378465.1 Flavobacteriaceae bacterium
GAAAAATAATTTTAACTGAAAAAGATAAGGGAGCTATAATAGATTTTTTGAAAACTTTAACGGACGAATCATTTTTAAGAAATCCACAATATTCTTATCCTCGTGCACTTTTTTTAAAAAAATAACTCATAAAAAAAGTCCCCGAAGGGACTATTCTAATTTTACTATAGACTGCTATTCTAATGCAAAAGTCACGCTTACATTGGTATTGATTTCCATTTCTCCTACGGCTAAAGTTTCTCTTGGCGCTGCCATATCAGAAGCCATTGCCATAAGCCCTCCTTTGTACATAGGTTGAGGCACATAGGTTTGGGAATTGTCGGTAATCAGCAATGCTTTCCCTATTTTTTGGCCTAATACTGAAACATAATCATTTGCTTTTTGTTGGGCATTTAGGATGGCATTTTTACGAGCTTCTTTTTCATACACTTCCATTTTAGAAGATTTAAATTCGACCCCTTGAATGTTATTGACTCCAGCATCATTGAGTCCGATCATAATTTCATCGTACTTAGACAAATCCTTTAGTGTAATACTTAAGGATTGATTGGCTTGAAAGTTAGATTTTTTCTTTTCAAAATCGTAACTTTTATTCAGGCTAATAGTATTGGTTTTATAATCTGAGCTAGGGATACCAATTTTTTTCAAGAATTTAATAACGCGGTCAACCACTTCGTCATTAAGCGTTTTTACTTCTTTGGCATCCTTACCTGAGTTCTGAAAACCAACCGTAACAATGGCTTGATCTGGGGTTACTTTTACTTTTCCTTCACCGGTTACAGAAATTTGAGGAACCTGAGCTTTTTGCTCTTGCGCTTGAATGTGTATCGCAAAAATTAATGCAAGTAATAGGATTATTTTTTTCATAATGTTTATCTTTTGGATTGATTTTCAAGAATGGTTCAAAAGTTGTGCCAATTATAACTTACCCATTTTAGCCATTATAAAGAGAATCACAATAGGAATGGCTAGTAGAATAACCATAAAAGTATGTTCTTGCAATAAGGCAGGATCTTTAAGTAGGGTAATAGCATAGCCTCCTATAGCCCCTCCAAAGTGAGCCGTGTGCCCTATATTATCCACTTTGGCTTTCATTCCGTAAATAGAATATAACAAGTATCCTATACCAAATATATAAGCCGGTAAAGGAATAACCCCGAAAATCCCAATGGTCATATCGGGTTCCAATAATATTGCAGAATAGATAATACCCGTAACTGCTCCAGAGGCCCCTACTGCCCTATAATTGTAATCATTCCCATGAAAAAGCATGGTTAACAAACTTCCAAAAATTAAACTTCCGGCATATAGTAGGAGAAAAGTAAAGTTTCCTAAATAAGCTGCTACTACCGGAGCAAAGGAATATAGAGCAATCATATTAAAGGCCAAGTGAAAGAGATCTGCATGAAGGAACGCAGAAGTAATCATTCTAATTTGCTCACCAGCACGTATACTACCTACATGAAATTGATATTTTCTAAAGAAGTATTGATCATTAAATCCTTTATAACTTATGAGAACATTGGCTATAATGATAACCAACAGAAACATATTATTCATCATTTGTTTTTTCTGTAAAAATAATAAACTTGCTTAGGATTTGTTAACAGCTATCGTTAAAATAACAATTAACTTTATATTTGCATAAAATTAAATACATGCAATTTATTGTTTTTATTATCCTTTATCCTATTCTTTGGTCCATTTCCATGTTGCCTTTCAGGTTACTCTATATGTTCTCGGATGGAATTTATATCTTACTTTATAATGTTATTGGCTATCGAAAAAAAGTAGTTCGTGAAAATATTGCAATGGCATTACCCCATTTATCAGCACAAGAACGACTTTTGATTGAAAAAAAATTCTACCACCACTTGTGTGATCTATTTTTGGAAATGATCAAAACCATGACCATTTCTGAAAAAGAATTAGACAAACGGTATACCTTTACTAATATCGATTTGTACCTAGATTTAGAAAAAAAGCAGAAAAGCATTGCTGTATTTATGGCACATTATGCTTCTTATGAATGGGCCATTTCTATGAATCGCATCATCAATTTTGAGGGATATGCCATTTACAAAAAAATTGCTAATAAATATTTTGACAAGTTAGTTAGGGATATTCGATCTAAATTCAAAGCCACCTTAATTACGAATCGAGAAACAATCAAAATTATTGAGCAAAATGCTAGGCGTAAACATTTAGGTATTTATGGCTTTGCAAGTGACCAATCACCGCAATTAAGTAAGACGCATCACTGGAGTACCTTTATGGGAATTGAAACACCGGTGCATACCGGTGCTGAAATGTTGGCCAAACGATTTGACATGAATGTTATATTTCTTAAAACTAGAAAAATAAAAAGAGGGTATTATCAAGGTACCTTCGAATATTTGGTAGATCATCCGAAAGAAGTTCCAAACTATGAAATTTCGGATGCTTTTTTGAAAAAAGTAGAATTACAAATTCTAGATGCTCCAGAATATTATTTATGGACTCACAAGCGCTGGAAACACAAAAAACAATAATATTCAGCTGCTACAAAATTGGATTTAAACTTTGAACCAATTTTTGACCATCACTTTTTCCTGATGCTTTGCTGCTTTATGAACGAACTCATTTGATTTATAATTGTATTCGTAATCGACAGCCCAATCTTTATGATGCAATGCTAGCGCTTTGATGCTTTGGCAAACCATTTGGATTTCTTCGGAAGTAGTTGTAGGATGTATAGACATTCTGATCCATCCTGGTTTTTTTATTAAATCTCCAGAGGTAATTTGACATACTAAATCATGAGAGGTTTCTTGATCTACGTGCAATAAATAATGGCCATAGGTTCCGGCACAACTGCACCCTCCTCTTGTTTGAATTCCAAAAAGATCATTTAATAATTTCACCCCAAGATTATAATGCAAGTCATCAATATAAAATGAGATAACACCTAATCGCTCTTGATGTTGATTAGCTAAAATATGTATATTTTCAATATGATTCAATTCGGAGAAAATATAATCAACGATTTCATGTTCGCGTTCCAGTATATTAGTAACGCCCATTTGCTCTTTCAATTGAATGGCTAAGGCCGTTTTAATTACTTGAAGAAAACCGGGGGTACCCCCATCTTCTCGGTCTTCAATATTATCAATGTATTTATGCTCGCCCCATGGATTAGTCCAGCTTACTGTTCCGCCTCCTGGGCAATCTGGCACATTATTTTTATATAAGTTTTTATTAAAAATCAAAACGCCAGAAGTCCCTGGCCCTCCCAAAAACTTGTGAGGAGAAAAGAAAATAGCATCTAAATAACGTTCATCATCTGGATGCATATCAATATCTACATAGGGTCCGGAACATGCAAAATCTACAAAACAAACTCCGTTGTTCTCATGCATTAATTTAGCCACTTCATGATAGGGAGTTCTGATACCCGTTACATTAGAGCATGAGGTAATGGAGGCAATTTTAAAGCTTCTTTCTTTATACTTATTTAGTAAATTCTTAAATTCATTTAAACAAAACAAACCCTCAGCTGTTGCAGGAATAACGACTACATCAGCAATCGTTTCTAGCCAAGAAGTTTGGTTGGAATGATGTTCCATATGTGAAATAAAAACCACAGGTTTTAAGGCCATTGGAATACTGGTAAATTCCTTTAAATTTTCAGGGATTTTTAGTCCTAAAATCCGTTGGAATTTATTAACTACCCCGGTCATACCGGTTCCTGTATTGATTAAGATATCATTATCATTAGCCTTAACATGCGCTTTAATAATATGCTTTGCTTCATGATAAGCCATAGTCATGGCCGTTCCTGAAATAGTAGTTTCTGTATGTGTATTGGCTACAAAAGGTCCGAATTGATTCATCAACTTTTCTTCAATTGGGCGATATAATCTTCCGCTTGCGGTCCAATCAGTATATACAATTTTTTTTATTCCAAACGGTGATTCAAATTCTTGGTTGATACCAATTATTTGTTCTCTAAATGTTTGAAAGTAGTTTTCTAGGGCTGTTTTGGACTCGGTTTTAATCATTAGGTAACTATTTGAGTTCAAAGATACATTATTTTTAATTTTTTGTTAAAAATGCTTTAACTAGTTAAATTGAAAAATAAGGAAGACATTTTAATCTTATATTTGTTAAGACCTAGACTAGTCCATTTATATGAAAAAGACGCTTGCCCTTTTATTTATTATTTTTGGGTTGACCACTGCCAGGTGTCAAGAAGAGATTCATAAGGAATACCTTGGTGACAACTTCAGTTTAGAAGGTACTCTTACTGCATTTAAAAAAGCTACTTCATTAGAACAATTTGAACGCTTACTCAACAACCGAAATAGCAATATCAATAACCTTGACTTGAATAATGATGGAGCTATAGATTACATAAATGTTGCAGACATCAAAAATGGTGATTCGCATGTACTTGTCTTAAGTACCTTTCTGAACGAAACTGATAAACAAGATATTGCAACTATATCTCTAGATAGAACAGGGGATGCAGAAGCGTTGTTACAAATTGAAGGGGATCTAGATTTATATGCAGCCAACACTATTTTAGAACCAACAGAAGAAAAAGAAACTTTACAGGAAAGTACAGGAGGACCTAATATCCCAACAATTGAAGTTGAATCACTACTTGTAAATGTTTGGGCTTGGCCCTGTGTTCATTATATTTATGGCACAAGATATGTTGTTTGGGTGTCCCCCTATCGGTGGAATTATTATCCGCATCGGTGGAATCCCTGGCGGCCCTTTGCCTATACTCTATTTTATATAAGATGTGCCCCGTATAGAATGATGTTTCATACGGTTGCCACTAGAAGGAATGTAGCGGCCAAAACCACTTACCTATATAACAGACATTCGTCAACTTTACTCCTGAACAATTCGAGAGGGAATAGTATATTTAATAAAAAAATAAACGTTAGAAACAGTAAAGTGATTCCGGCAAGAAGAATTCTGACAAGAACTATCCCCGTCAGGAAAGGCATTTTGAGTGGTTTAGGAATAAAAAGAACTGGAAGACGATAATACAATAATTAACAACATTACTTTAAAAATAAACCTAAAAATCCCCATAGTTGGGGAGTTTTTTCATAAAATTATTTCAGAGATTTGAAGCAACTAAATTTTAAAAACTTAACACCATGAATGAACAAACCTACACCGCCACGGGAAAAATTGATGTAACCCTAAATCAACTTACTTTGAGTGTTGCATTACCTGACCCTCCTAGCAGAACCATTATTTCAACCACCTATTTCAATTTGAGTAAAAAATCGCTTGCCACAGGACAACTTATGAATGTTATACTGTGTGAATTTACTTTTGACAATGACCCTGGAGTTGCCTTACCGACTCCAACAAATGACACCTACCAAACTACTGTTGATTTAACTACTGTTTTAAAATCACCAGGACTTTCTGGCGTTCAAGATTTTGACTTTAGCACGAACACGGATTGTTTATTTTTGTTTTTTCACAGTACTGAAGCAAATGCAGATGATAGAGAAGCTTTTTTTGATGACTTGGAAAACTTGTACGACAATGCCGCCAAAGGACCTTATGTAATAACTGCTCCGGTTTTACATGGAAAACCAACAAGAGGAAGACCACGTGTGACTTCAGGTTTAATAATTAAGTAATGTTCCGAAGTATAAACCTAAAACTTAAATCTGCAACACTCTTGATATTATGTATTTTGAGTGGTGCAGTTTTTGGTCAAAGTCCCAACTTTA
>CANCJZ010000192.1 GCA_947378465.1 Flavobacteriaceae bacterium
GAACCGGATGTACTTCCGAGTGGATTGCACATCATCAATCCTTTATTAGATGTCACCATTTTTGATATTCAAACACAAAACTATACCATGTCAGCCATTCATGGGGAAGGCGCGCAAGAAGGGGATGATGCCATCCGAGTTTTGTCTAACGATGGACTAGAAGTGGTAATTGACTTAACCGTTTTGTATAGAGTTGCGGCCCAAGACGCACCTAAAATTTTAAAAGGAATTGGTGAAAACTATACTGACAAAATCGTTCGTCCTGTAACCCGTACCCGTATTCGTGACAACGCTGTTTATTATGATGCCGTAGCATTGTATTCAACCAAAAGAAACGAATTCCAACAACGTATTTACCGAACTATTGAACAAGATTTCAAAAAAAGAGGTTTGATATTAGAGCAATTATTGATTCGAAACATCAATCTTCCTGCTTCTGTTAAAGCTTCGATAGAAAGTAAAATCAATGCGGAACAAGATGCTCAAAAAATGCAATTCGTTTTGCAAAAAGAAAAACAAGAAGCCGAGCGTAAAAGAGTAGAAGCCCAAGGTATTGCTGATTACCAACGTATTATTTCGACCAATTTGACTGATAAACAATTGCAATACGAACAAATCAAAGCACAAAAAGAATTAGCAGCTTCCGCAAATACCAAAATCATTTTTATGAATGGTAAAGGAAATGCACCGATCATGCTTTCGGATAAGTAATCTTTCAAAAAATATTCGGTTATTTGTAACTGTAAAGTGAACATAACCGAATTTAATTTTATAAAAAATACAACAATGGATTTACCTAAATTTGTACTAGGAGACAATACTGATTACCCAGACGATATCTTTATCATTCATTTGGATTACCCTCGTTTTATTATCAATCTTAAAGACGATGAGGTTGAATTTATGGAAGAAGACGAGGATTTAGACGAGGCTGAACTTAAAGCCGAAATGGAAAGTCTTATTTCTCAAGCTAACGATTTTTACGATAGAGAAATCGAACGCTACGAAGAGTAAATATAGGCAATTTAAGGCAATAGGCGTTAGGCAATAGGCATTAGCCATTAGATTGGGATTTAGGTATTAAGTGTTAAGTGTTAAGTATAGTAATAAGGTAGTAGGAGAGGTTTGATAAATAAAATAAAATAAATATCCCATTCCAATTCCATTCACACACACAGAACCTAAAATCTAAAACCTAAATCAACCTGCAACCTAAAAAAAAACCAAAAAACTTATATGGAACCACAAATTTTATATACCGAAAAACAGCTCTTTACCCACTGGTGGTTTTGGCTGATTGTAATTGGGATTAATGTTCTTTTTGTTGTTGGGAATTACCAACAAGTATTGTGTGGAAAACCCTTTGGAGATCATCCTATGAGTGACAATGGCTTACTGTTTGGGTTTGGAATCACTTTAGCTGTGACTTATCTTCTTATTAATATTCGATTGGAAACGATTATTAAATCAGACGGTGTTTATGTTCGTTTTTTTCCAATTCATATTGCTTTCAAAAAATATTCTTGGGAGCGTTTAGATAAAATATTCGTTCGACATTACAAACCTATTCCCGAATACGGTGGTTGGGGGTTACGCTATGGTATTTTTGGTAATGGAATCGCTTATAATATTAAAGGAAATCAAGGTTTGCAATTGATTTTTACCGATGGTACAAAGTTGTTAATTGGTACTCAAAATCCTGAAGAAATTAATAGGATACTTCATGCTATTGATGCAATTAAAAGTAAAACAACCGAATAACTTTTATAGTTATTTTATCTTTTATTGTTTTCCTATTAAAATATTTAGTCAAGTTGATGAAACTTTTTTGTAACTTTGACTATAAAATAAAAAACAGATCATCTAAAATTTTGATTTTTGAATCTTTTTAGAGGTCTTTTTTTTGTGGATTAAATGAATTTGTGAAGGCCCCAAGCTTCTATCAAACTTTTTAATGAACCTATTATGTGAGCTCTATGGATGTATTACAAAGCATACCTGTTTCGGCTATCTATCATTCTGACGATTTTAAAATCGTCGTCCAATCCGCTACTGAAGGTTGGATGCATCTCGATATCCTGACTGAAAACGTTTCTTTTGGTTATAATGCTAGTAATATTGTCAATCCTTTGAACGATTTGTTCCGCGACTCCATTTTGATTATCACCAAAAAGCCTATTAAAAATAGCATTGACTATTGGTACGGTTGTACGATTGCCGAACACTTTTTGGATTCTGGTGATGTGATATTATGGATGTTTTATATGGTTGAAGATGCCTTAAATATTTACATCTGGAAAAATACTTCCATGGAATTGTTGGAAGAATTATATTATTGTGGCTTTGATAGCGAAAAATACTTTATAAATTCTCATAAAAATGCTCCTAACTTGAACGAAGGCTTGCTATTAGCTGTTCAAATTCCTCCTACTGTTTTTGCGGAAACCCTTATCAATACCTACAATCAAATGGAACAAGATTTTGGCGATGATGATCGCGATGAATGGGGATTTGATTATAGCAAAAACTATATGGGACTACTTACTTATTTTGTCAAAACCCATTCTGAAGTCATTGTTGAATAAAGAAGCAAGCGTTTATTCTTTCAAATTCCACACTTCTTTCAAATGGTTTAATGACTGATGGTTACTGTCACCGTGGAAGCATCTTCTTTTTGAACTTCCATTTCGTAATTGGTTTTGTCCGCCAAGTACTTTCTCAAATTAAGCAAATCACAAGTAGTCATTTCTTTGATGTTCAGTTGGTCAATACGAATGATGACATCACCCGCTTTGATTTTTGTTTTTAAAGTGTCATCCCATACAAAGTCCACCACATAGTTATTGTTGATATAGGAGCAACTGAATTTTTCGGCAGGTTTCATATTTACGGTAGTTTCCGCTTCTTCCCAATAAAACTTTTTGTTTATAAAATCCAAAATGCCATCCCCATATTTGAAAAAATTTAATCCTATTCCCGAAGTGCGCTCCTCGTGAGTATTGGTAGTAACATTATTAAACGTCGTTTGATTGATTTTGAAAAAAGGAATATTGATAAGCTCCTGTTCGTGTTGTTGTCCCGTTCCGAACAAACTGATGTCACCCACTCCAACACTTTTTCCAATAATTTGGTAAATGCCTTCTTTTTTTAAAAAATCATAGCTGCGATTGGATAAATCATAAAATCCATCCATTCCGGTGTCAATGAGCACTTGTTCTCTTACTTTTTTGTGTTCAGTTCCTTGGTATTCAATCCAAATACACGGTTTGCCTTGAGCGGCAATGACCTGCATTTCTTTCGGTTTTTGTTGAGGAGAGAGCATTTTTATTTTATCAGTAATGATAATCTTTTTGTCTTTCAAACTGATTTTCAAAATGGAATTGGTAAATAAATTACTTCCTATTAATCCGTCTATTCCATAACATTTCAAAAAAGGATGGTGTTCAAGATCACTCACCATTGCAATTTGATTTTCAAAATTCAAATTTCCAAGCTGAATCAAAGGGATGTTGATTACATCCAAGGAGTCTTTAGTGGTGTTCCCATCCCTTACCGCCGTTTTGACAATCGGCTTGCTATTGATGGCATTGATTATTTTTTTGGAAATCAAATTTGGAGCTCCAGTATCCAATATAAAATGATAGGTTGTGCCCTCAATTACAACCGGGATGACAATTTTATCCATTACAATTTCAATAGGAATCTCTTGGTAATAATTTTTCTCCCGAACCGTTCCAGCACGAAGTGAAACATCCTGTGCATAACTAATGCAGCTGATCAATAAGGCAAGTAGTATCTTTTTCATAGTAATTGAATAGGTCTCTATTTTAAGCAAAAAGAGTGTTTGATTGCTCAAACACTCTTTTCTAAACTAATTAGGAATTATGCTTTTTTAGCACAACATCCTGCTTTTTTGTCTTTTGTACACGATTTCATTTTATCTGCTGAACACGTTTTTTTGTCCTTTTTGCAGTTTTTCATCTCTTCCGCAGTACACGTTTTCTTGTCTTTTGCACAACATTTTTTATCCTTGTCGCATTTTTTCATTTCTTCAGCAGTACAAGTTTTTTTAGTAGTGCTCTCTTTTTTTGCGCTTTCTTTTGGTTTTTGTGTTTGTGCATTTGAAGTTGTAGTCATCATAAATACTACAACAGACATTAATAGGATTAATTTTTTCATGGTTTTTAAATTTTAAATTATTTATTTTTATTAAAAATGTAGTGTTGTTTTTCTAACTGAATAAATAATTCTTAGGTGGGTGCCAAATGGAAACATTGTATTTTGAAATATAACTTTTATGGTATTCTAAGGTTTTTTTTGCAACATAAATGCTATTGTCATTTAAGGAAATGCTCTCAATAGGTTGAACCAAATACTGTCCGATAGAAATGTTTAAATTAAAAATACATTTTTCTTTTTGACAACCTGAATTTCCTGATTTTGATGATTTTTTGGTAGTACGTTCACAGCAACTTTTGCTACAACTTTCATTAAAATGCTGTTTTATCACTCTTAGCGTCGGCCAAGCTGTGATTAAGGTGAGGTACATGCAAAATAGAAAGATTGTGTTTTTCATCAGTCCAAAGATATTGCTAATACGTCATATTTTCGTAAATTAAAATCATAAATTATACTTAAAAACAAGTTTTAGCTGTTGTGTCGTTGCGATTTTGTTAATGATTAATAGTCGTCAGGCGAATGTTTTGTTTTTTTTAAAATAAAAACTTTTCTTGAATTTACTGTAGTTCCTTCAGATGGAATTGAGGACTTATTTTTGTATTACGATCGCATTATTTCCTTTGTTTAATTGGAATTTGGAATTTAAAAATTGGAATTTATTTACCACATAATGTTCGCGTAGATACATAGTATTACTGATGTATATTAAAGGCGCTTTGCTTCAAATACAAAGGTTTACTTTTTATTATCACGCAAGGCTGTTGGGGTATATCTTAGGAACTTTTTACCTTGAATCTTTGTGTAACAAACCACATAGTTCGCATAGATACATAGTATAACTTTTGCCTATTTAAGACGCTTTGCTCAACAAAGTTCACATAGTTGTTGCGGTTAGACTATGTAAAAAATAAATTCCAATAGTTTAAATCCCAATTCTTAAAGCAGTCGTTTAATAAAACACATGCACAGAGGTTTTCGGAATACTTTATTAATTTATTATCACACAAAGTGGCAAAGTGGCAAAGTGGCAAAGTAGCAAAGGGTATATGTTACAGCTTTGCGTCTTTGGAATTTCTATGTGGTTCTATGTGGTTTATTAAATTCCAAATTCCAAATTTCAAATTCCAAATTCCAATTCGTAACCCCAATAGTGGTTCAATAGGGTTGGGTTTTAACCCAACCACGCATAAAATCTCCACCCCAACATTAATTATCAATTATCAATTCTTAGCGCCTCCTATGTGTTTAAACGATTAACCGTAACATAATTGGAATTTGGAATTTCTTTGGCACTTTGAAACTTTGGAGCTTTGAAACTTTGAAACCCCATTCATTTAATACCCGATTTCTCATAAAAAAAAGCTAAAAGCAATGAGAGTTTTTAAAAAAAAATTATTTTTGCTTTAACACAATAGTAATAGTTTTTATAACATAGATTTTTACCATATGAAAAAAGTAGTTTTTAGTCTTATTTTTTGTTTGCTCTCTTTCTATGCTTCAGCTCAAACGGGCTATGATATCAAAATTAATTTAAAAAACAGTAAGGACACTTTAGCC
>CANCJZ010000193.1 GCA_947378465.1 Flavobacteriaceae bacterium
GTAGCTATAAAAGTAGCGTTGTTTTCAATCACTCCTAATTGCTTTGCAAAGGCTACCAAACATCGACCGCCATTGCCACACATAGAGCTTTCATTGCCATCAGAATTGTAATATACCATTCGGAAATCTGTCGATTTGTCATTTTCCAAGAGGATTAATCCGTCAGCACCAATACCAAAACGTCGGTCGCAAAGACTTTCGATTAATTTGGTATTGTTTTTGGGAAAAAGGTCGAGACGGTTGTCAATCATGACAAAATCATTGCCCGTTCCTTGGTATTTGTAAAAAGTAATTTGCATGGTAAAATTTATCTATCACAAAAGTACAAATATTAATGATACGTTAAAGAATGTTAAACGAGCGTTAAACTAATTTTTGAAAAACAATATATTTTTATTTTTGATGTTAAATAATTTAAAATTGTAAACAATATGAAACGATTATCAAGTTTATTCTTAGTATCTATGTTAAGTGGGGCAACAACCCTTGGGGCTTACAAATTATTTATTGAAAATGATTTTGGCAAAAAATCAATCATCACAGATGCTCCCTTACACAATGAAAGAACGGTGGGTTTAGGAGCGGAAAACATCGACTTTACCGAAGCAGCAGACAAGGCGGTCCATACGGTGGTTCACGTTAAAAACGTATCCGTTAGAACGGTTTACAATCCTATAATGGAATTTTTTTATGGTTCTCGTGGGGGTCAACAACAAGAACAAGTGGGAACAGGCTCAGGGGTAATCATCTCGGAAGATGGTTATATCGTTACTAACAATCACGTTATTAAAGACGCAACAGATTTGGAAGTAACTTTAAACAATAAAAAGGTTTACAAGGCTAAACTTATTGGTACCGATGCAAAGATGGATATTGCTTTGTTAAAAATCGATGCTGATGAAAAACTCCCTTTCTCTACTTTTGCAGACTCAGATCAAGTTCGTGTAGGCGAATGGGTACTGGCAGTTGGAAACCCATACAATTTAACTTCAACTGTAACTGCAGGAATTGTTTCGGCTAAAGCAAGAAATTTAGACACAAATGGCATCCAATCATTTATTCAAACTGATGCTGCAGTGAATCCAGGAAACAGTGGTGGTGCTTTAGTAAACACGCATGGAGAATTAATAGGAATCAACACTATGATCTCCTCTCAAACAGGATCGTATGTTGGGTATTCATTTGCGGTACCTTCTAATATTACACGTAAAATTATTGAAGACATTATGGAGTTTGGAAATGTACAACGCGGGGTATTGGGAATTGTAGGAAGTGAATTGAACGGTCCCGTGTCAAAAGAGTTAGGCACTAAAGAAACGCAAGGCTATTATATTTCAAAAGTGTTGAAAAACTCAGGTGCTGAAAATGCAGGATTGAAAAAAGGAGATATCATCAAAAAATTAGACAATCAAAACATCTCGACTTATTCTGAACTTACAGGATATATCAACACCAAACGTCCAAATGATAAAGTGGTAGTGACTTTTGACAGAGAAGGCAGAACACAAACCAAAACGGTGACTTTGATGAAGAATGATGTTTTCAACACGGAATTCAAAGGATTAGAAATTGAAAACATTGATGCCGCCGACAAAAAGAAATTCAATATTGACTATGGAGTAAAAATTAAAGATGTGAATAACGAACGTTTAAAACAATATGCTGACGAACTTAAAGGCAGTATCATCCTTACTATAGATGGACAAAAGGCGAGTGATGTTAAAACAGTATCGGATTATATTGAAGACAAAGACGAGAAACAAGGCATCAACATACAAATGATTAACAAGTCAGGGCAAGTGATTCGCATCATAATATAAACCCTCACAATATTACTATTTTCAACATCCCTAGCCTATAGGGATGTTTTTTTTGTAAAAAAAGTAGAAAATATTTTACGAAAACGTTATAGTTGATTACTTTTGCCACAGAATTTATTTTTAATATCAACACACTTAACCCATTTTTCCTATCCTATGAATAACAATGCCTTATACGAAAAAGAACTCGCTTTTCAAGCCGACAGAAGAAAAGCTGGTGTAGAATTTATTAAAATAATCAGCGACTTGTGGTACGACAAATCGATTGAATTGATTCTTTTTAGAAATCAATTGATTGACCGCAATGTAAGCGACATCATCAATTTGCACGAATATGCGGGTGAATTTGTTCAAAAACCAATCAATGTATTTGATACTGTTGAATTGGCGAGAGCAATCGAAAGCATTGACTTACCACCATCTCGAATTGATATTGGAAAACTTACTTACGAATATCATTTAGAGGACAATAAATACAACGATGCGAAAGCATTTGTGATTGACAAACTTAAAAATGCCAAAGACAGTCAAGACATTACTCCAAAAGATGTAGTGCTTTATGGATTTGGAAGAATTGGACGTTTGTTAGCTCGTGAGATGATGGGCAAAATTGGAAAAGGACAACAATTGCGTTTAAGAGCGATTGTAACTCGTGACCGTAATGATGCTACTTCATTAGAGAAAAGAGCTTCATTATTGCGTTATGATTCCGTTCACGGAGACTTTGAAGGATCTGTAAGTGCTGATCCAGCGAACAATGCATTAATCATCAACGGAACTACAGTACACATTATCACTGCTGCCTCTCCAGAGGAAATTGATTATACCAAATACGGTATCGAAGATGCTTTAGTAATCGATAATACGGGTGCATTTACTACTGAAGAAGCTTTAAAACGCCACTTATCTTCTAAAGGAGTAGAAAAAGTATTATTAACTGCGCCAGGTAAAGGAGTTCCAAATATTGTATACGGAGTAAATCACGAAGATTTCAACCCAGATGAAGTTGCTATTTATTCAGCTGCTTCTTGTACTACAAATGCTATCACGCCAATTTTGAAAGCAGTAGAAGATACTTTAGGAGTTGTAAAAGGACATTTGGAAACTATCCACGCATATACGAACGACCAAAACTTGGTAGACAATATGCACAAAAAATACCGACGTGGAAGAGCTGCCGCTTTGAACATGGTAATCACTGAGACTGGTGCTGGAAGTGCAGTTGCAAAAGCATTACCTAGTTTGGCTGGTAAATTAACTTCAAATGCGATTCGTGTACCAGTTCCGAACGGTTCATTAGTAGTATTGAACCTAGAGGTAAACAAAAACACTTCAGTAGAAGAAATCAACAACATCATGAGACATTATGCTCTTGAAGGGGAATTGGTAGAACAAATTAAATATTCATTAAACAACGAATTGGTATCTTCAGATATCGTGGGAACTTCAGCTCCTTCTATCTATGATAGTAACGCTACTATTGTTTCTGCTGATGGGAAAAACATTGTATTGTACATTTGGTACGACAATGAATATGGTTATAGCCACCAAGTAATTCGTTTGGCAAAATATATTGCAAAAGTAAGACGTTATACATATTATTAATGGTTAACTTAATTCAAGTTGAAAACCCCCGTTTGTTTGTTCAAACGGGGGTTTTTTTTTAGGTTTATTGTTTATTGTATACTGTATATTGTATATTGTATATTGTACGTTGTGGTTACTTTGCGGGATTGGCTCACTAATCAATTGGAGAAATTATAAAGGAAAATATATTTTAAAATTGTCTTGTTGTAATTGGCAGGAGGCTTGTTGATTCTTGCAGGTGTCTTGTTGATGTTGAAAGTTGTCTTGTTGATTCTTAAAGTTGCCTTGTTGATTCTTAAAGTTGTCTTGTTGATATTGAAAGTTGCCTTGTTGATGTTGAAAGTTGTCTTAATGACTTTTGCAGTTGTCTTAATGATTTCTGCAGTTGCCTTGTTGATATTGAAAGTTGTCTTGTTGATGTTGAAAGTTGTCTTAATGATTTTTGCAGTTGCCTTAATGATTCCCGCAGTTGCCTTAATGATTTCTGCAGTTTGCTTGTTAATATTAAAATTGGCTTTGTTTAGCTATTGAGTTGCCTTTGTTCTTAATGCAAAAATTAAAGTCGCTCTATATTCATACTTGGAAAAACATCAAATCCAATCTACAACAGTTGCTGTTAAAAAAAGTAACAATAATTATTCTCTTATTACATATCCTCTTTCATAAATCTAAGCTTTATCAAATATAAAAAAAATAAAGTCGGGAAACTTTGAGCAGCTTTTCAGTAGCTTTTTATAGGAACTCTTTGCGGAGCTGGGAGTAATACATTACCAAGAGTATCCAACCGCAATTCCAATCGTAAAATATCTTTTCCATAAAGGGTTATTTTCAATTTGCATTAAAGGGGCAAATCTATAAGTAGAATCTTCTGTTAGTCTTCTATAACCTAGCCTAATAAAAAAAATGTTTTCTACGGTTTTAAAATATACAGGTGAATTTCCATTATAATTTAGCACTGATTTTTTTCCAATTGAAGGTGTCCATCCTAATCCAAATTCAATATAATTTTTATGTTTGCCAATTAAAATGGACGTCTCAATAGGTAAATTGTAAGCTCCAATAGAATCTTTTACTCTTGTTGTAAAGCCTACCCCAACTCTTGAAGTGAAATGTAGGTAAGAATATCTTTTTGAATGAAAAATTTTTTCATAATTTATGCTAACAGGACCATATGTGTTTCCAAAAAACTCAACATAAATAGATCCTCTATGAAGAATATCGTTTTGACTTTGGGCATTAATAAAATAATGAATCCCAAAAAAGAAAATAAATAAGAAAATTCTATTTTTCATAAATTTAATTGCAAGTTTCTTTTAAATAATCTTGTAACTTTTCCTTTGGAAATCCCATTTCAATACATTTGTTAAAATCCTTACAAGCTAACAAATTTTGATTAGATAATTTATATGCTATTCCTCTTAAGTAAATAACATCTACAGTTAAAGGATTTAATTCAATTGCTTTTGAAAAATCATTAATTGCTTTTGAAAAATTATTTAATTTAAAATAAGCCAAACCTCTGTGCGCAAATTCTTTTGCTTGAGGTTTTATTTTTATTGAGCTATCAAAATCTTCAATGGCTTCATTATATTTTTCTAACATAAGTTTTGCAAAACCGCGTGTGTCATAAAAAAGTTCGTCATTTGGATCTAAATGAATTGCAATATCCTCATCTTCAATTGCACCTGTAAAATCATTCATTACAATTTTAATAGAACTCCTTCCATTGTAACTAGCGGCGTGATTTATATTTAATGATATCGATTTGTTAAAATTAATTAAAGCCTTATCAAAATCCTCTTTTAATAAATAATACCTTCCATAAAAAAAGTATAGACGGTATGTACTGATAGAATCCATTTTTTTTGATGCATCTAAATCTTTTATTGCATCGCTATAGAATTTCAACGAAGTTTCAGCAGCACCTCTGTACATTAATGAATTTGAAATTTCAATTTTATTCTCAATAGCTTTCGTGAATAATTCAATAGCTTTTTCTGAATTTCCATTCCTATATTCTTCTCGACCTTTTTCAAAAAAATTTTGAGAAAAACAATTGTTAAGAAAAAATAAGACGAATATTATAGATGAATATTTCATTTTTTTTAAATTTTATTAATCATTATTTTTAATATGCCCTAACTCAACTGAAATTCCAGAATAAACACCTATTGTCCCAAAAAACATGCTTGATTGTGTTCCTATACTAGTTTGTTGAGCTAATGATTCCCACCAATGTAATACAACTGTTGAGAAGAAACCAAATCTGTTATGTTTTAATTCAAATCTAGCAATTATTGATGTCCCAAATCCTCTCAAAT
>CANCJZ010000194.1 GCA_947378465.1 Flavobacteriaceae bacterium
ATCTAATAGTTCAAAATTTGCTGAACAGTTGTCATTATTTACTGAAGTGGATAATAAATATTTTTATGAAGAAGGTATTTTAGAAGAAAGTGGTACGCAGTTGATTATATCTAAAGTAAGTGATTTATGGACTGAAAATGATATAGAAAGGCTTTATAAAGAATTATCAAAACTTGTTTCTCCTTTTTACCCCGTTAATCCACCTTTCAATATTAAAATAAATTCTAACGAATATAATAGTTTTACCAATAAAATTGTTAAAGCTGACCCTATAAAATATTATTCTCATAGAGTTGAAATAGATTTTGATATAGAGAATAATAAACAACAGACTTTGTCTTTCAATTCTAAAACTGGAGAAATTGAAACGGTGTGGATAGAAATTCAAAATTTTGGACCTGTCAAGATGAAATTATTTTATTTCAATGAGAATGCTAAGAGAAGATATGGTTCCGCTTATAAAAATGATGATACAAGAATAGATGGAATAAAGATTTATAGAGATGGAATTATTACTACTCCTTTTGCAGAATTTCAGCAAAATCCAGATAAGAAAAGAGATATCTTAGGGATTGACAAAAGGCGTTGGTCGTCCGCATTTAATAAAGTTGGAACAAAAGAGATTATTGGAGTTTTGGATATAACCAAACAAAATAATCCTAAAATAATTGATGCCACCAATAGACAAGATTTTATTCACACTGAAGAATATGAATCTATTAAAGAGTTTATTATCTCTCAATTGAAAATATTTGAAGAATTAAAAGAGTTCGAAAGAGATGGAAAGAAAACTATTGTTGAAAAAGAACTTTTAGTTGCTGGACGAGATGTTAAATCTTTTGAAAGAGAAATTGAAAAAATTGAAAAAAGCATTGAGAAAGAGTCAAATCCAGAATTTAAAGCTAATCTAAACATATTAAAAGACCAAGCTAAACAATTACATGTTACAATTACTAAAGGAATTGATGAACAAAAAAAATATCAGAAAGAGGTAGAACGGAAAGAAAAAATATTATATAGTGTAGTCTCAATGCAAGAATATGCATCATTAATTTCTCATGCTGTTCGCACGTCTATCGCAAAAGTTAAGCATCTTGGAGAATTCTTTAAATTAAATTTTCCTAATCCAAAGTTTGATAAATATTTTATTGATTACGCTATTTTAATATATGATGAGATGAATACTTTACTTAGTGTAACAGATTTTATGTTGAGTTATGCAGGTAGTGATAAAAGTTACGAAGAATTTGACATCAAGATTCTAATAGATGATTTACTTAAAAATACATATGAATCAATTTTTAAGAACGAAAATATCGAATTAGAAATAGACATAAAAGACGACTTTATAATTGATACAAATAAAAAAGCGTTTCAAGATATATTTCAAAATTTAGTTTCAAATTCAATTAAAGCTCTTAAAAACACCAAAAATAAAATTATTAAATGTTCGGGATTTCTTAATAGTGATAAATATGTAATTTACTTTTCGGATAACGGGATTGGAATTGATGATAGCGATAAAGAATGGATATTTGGTTTGTACAATACAAGAACTGCAGAGCAAGGTGGAGCAGGAATAGGACTGTATATTGTTGAAAATCAAGTAAAAGCATTTGGAGGTAATATTGAATTAGTTGAAAATGAATTTAAACCTATAGGAGCAACTTTTAGAATTACGATTCCGTTTAATAAAAACTAATTATGAATAATTCAATAGACCCAAAAATTATTGTAATACACGATGATATTGCTGATAACTCACCTATTATGGTAATGTTAAAGGTTAATCATGGTGAGGATAATGTATTACTATTCAAACATTCTCAAGATGGCTTAGACTATGTCTTAGAAAATCTAGGTTCTAAAATGATTGTCTTACTAGATAAAAATTTTAAAGAGGCTAGGGATATATCAGGAATAAGGGTTTTTGAGAAAATTAAAGAGAAAACTTCATTAGTTTATATTATATTAATATCTGTTAGTAATATAAGTGAACTAGATGATGACGAGTTAAAAATGCTTATTAATAAAGATTTATTCAAATTTGAAAGTTTCACGACAGATTATACAACAATTTTAGGTTTAGTAGATGAGGCATTGCTTAATTTAAGTTTACGTATTGACTGCGTGATTGAAGAATGGATAATGAAACATCCAGATGAAGCAAGAAATAAACCTCTAATAAAAAATAAAGAAGGTATCTCTTTTACAATGAATGAGGTTTTAGAAAGTATAAGGAAGCAAGGTGAAGTGGGAGTAGATTTTGAAAGAAGTTTATTAAAATTAGCTATAGAGATTTTTAGCCGTCAAAAACTTATCAATAATGATTAACACTGTTATAGCTTATGATAATTTCGATAATGAGATAGGCGATTATTTTAATAGAAGTTACCTGCATCTGGATGAGTTAAGAAACCAAACAACTATATCTATAACAGGAATTGATGGAGGCAATTGTTCCCAAACTAGCATAAATGATTTAATCCCATTATTTAATCAAAGTCCTTTTGTTTTTGTTGGACTGTCTCATGGTACTGATGATGGACTTTCTTTGAGAGGGATTGATTATTATATACAACAGAACAATGCTAATCTTTTTTTAAACTCATTTTTTTATTCAACTGCTTGCCATATTGGAAGATGTCTAGGCGATATTCTTATTAGTCATAACTGTAAGTGTTTCATAGGATATACGGATAAATCTGAAGTTCCCCTTGTTCCAGATTATGAAGATTTATTTATTGAATGTGAATTACACGCTTTGAAAAATTTCTTTTTAACAACAAAATCAATTCAAGTTCTTTATGATGAAATGATAGCATTTACTGATGAGAAGATTATAGAAATTGCAAACGTGGATGTCTTAGAAGCAATGTCATTAATAAGAAACAGAGACCGTTTCGTTATAATTGGAACTGATGATGATAAGTCATTAACAAGTTTGGATTTTTCTGTCTAATTTATCAACACTTCCTATCCAATACATCCTACTAATTCTTACAAAACTCAAAATCATAGTCAAACAAATCAACTTGCTTGCAATAATCAATATGGATAGTTATTTTATCGCCATTAGCCACTACAAAGAAATTAGATACATTTTTAATATCCCTGTCGAGAATCCTGTTTAATCGTTTTATATTAACATTTCTAACTCTATCCATATAGAATTCAATCATAGTTTCTGTTGGCTTTGAACCATTTTTATTGATTGAGCTGAAAACCGCAAAACGTTTTACACCATAAAAGCGAATCATAAATAGGTATATTTTGTATATGTTTATCGTTTCCATATTATATCATTTTTCTGTTAGTCATTACTTTCTTTACCTTAATTATAGTTGCAGAACTAGCTCCTGTAATATCAGTAATCTCTCTAATCGTTAATCCTTTCTGCAATTTCTTTTGAATTGCTTGGTGGCGTTCCAATAGTTTTTCATCACTTTGAATTGCTCCTATTTTTCTTCCAGAGAACTTACCAAGGGCTTGGGCAATTTTTATTCCTTCCATAGAACGAGTTTTGATTTGATTACGAGACATCTCCCCAATACTTCCCATAACTGATATAACTAGATTAGCCATTGGGTTTTCATCTCCATTATCCAAAAATGTTGAAAATCCTTCTTTAAGAGATTTTAAATTGATGAGATTCTTTTTGAAAACAGATATAGTATTCAAAATATCTAACAAATTTCTACCCAAGCGGTCAGTCGAATCAACAACTACAGTGCATCTTTCTGTTTGATTGGTTATATCATCAAACATTTTAACTGCTTCGGGTCGTTCCATAAATGGAACATTTCCTTGAATCCTTTCAACAAATAATCTTTTTGGGTCAAATCCTTCATGTGATTTAAACGATTCAATTTGTCTAGCTGAATTTTGAAGGACAGTTGATGTACGTGAATAAAAATAGTATTTCATAATATTGGTATTTAGATAATATTTTGCTTTAGTTTTAGATGCTCAATTGTTTTGAAACATTAGTATTGGTTTTGTTGGATTTTTCCTTTAAACTTCCGCTTTAGAAAAGAACTATAGTCTAATACTAAAACCTTAAAATTAGTTTTATTGGAAATTAATAATGTTAAACTTCTTTTGCTTTAATGATTTTTGCCAGCGGATATAAGTTTCTTGCAACTTGCATCGCATTTGCTGAATTTTTAGCGGTCACTATTACTTCTGTTGGATTTGCTCCGACCCACATTTTAACTTTGAATTGTTTCATAATTATAGTTTTTAAATTATTTACCCTCTATCCAATTAATTATATCTACTAACATATCACAATAGATTCCTTCTGTTGTTTTAACTACTTCTCGATTTTGATTTGTGAACACTATTGTGTAATCATCAACCCATCTTAAACAAACTTTTACACAGCCTTTTAAAAAAAGACCTTTTACTTTAAATGATAAGCCACCTTGATATTCTTTTGATTCTTGAAGTGCTACAAAGTTTGTTGCTCCCCAAGCCCAAAGTGCATATCGGTCCGCAAATTGGATTTGTTCAAGTATTGTTTCTGCAATTGCCATTGTTTGTGATGTAGTTTCCATGTTTTCAAGTATTTAATTGTACACCACGAGGGTACAAGGAATATATGACCCACGCCAGCTTTTCATAATTTATTTTATTTTTTTTTCACGCTGCACCTCCCGTCAATAGGGAGATTGTGAAAATTTTTTGCATTTCCCCACTGCAAAATCTGTCTTTTTTGACATGGGCAAATATTTATCTGAAAAGAGATAAATATCATGTCAACAACAACACAAATCAACCAAGAAGGACTTAATGTTCTTTCATTATTCGATGGCATTAGCTGTGCCAAATTAGCTTTAGAAAAAGCTGGAATTAAAATCAACAAATACTACAGCTCCGAAATATGCCCACATGCTCTAGCTATCCAAAACCACCATTACTCTGGTGATACTAATCATATCCAATTGGGTGATGTTTGCAAGATTGATGGTTTAGACCTTTGCGATGAAATTGACCTCATCATCTTTGGTAGTCCATGTACAAATCTTTCAAGTGTGAATAGTAAGGACCGTAGAGGACTTGAAGGAACTGAATCGAAATTGTTCTATGAGGCATTACGTATTCTAAAAGAAATCTATGCCTTTTCTCAATCAAATAGAAAAGTATATTACTTGATGGAGAATGTTGCAAGTATGAGTAAAAAAGACAGGGACATTATTACTCAAGAGCTAACAAGTGTTTTTAAAGATACTAAACTTGTAAAAATTAATTCTGCCGATGT
The DNA here is from genome assembly GCA_947378465.1 of Flavobacteriaceae bacterium. Lineage (GTDB taxonomy): Bacteria > Bacteroidota > Bacteroidia > Flavobacteriales > Flavobacteriaceae > Flavobacterium. The sequence goes on from CANCJZ010000194.1 coordinate 5,264, forward strand.
ATCACCTGCAAACAGAAGAAGACTGTACTGGACCAACATTCCTAATATTAGTGCTCCTGAACCTAAAGCAATCAATTATCAAGATGTTTTAGTGAATGGTTATGTAGATAGGAAAAAGGCAAATGTTTTATTAGGTTCTAACTGTACCTTAACCAATGGTATTTTTAGGTTTTATAAAATGGGAATTGGGAACATCATTTTTAAAGATGAAGAATTTTCTAATCAATCTACAGAAAATAAATTACTACAATATCCATTTATTCTTCATAAATCAGGCTATAAAGGTAAATCAAGGTCTGGATATGGAGAGTATGATTTTCCTAATGGTTGTTATAGGTTGCCTAGTGTGTTAGAAAGTGAACGTCTTATGACCATTCCTGATGGATATGTTTCTGACGTTCCAAATGTTTCAA
>CANCJZ010000195.1 GCA_947378465.1 Flavobacteriaceae bacterium
CAAAACTATAACTTATCCTTTAAAATTAATCATAGTAAACTTTAAATGCTAATTGATTAATAAATATAACAATACTAACAAACTAAGCACTGAATACTGATCACTGATCACTGAATACAAACACTGAACACTGAAACTGAACTCTGAACACTGAGCACTGAGCACTGACCACTGAACACTGAACACTGTAAAACAATGAAATTCCAAGATTTAATATCCTATCAGAAATCAATGACATTGTCTATGAAGATATTTTGGATTTCAAAGACATTTCCAAAAGATGAAATCTATTCTTTGACCAATCAAATCAGAAGATCATCTCGTAGTGTTTCCGCTAATATTGCTGAGGCTTATAGAAAAAGAGACTATCCAAGACATTTTCACAGCAAACTAACTGATGCCGATGCTGAAAATTCAGAGACACAAGTTTGGTTAAAATATTCTATTGAATGTCTTTATATCTCACAAGAAATCTATACTGAATTACATAATGATTCGGAAGAAATTGGAAAATTAATCAACTATATGATTCTTAATCCTAAAAAATTTGGTGTAAAAGATAGTTAAATGTAAATTGCTAGTTTTTTTCAATCTATATAAATGTTTAAATATAGATTATAGAAATAAGAGATAAGATAGTAGGTAAGATATTATGATAAAGAATTATGAAATAAAGATAGAGAATTCACTCTTAATTACCGAACACATATTTCCAAAAAAAAAAACTGAGCTCTGAACACTGAAAACTAACAACGATTTCTAAAACACAAACCGAGCACTGAACACCGAGCACTGAACACTGACCACTGAACACTGAACACTGAAAAAATGATTTTTTTTAAATTAATTAGAATTCAAAATTTATTACTACTTGCATTTATGCAATTAACTTTCCGATTTGGATATTTAGAGTTAATCAATATTCCATTATCCTTATTTTATTGGCAATACAGCTTGTTGATAATGGCAACGGTATTGATTGCTGCTGGAGGTTATGTGATTAATGACATCTTTGATCAGGAAACGGATTATGAAAACAAATCTAAAAAAGTAATCATCGGAACCATTATACCGGAATCCAAAGCCTATACCCTATATGCAGCATTGACCATTACAGGGGTGGCTTGTGGTTTTGTTTTGGCTAACTCTGTAGGACATCCCAACTTTGCGGTACTCTTTGTATTGATTGCAACTATCCTTTATTTTTATGCCAGTTCGTTAAAACAAATAGCGGTTGTAGGAAATATTGTTGTGGCAGCTCTATTGGCCTTTAGCGTGATTATTATTGGAATATTTGATATTTATCCAAATACTTTTGACATCAACAGAGCGCAAATGTCCTTGGCTTTTTCCATACTTTTTGATTATGCTAAGTTTGCTTTTATCATTAATTTGGTTCGAGAAATCATCAAAGACATAGAAGATATAGATGGCGACAATATGCAAGGCATGAGAACCTTGCCAATTGTTTTCGGAACAGCTAAAACAACTAAAATAGCCTTTGCATTAATCCTTTTGCCAACTCTTTATTTATTATACTATGCCAAAACCAATCTGTTTGATTATGATTTGTTTTATGGTTTGGCATATGTACTTGTTTTAGTCATTGCTCCTTTATTATTTTGTGCCATCAGAATTTGGAATGCTAAAGAAAAAGCTGATTTTCATTTTATCAGTATTTTATTAAAAGGGATTATTTTCTTCGGAATACTATCCATTGCGGTGATCACCTTAAACATTAAACATCATGCCTAAGAATTATAAACTTATACTTGCTTCCGGATCTCCCAGACGCCAACAGTTTTTTAAAGATTTGGATTTAGAATTTGAAGTACGTTTAAAAGAAGTGGAGGAAATATATCCAGAACACTTGAAGGCGGAAGAAATTACAAATTTTTTAGCCGAGCTAAAAGCCAATGCCTTTGAAGGTGATTTGGCAGCCGATGAATTGTTGGTTACCAGTGACACTTTAGTTTGGCACCAAGGAAAAGCCTTAGGAAAACCAAAAGATGCAGAAGATGCTTTTCAGATATTACAATCCTTATCCAATGCTACTCATGAAGTGATTACTTCTGTTTGTTTTAAAACACAAACTAAAATGGAAATTCTCCATGAAGTAAGCAAGGTTACCTTTACATATTTATCAGAGGAAGCGATTCGCTATTATATCACCCATTACAAGCCCTTTGACAAAGCAGGTGCTTATGGAATACAAGAATGGATTGGCTTAATTGGGATTTCCAAAATAGAAGGATCCTATACTAATGTTGTTGGTTTGCCTACGGAAAAAGTTTACCGCTATTTGAGTCAAAATATGATAAAAAAATTGTAAATTTCAACGTTTTAATTTTATCCTTTTTTAAAGCAAACACAATGAAAACAGAAGAAGAAGAAATTAATGCTAAGATTTTAAAAGTAACTATGGTTATACAGGAAAATTATCCTGAACTTTCGAAGTATTTAAATGAAATGCCCATAACCGTTCCTATAGATAGTCGTCCAGAAGTCAATGTAAAAAATCTAAAAAAATACTACGATACCCTTCTTACATTATTTCGAAATTATGTAGCCGAACACCAACTCAAATACGTTAATCAACGAACCGATAGCGGACATTTATAGTCCGTTTTAAAAACGAATTGTATGCCAAAACCAACTACCTGGAAAACTAGTTATACTTGGGTTTTGATTACCAATATCATCTATATTGTTTTGTTCTATATTCTAATGCAAATTTTTTCTTAGATAATGAAACAATTAGATTGGATCATACTTTCGATTACCTTACTCTTCATAATTTTCTATGGCGTATACAAAACGCGCGGAAGTCAAAACGTAGAAGAATACCTTTTAGATAATAAACGCACTCCTTGGTGGTTAGTAGGATTGTCTGTTATGGCTACACAAGCCAGTGCAATTACCTTCCTTTCTACTCCCGGTCAAGCCTATCACGATGGAATGGGTTTTGTTCAATTCTATTTTGGATTGCCTATTGCAATGGTAGTCATCAGCTTGGTTTTTATTCCTATTTATCACAAAGTAAAGGTTTTCACCGCGTATGAATATCTTGAAAAACGTTTTGATTTAAAAACCCGTTCCTTAGCCGCACTTCTCTTTTTAATTCAACGAGGATTAGCCGCTGGTATCACCATTTACGCGCCTTCCATCATCCTCTCTACCCTATTGGGTTGGAATTTGACCTTATTAAACATCCTGATTGGGATTTCAGTAATATTCTATACTTATATAGGAGGAACCAAAGCGGTAAACGTCACTCAAAAGCAACAGATGTTTGTCATTATGTTTGGAATGTTCATTACATTTTACCTCATTCTGCACATGCTTCCTAACGAAATGACCATTTCGAATGCCTTACATATTGCGGGCGCTAATGACAAGATGAACATTGTTGATTTTTCATTTGATACTGAAACCCGTTATACCTTTTGGAGTGGTATTACAGGAGGTTTCTTTTTGATGTTGGCTTATTTCGGCACAGACCAAACGCAAGTAGGACGCTATCTATCTGGTAAAAGCGACAGAGAAAGTCAAATGGGATTGATTTTAAATGGATTTCTAAAAGTTCCTATGCAGTTCTTTATCCTTTTAACTGGTGTAATGGTGTTTGTATTCTTTCAATTTAATCCAGTGCCGTTAAATTTTAATTCCAATAATAGAGCCCTAATTGAAAATTCCAATTACAAGGAAGATTACAATAAATTAGAAGGCAAACTCAATGCACTTTCTGAGGAAAAAAAGGAATATAACTTATTATACATCGACCACTTAAATCAAAATTTTGACAATCCTATTCTTCGAAATAAATTAAAAGAATTAGCAGGTAAAGAAAAAGATTTACGCGATCAAGCCAAGGAATTGATTGAAAAAGTCGATCCCAAAGCAGAAACGAATGACAAGGATTATGTATTTCTTCATTTTATATTACACTATTTACCAACAGGATTAATCGGTTTATTGCTGGCTGTAATATTATCCGCCGCAATGTCCTCTTCTGCTTCAGAATTAACCGCATTGGCTTCTACTACTTCTATTGATTTGTACAAAAGAAATTTGAAAACACAGAAATCTGAAAAGCATTTTGTCAATGCCACCCGTTTTTTTATCCTTACTTGGGGAATTGTAGCCATACTATTTGCATGTGTCTGTACTTTATTTGAAAATTTGATTCAGTTGGTTAATATTTTAGGATCAATATTTTACGGAACGGTCCTAGGCATCTTTCTCGTGGGCTTTTTAATCAAATACGTCAAAGGAAAAGCCATCTTTTGGAGTGCCGCAATCAGTCAAATTTCTATTTTCTTTATCTACTTCTACTTTATTCACAGACATCCAAGCGGCCAAGAAAAACTTGGATACTTATGGCTAAACTTTATTGGGGCAACACTGACAATTGTATTGTCCAGCGGATTTCAATTTATTTTAAATAAGAAAAGGCATTAGGCATTAGTGAATTGCGTATATTTCTTTAGGAGTATTCTACTATTCCAATAATAATTTATAGGGTGCATCTTTCGGGATCAAGATTAAAAGTTTGGAGAAATAAAAAATAGATTACTTTGTGTAATAGAAAAATCTCATAGAGGAATCATTTAATTTATTAATAAAACTATTATTACCGAGTTATATAATAGATCATTTTGAACTCAAAATAATAGATAAGCAAGATGAAATACTTCATCTAAATCTAGAAAGGAAGAATAACGTTCCAAGTGAATACTCAAAAGACTTACTTCAATCCAAAGGTTTTGAACTTAAACTGCCTTATTGTTTTTGAAGATTCATTGAAAAACAAAAAAGACTCAAAAACTGTATTCTACCATTCTTATACATAATTAGAAGCTTCTGTCTTCTTTCCACGCTAGCGAAGACTTGCAATAGAAGCTTCTGTCTTCCTTCCACGCCAGCGAAAACTTGCAATAGAAGCTTCCGTCTTCCTTCCACGCCAGCGAAAACTCGCAATAGAAGCTTCTGTCTTCTTTCCACGCCAGCGAAAACTTGCAATAGAATCTTCTGTCTTCCTTCCACGCCAGCGAAAACTCGCGATAGAAGCTTCTATCTTGCTTCCACGCCAGCGAAAACTCTCGATAGAAGCTTCTGTCTTCCTTCCACGCCAGCGAAAATTCGCAATAGAATCTTCTGTCTTCCTTCCGCGCCTGCGAAAACTTGCGTAAAAGATATCCAATTGATCCTGCTCCACAGGTTTTTGACTTGATCCATCTTCGGGCTAGGCTGTTTGCTCTATCTTTGACTTTTAAGATCAAAGGCATTAGATAATAGGCATTAGTGAATTGCGTATATTTCTTTAGGAGTATTCTACTATTCCAATAATAATTTATAGGGTGCATCTTTCGGACCAGCTGTTTGCTCTATCTTTGACTTTTAAGATCAAAGGCATTAGACAATAGGCATTAGTAAATTGCGTATATTTCTTTAGGAGTATTCTACTATTCCAATAATAATTTATAGGGCGCGTCCTGCGGACCGGGCTGTCCGCTCTATCTTTGCCTTTTTAAGATCAAAGGCAAAGGATGCCGCTTCCATCCCTCGCGCAAATCCTCTTTCATAAGATATTTTATGGAAAGATCGTATTTTGTTTTTCAATCAAATAAATAACTTTACGTT
>CANCJZ010000196.1 GCA_947378465.1 Flavobacteriaceae bacterium
GTAATTGACTCTCCAGATATCCCTCTTAACGTATCCCGTTCGTACCTTCAAGCGGATGGTAATGTGAAAAAGATTTCAAATTACATTACTCGTAAAGTAGCCGACAAATTGAAATCTTTATTCAATGAAAACAGAGAAGATTTCGAAAAAAAATGGAATGACATCAAAATCGTTTTAGAATACGGAATGTTGTCCGAACCTAAGTTCTACGAAAAAGCAGGGGACTTTGTACTATACCCTACAGTAGACGACAAATACTATACTCTTGCAGAGCTAAAAGAATCGTTAAGCGCAAATCAAACCGATAAAAACGGAAAGTTAGTAGTGTTGTATGCATCAAATAAAGAAGCGCAACACGGTTATATTGACATTGCGAAAGAAAAAGGATACCAAGTAGTATTATTAGATTCACCTATCGTTTCGCATTTAATCCAAAAATTAGAAAGCGATAACAGTGAAATGACATTCACACGTGTGGATTCGGATCATATTGATAAGTTGATTCAAAAAGAAGAAACACAAATCTCTAAATTGTCTGAAGAAGAAGCTTCAACTCTAAAAACAGTTGTGGAAGAAATTGTCCCTAAAACTACCTATTCCGTTCAATTAGAACCTATGGACAGTAATGCCGCTCCATTTATGATTACTCAACCTGAATTCATGCGCAGAATGAAGGAAATGAGTCAAACGGGTGGCGGTGGAATGTTCGGAATGGGTAATTTCCCTGAAATGTATAATTTGGTTGTCAACTCAAATTCAGAATTAGCTACTACTATCTTAAACACTTCAGATAAAGCAACTCAAGAAAGCTTAGTAAAACAAGCACTGGACTTAGCTAAAATCTCACAAGGTTTATTAAAAGGAGAAGAACTTACTGCTTTTGTAAAACGAAGCTTTGAATTGATTAAATAATTAATTTCATCTTAATTATTGTAAAACCTGCAAGTTGATTCTTGTAGGTTTTTTTTATTATAAAATGATTCAATATTTAAAAATCTAATTTATTTATATAAAAATACATCAAAACTATCCAACAAATTTAACCAATTCACAACCCAACAACCTAAAACCTATAATATATAACCTCAAAAAACATTTTTTCATTAAATTTGAATAAACATCTTTTTTATGAAATTCCTTTTACGTCCTTGGCAATTAGGCGATGCTGAAAGCCTAGTAATACAGGCTAACAATCCTAATATCGCTCAATTTTTAACGAATGGATTCCCCCATCCTTATACCATTGAACACGCTCATAGCTTTATCCAAATGGTATCACAACATCAACCCACACAAATCTTCGCTATAGTAGTAGATGATGAAGCAGTAGGAAGTATCGGATTGCATTTACAGTCAGATATTATGTGCAAAAACATTGAATTAGGGTATTTTATAGGAGAAGCCTTTTGGGGAAAAGGAATAATGACCGAAGCCATTAGAAAAATTGTGGACTACGGATTTAAGAATTTTGAGATAGTACAAATCTTTGCGCGTCCCTTTGGAAACAATCTTGCTTCACAAAGAGTTCTTGAAAAGGCTGGCTTTACTCTTGAAGCACAAATAGAAGGAAATATTTATAAAAATGGAGCATTCCAAGATGAACTAATTTATGCCATTCGAAAAACTCCCCTTCAAAACCTATAACCTAAAACCTAAAAAAACCTAAAAAAAGCCCTAATCTCTCGATTAGGGCTTTTATTTATAAGTAAGTTAAACAGGTTGTACAAACGTTTTTTATTTTACTTTTTTCACAACAGCTTTGAAAGCTTCTGGGTGATTCATTGCTAAATCTGCAAGAACTTTACGGTTCAATTCGATACCATTAGCTTTTACTTTACCCATGAATTGAGAATAACTCATTCCTTCCAATCTAGCTCCAGCGTTGATACGTTGAATCCATAAAGCACGGAAATTTCTCTTGTTTTGTTTTCTATCGCGATAAGCATAAACCATCGCTTTTTCAACTGCGTTTTTAGCAACTGTCCAAACGTTTTTACGACGACCAAAGAAACCTTTGGCTTGCTTCATTATCTTTTTTCTTCTTGCTCTTTTAGCAACTGAATTTACTGATCTTGGCATAATTTTTCTTGTTTTTTTGTAGCAGGCGTCCCGAATTTAATCAAGGGAACTTATCAGCCATACTCCAAGGTTATTAAAATTGTTGTAACCTAAAGAATTTAATTAATAATAGTTAAACTATTGTCTAATTAGATAATTCTTAATTGTTGTTTGATGCTTTTCTCATCTACTTTGCTTACCAATGCAGAGTGAGTTAAAGCTAATTTACGCTTTTTAGATTTTTTAGTCAAAATGTGACTTTTAAAAGCGTGTTTTCTCTTAATTTTTCCAGAGCCAGTAACTTTAAAACGTTTCTTAGCACTAGATTTTGTTTTCATTTTAGGCATAATTTCCCTAATTTATTTATATTTAACTTACTTACTTTTTGAGGCCGTAGTCTTTAGATGGTTGCATAAAGCATCTCTCTGTCTAAATTCTTTAGCTATTATTTTTTCTTTTTAGGAGCGATGTACATAATCATACGCTTTCCTTCCAAGACAGGTAAAGCTTCCACTTTTCCTAGTTCTTCTAAATCTTGTGCCAAACGCAACAATAAGATTTGACCTTGCTCTTTATAAATGATCGAACGTCCTTTAAAGAATACAAATGCTTTTAACTTAGCACCTTCTTTTAAGAATTTCTCCGCATTCTTTCTCTTAAACTCATAATCGTGCTCATCAGTTTGAGGTCCAAAACGAATCTCTTTAACAACAATTTGCGTAGACTTAGCTTTTAATTCTTTTTCACGTTTTTTCTGTTGGTATAAAAACTTACCGTAATCCATCAGCTTACATACTGGTGGCTCCGCGTTTGGTGATATCTCAACTAAATCAACTTCTTGCTCTTCTGCAAATCGTAATGCTTCAGAAAATTTATAAACTCCTGGTTCAATATTTTCTCCTACTAAACGTACCTCTGCAACGCCACGAATCAAGTTATTAATACGGTGTGCAGCTGTCTTTTCTACTCGAGGTTGGTAACCTCTGTTGTTTCTAATTGCTATGGCTTTATTATTTTAGTTAAACTTCAAATGTTTTTAATGTTTTGGCAACCTCATCGTTTACAATTTTTACAAATTCTTCGATCGTTACCGTGATATTACCTTTACCTTCTTGTCCGTGACGACGTACGGAAATCGTTCCGTTTTTCTCTTCTTCTTCACCTACAATCAACATAAATGGCATTTTTTGAACTTCTGCTTCTCTAATTTTCTTACCGATAGTTTCATTTCGGTTGTCAATTAGGGCGCGAATTTCGTGATTTTCTAGCAAACTCAAAACTTTTTGAGCATAATTTTCATATTTCTCACTCAAAGACAAGATAATAGCTTGTTCTGGCATCAACCATAATGGAAAATTACCCGCCGTATGTTCTAACAATATCGCAATGAAACGCTCCATAGAACCAAATGGCGCTCTGTGAATCATCACAGGTCTATGCAATTCGTTATCAGAACCTTTATAAGTCAATTCAAAACGCTCAGGAAGGTTATAATCTACCTGAATTGTTCCTAACTGCCATTGTCTGCCCAAAGCATCTTTCACCATAAAGTCCAATTTAGGACCGTAGAACGCTGCTTCACCGCTTTCAATGATATAATTCAATCCTTTGTCGCGTGCCGCATTGATAATTGCTTGCTCTGCTTTTTCCCAGTTTTCAACTGTTCCAATATATTTATCTGGATTGTCCAAATCTCTTACCGAAACCTGAGCCGTAAAGTTTTCAAATCCTAATGATCCAAATACATAAAGTACTAAATCAATTACTTTTTTAAACTCACTATCCAATTGCTCTGGGGTACAAAAAATATGTGCATCATCCTGAGTAAACCCTCTTACACGAGTCAAACCGTGTAATTCACCACTTTGCTCGTAACGGTAAACCGTTCCAAACTCAGCATAACGCTTTGGCAAATCTTTATACGACCAAGGTTTTGTATTGTAAATCTCACAGTGGTGAGGACAATTCATTGGTTTTAATAAAAATTCTTCTCCCTCAGCAGGGGTGGTAATCGGTTGAAAACTATCAGCACCATATTTTGCATAGTGACCAGAAGTAACATACAATTCTTTTTGACCAATATGTGGCGTTACCACTTGCTCATAGCCCGCTTTCTTTTGAGCACGTTTCAAAAACTGCTCTAATCTATCACGCAATGCAGCACCTTTTGGTAACCATAAAGGCAATCCTTGTCCTACTTTTTGTGAAAAGGCGAACAATTCTAATTCTTTTCCTAATTTTCTGTGATCTCTGCGTTTTGCTTCTTCAAGCAATTCCAAATAATCTGTCAAATCTTTTTGTTTTGGAAATGAAATACCGTAAACACGTGTTAACTGTTTATTTTTTTCATCCCCTCTCCAATACGCTCCTGCCACACTCATTACTTTCATCGCTTTGATAATACCCGTATTTGGGATATGACCTCCACGACACAAGTCAGTAAAGTTGGAATGATCACAAAATGTAATCGTTCCGTCCTCTAAATTGGAAATTAATTCCGTTTTGTAAACGTTATCTTTATACGCTTCTAATGCTTCAGCTTTAGTCACTGAACGCATTTTGAATTCGTGTTTTTCTCTTGAAATTTCTAAAACTCTATCTTCAATAGCTTTAAAATCGGCCTCCGTGATTTTAGTATCCCCAAAGTCCACATCATAGTAAAAACCATTTTCAATAGCGGGCCCTAAAGTCAATTGAATCCCGTTGAATTTTTCTTCCAATACCTGCGCCATAACGTGAGAAGTAGAGTGCCAAAAAGCTTTCTTACCTTCTTTGTCATTCCAAGTATACAAAACCAATGAACCATCGGTGGTCAATGCGGTAGAGGTTTCAATGGTAGTACCATCAAATGCTGCCGAAATTACATTTCGCGCTAAACCTTCACTGATGCTTCTCGCAACATCCATTGGAGTTGTTCCTACTGCAAACTCCTTAACCGAACCGTCTGGTAAAGTAATTTTTATCATTCCTATAATTTTATGGATTGCAAATATAGGGCATTAGCCTTTCACTTACAATACATAACTTCATTTATTATTTAGGATTTTAGGCTTATTGCAACCATATTGTTTTTCAACATATTTTTTTTATTTATAGATGAATATCCAACATTTAATTCATTAAGATTTATTTTCCTAAAATAAATATTCTACACACATCATTTGGTCTTATTAAAATAAAAAAAAAAAATCACTTCTCCCACTACAACTCCCAGAGGAATAACATAACTCTCGCTAGAAACGTTATTACTCCAACCAGCAACATCATAACTCCCGTCGGAAACGTTATTACTCTTGCTGTAAACATTATACTTACCGCCGTCATTCTTGTTATTGCTTACGTTATTCTTATTACTCTTACTGTAAACATTATACTTCCCGCCGTCATTCTTATTATTGCCTACGTTATTCTTATTACTCTTACTGTAAACATTATACTTCCCACCGTCATTCTTATTATTGCCTACGTTATTCTTATTACTCTTGCTGTAAACATTATACTTCCCGCCGTCATTCTTATTATTGCCTACGTTATTCTTATTACTCTTGCTGTAAACATTATACTTCCCGCCGTCATTCTTAT
>CANCJZ010000197.1 GCA_947378465.1 Flavobacteriaceae bacterium
ACATTTTCTTCATCGTAACGAACATCAACCGCGGGTTTAAAAATTTCCACCTTCTGCTTGGCGAACTGAGCTCTGCGCAATCGGCGAATCAACTCTTCGGTCTTACCAGAAAACATCGAGCCACAGATAACCTCTATCCACCCAAATTGTTCTTTATGATTTACGGTATTTTCAAGAAACATTTTGTAATTTTCACGGATTAATTTGAATACTTTTTATTACTTTGTAACGAAAACAAATTTATTATAAAATAAGATAAGCTAGTCACTATAATTTCAAAAGTTATGAAAAAAAGATTGGAAGCCGAGTTAATCAGCATTGCACACCGAATTTTAAAGCTAAAAAACAAATCGGAAGTAGATCAATTGTATGTTGAAACACGAAAATTATATGAAGCCTTATCCGTTTTAAAATTTTATGGTGACAATTATGAGATGGTAAAAAGCGATGTTTCTAGAGAAGATTTGGAAGCAAAATTAACTACCGCTATTGAAAAAGAAGCTATTGAAAAAGAAGAAGTGATTGAAGTTGTTGCAGCTCCAGAAGTGGTAATTCCTGCAGAAGAAGAAATTATAGAGAAAGAAACTCCTGTGGAAGTTGAAGAAGAAAAAGAAATTATAGAAGACGTTCAAGAGGAAACTATTGAAGAAGAAGAAGAAGACACTGCTCCGGTTATCGTTGGTGAGATTACAGTAGAAGATGATGAGGAAGAAGAACCTATTGAAGAAGATATAGAAGAGTCATTAGACTTTGAGCCTATTTTTGAATTGATGGCTGAAGCACCAATAGAAGAACTAAAGGAAGAGAAAATAGAGCATGCTAAGCAAATCTCGTTTGAGGATTTATTAGGAGGAGATTATACAGAACCTGTTTTTGTAAAGCCTAATGATGTGGTTAAAATTACTCCAACCATTGAAGAGCCAAAAGAAGAAATCTTAGAAGCTCCTATAGTTGAAGAGAAAGTAGAGACCACTCCTGAAACCATTGTAGAAGAAGTAGCTGCTCCGAAAGAAGTGAAAAGCGGTATCTTAAATGAAAAATTAGCTACTGGAATCAGTATTGGATTGAACGACCGGGTTGGTTTCGTTAAATACTTATTTGCGGACAGCAGTGAAGATTTCAATAGAGTGTTATCACAATTAAACACTTTTGATTCGTATTCCGATGCTAAGGATTTTATAGAGAATATGGTAAAACCAGACTATAGCAATTGGAAAGGACAAGAGGACTATGAGGAACGCTTTATGGAAATCGTTGAACGAAAGTTTAACTAATAAGACCTGACCTTTTAACAACAACTCAAAGCATTTATGTCAAAATTATATATTGTACCTACTCCTATTGGCAATTTGGAGGACATGACTTTTAGAGCCATCAAGGTACTCAAAGAAGCCGATTTAATCCTTGCTGAAGACACGCGTACTAGTGGCAAATTATTAAAGCATTTTGATATTGCTACCCATATGCACAGCCACCATATGCACAACGAGCATAAAACGGTTGAAAACTTAATTGCTCGATTAAAGGGAGGCGAAACGATAGCCTTGATCTCTGATGCAGGTACGCCAGCTATTTCGGATCCAGGTTTTTTATTGACTAGAGCTTGTGTTGAAAATAATATTGAAGTAGATTGTTTACCCGGTGCTACGGCGTTTGTCCCTGCTTTAGTGAACAGTGGATTGCCGAATGATCGTTTTATATTTGAAGGTTTCTTACCTGAGAAGAAAGGCAGACAAACCCGTTATTTGAGTTTGGCCGAAGAAACTAGAACAATGATATTCTATGTATCTCCACATAAATTAGTAAAAACTCTGGCAGAGTTTGTACAGTATTTTGGAGCAGAAAGAGCAGTATCTATTTCAAGAGAATTATCCAAACTGCACGAAGAAACGGTGAGAGGAACTGCCGAAGAAGTATTAAAACACTTTGAAGCCAAAGTTCCGAAAGGAGAAATCGTAGCTGTAGTGGGTGGAAAAGCAACGAAGTAACAACTCTATTCCCATTTAAAATCATGCGTTGGAATTTAAAACCGAAACCCGATCAGGTGCTTGTACAAAAACTACAAAGCGAACTTAAGGTAGATACACTCATAGCAACTTTATTAGTACAACGCGGTATAACTACTTTTGAAGAGGCACGATTGTTTTTTAGACCTAGTTTAGACGACTTGCATGATCCTTACTTAATGAAGGACATGGACAAGGCTGTAGGACGCATAGAAACAGCGCTTGCTAACGAAGAAAAAATATTGGTGTTTGGAGATTATGATGTAGATGGTACAACAGCGGTATCTTTGGTATCCAGTTACTTGAAAAACTACTCTCCCAATATCGCGACTTATATCCCCGATCGCTACAATGAAGGTTATGGAATATCCTATTTGGGAATTGATTATGCTGAAGACAATGAATTTACATTAATCATTGCCCTTGACTGTGGCATCAAATCTATTGACCATATTACCTACGCCAATCAAAAAAACATTGATTTCATCATCTGTGATCACCACCGCCCAGGGGATGAATTACCTGCTGCCGTTGCTGTATTAGATCCTAAACGCAAGGATTGCACTTATCCTTATGATGAATTATGTGGTTGTGGGATTGGATTTAAATTGATTCAGGCTTTGGCAAAAAATCAAGGAGAGGGAATTACAACGCTACTACCCTACTTGGATTTGGTGGCTACCGCCATTGCAGCGGATATTGTTCCAATGACAGGAGAGAACAGAGTATTGGCAAAATTTGGATTGGAAATCATCAATTCAACTCCACGACCAGGAATTAAAGCATTGATCCAAAATATAAAAAAAACAAAATTAACGATTACTGATGTAGTGTTTGTTATTGCTCCACGTATCAATGCGGCGGGGAGAATCAAACACGGGAATGAAGCGGTTGCCCTGCTTACGGAATACAATTTGGAGCAAGCCGCTGAATTTGCATCGGAGATAGAGAAGCACAATACCGAACGCAAAGATTTGGATAAAAATATTACCGAAGAGGCGCTTTCGCAAATTATAAACAATAACGAAACTGAGCGATTCTCAACAGTAGTGTATCAAGAAGATTGGCATAAGGGAGTGATTGGAATTGTTGCTTCGCGATTGACGGAAACCTATTACCGTCCAACGATAGTATTTACAAAGAGTGGCGACAAACTTGCTGCTTCCGCTCGATCGGTAAAAGACTTTGATGTGTATAATGCATTGGAAAATTGCGCCAAGCATTTGGAACAATTTGGAGGACATATGTATGCAGCTGGCATGACCTTAAAAGAAGAAAATTATGAGGCATTCAAAGCGGCATTTGAGGAAACGGTTCGAAAAAGCATCCACCCTGACTTATTGATCCCTGAGATCAGCATTGATTTAGAAATTAATTTTTCAGATATCTCTCCTAAATTCATTCGTTTATTAAATCAATTTGAGCCGTTTGGCCCAGAGAATATGACGCCTGTTTTTTTAAGTAAAAATGTTTACGATACGGGCTATGCGAAACCATTGGGACAAAAAGACGAGCATTTGAAATTGTTTGTCAAGCAAAATGATTCAGAAGGATATGGCGCTATAGGTTTTGGGTTAGGCGCTAAGATCAATGAGGTAAAAAACCAAAAGCGATTTGATATGCTATATTGCATCGATGAAAATGAATTTAATGGGTCTGTAACTATACAATTGCGAATGAAAGATTTGCAGAATTAATACTACAAAGTATACGAGATTTTTGCTTATTTTTGTTGAAGCATAAAATCTGCCTATTATGAAGCAAATCATTATTTTCCTTTTAAGTATCGTCCTTCTTATTTTAGGATATAATCTCTATCAAAATTACAAACGATTTCACTCACCTGGTTCGGACTATAGTAGCAATCAAAAAATTGATTTAAAATACCACGATGCTTCTATGCTATTGAACTATTATCAATCGGTAGAAGACTTGAATGCTTATGTTCGTTCGGAATGGAGTACTGAAAGCATCGATGTTAGAAATCCGAAAGATGACGATGATGACACTAAAGCAGCCGTTGCTGTATATACTTCAAAATTAGGAAATGTAAAATATTACGAAGATCGATTGGTACAATCCTTAAAAATGAAAAACGAAGGATTACGTGACACCGATGTGATTGCCTTTGAGGAAAGTGGTTGCAAAGGAAAAGATTACAATGAGTTTATCAAAAGAAAATTTTTAATGGATACTTTTAAAAGTAATCCTGAGAAATATAGTTTGAAGATTGGAGATTTTAATTCCTTTGTATACGAGCTTCAAAAGATATTGGTAAAAAAAGGATACAACATTCCAGTAGATGGGTTGTTCCGAGATATTACTTTAAAATCTATTGGTGCATTTGAACAAAAGAATGGATTATTCCCTGATGGAAAAATAGATCCCGTTACCTTAGACTATTTATTACGTCCTTAATTATTCGAACTTTTTCAATTCAAAAGTTTCCCCATCAAAAACCCCGTAGGTAAAATAACCAATCCAATCGCCTAGATTGACATATTGGGAGTTCTCGCCTACATTGACCACCATTGGCAAATGACGATGCCCAAACACGAAGTAATTGTAGTGTTTGGATTCTAATTTTCGTTTGGCATATAAAATAAGCCATTCGTTATCTTCTCCGAGGTATTTGACATCTTCAACGCCAGAGATCAGTTTGTTTTTCACAGAAAGGTATTGCGCCAACTTCATACCTACATCCGGATGTACCCAACGGTACAACCATTTAGAGAAAGGATTTGTAAAGACTTTTTTCATTCTTTTATAACCTTTATCACCAGGTCCTTTACCATCACCATGACCAATAAGGAATGTTTTACCGTTAAAAGTAAACTCTTTATTGTCGTGATAAACAGGAATATTTAATTCTTTTTTAAAATAATCATTCATCCACAAATCGTGATTCCCCACAAAGAAGTAGATGGGAATACCGCTATCACTGATTTCAGCTAATTTCCCTAAGAGGCGAACAAAACCTTTAGGAACTACAGTATCGTATTCAAACCAAAAATCAAACAAATCTCCTAACAAAAAAATTGCGGAAGCATCGTGTTTGATTTGATCCAACCAAGCTACAAATTTTTGTTCACGC
The DNA here is from genome assembly GCA_947378465.1 of Flavobacteriaceae bacterium. Lineage (GTDB taxonomy): Bacteria > Bacteroidota > Bacteroidia > Flavobacteriales > Flavobacteriaceae > Flavobacterium. The sequence continues at coordinate 5,101 of CANCJZ010000197.1, forward strand.
GGGAAACTACTTTCTGGTGTTGGAGCACCAAAATGCTGATCGGAGGCGAAATAGACTTTTGTTTTCAATGTTTTGATTTGATTTTCAAATATAACATATTTGCATAAGCAAAATATGCTAACTGATTTTAAAAATTAACAGGAAACGATTAGTTTCCCATTAATTTATCAGGATTATAACCAATATATGGCATTTGAGTTTCTTTAAACACTACACCAAATTGCTCTAATTCATTTAAGATAGGTTCGTATACTTCTTTGCGAATAGGCAATTGCACACCAGGAGTTTTGATATTGCCATTCAATATTTGCAAAGTTGCCATAGCCACAGGCAAACCAACGGTTTTAGCCATAGCAGTATAAGTTTGATCATCGCCAATGCAAACCATTTTAGAATCGATTTGATGTTGTTTACCATTCAATTCGTAACCGAATTTGTGGTACATAACAATCATATCTTTATCATTAGGTTGAAGCGTCCAACTATCGTTAAGAATGCGTTCTAAAATT
>CANCJZ010000198.1 GCA_947378465.1 Flavobacteriaceae bacterium
TATACCATAACCTAAATCTTTAATGATTTTAAAATCGGTTAAGCTTCCATCGGTTTCTATTGAAAAAGCAATTATTATTTTACCATTAAGTTTATCAGGTGCTTTTTCACTTAATTTAAAATTATTATTTATAATGGTATAAAACTTGGTAAGTCCTGAGGATGATTTTTTTTTAACATTTTTTTGTTCTATTTCAATTGACTGTTCGTCAACAACAGTTTCTTCTTGCTCATTTGTGTTCTCATTCGTTTGTAACCATTTGACTTTAACCGAACCCCATACACTCTCTTCTTTTTTAATAAATATTTCTGCTTCAATTTTAATTTTATTATTTCCTACTTGATTGGTAATATCCCATTTATCAGCAAGTTTTAAAACTCTAAGCAACTCCATTGCAGCAGCTTTTACATTATAGCTAATCAATCGTATTTCTTTCATTTTACCAATTGAGTCAAGAGTAAAGGAAAATTTTATTGCTTCACTATCTATAATTTTTGACGTATTAAATTTTTCATTGATAAAAGAATAAAACTCTATCATATCCCCTTCTTTATATTTAGGCAAAGGTTTTTGGGAAAAAGTTGATTGAAGGTTAAGAAATAACAATACTATTAGGAGTTTTTTCATGGCTTGTATCTAAAGAGTTTAAAATTTAAGGATAATGGCACTTTAAAAAAAGGTTTGCAGTGCGAAGCAGACTTTGCCATCTTTTTCAACGGTAAAGACTTTAGAGGTCTCGCAAGTGCTTTCTGTGATTGCTACGAGGTCGTTAAGGACTACTTCTTTAAGGTAATTCATTTCAAAACTTTTTATTTTTTGATTGGTTACCAATGAGGGATTCATTTGATCCAAGCACCATTCGAGGTATTTGACGCTGTTGGTATGATTGACAATATCTAAATCTGAGAGGACTACTTTGCGTTCTGTGCGTAGCGTTTTGGGTTGGGCGATATCTATTCTGGAATATTCTTCGGCTGTTGCAGCTGTGGGAAACAATTCAAAATGGTCAAAGGGCAGAGCCAATTGCTCTGGACGGCGGGTGTTTGTATTGAAAACTACCCAATAAGTTTCGCAACCTACTAACTTTTCCTCGCCACTGTAGACTTCAAGACAACGCACCGAACGGGAGTTTTCCAGAGTTTTAATCCAAGTTTTCACTCGAACCGTTTCCTTCCATTGAGGCAAACGCGCAATTTCGACACGCATTTTACTCATTACCCAAGCTTGTCCATAGACTTGCATGTCGGTAAAGCTGATTCCTCCAATTTCGGCGTGAGCTGCGGCAGTCAATTGCAAAAGGTTGCAGAGGTCGGTGTATTTTAAAAAACCGTTGGGATAACATTGTAGGAAGTTAATTTCCCAATCTTTGTTTAAAATAGAAGTAAAATCAGGTGCTATGGGCATTATGAGGGAAATTAGGCCTTGATAAGGCTATTAATAGTTGCAATTATAGTAGTTCTGTTGGTTAGATAATCAAACCAATGAACGTTTTCGGTGCGTTTGAACCAAGTGAGTTGGCGTTTAGAGAATCGTCTAGTATTTTTTTTGATTTCATCGATGGCAAAATCTAAATTGTAGTCGCCATCAAAATATCCAAAAAGTTCTCTATAGCCAACAGTTTGGAGCGCATTCAAATGTTTGTATTCTAATAAGTCTTGAGCTTCCTTTAATAGACCTTCATTCATCATAATGTCTACTCGTTGGTTGATTCGGTTGTACATTATTTCACGATCGGCTTCTAAACCTATGACAATGGGTGTGAAAGGGCGTTGTACTTTGTCTTGTTGAAGAAAAGACGAATACGGCTGTCCGGTTCCGGTGCAAACTTCTACAAAGCGCATCAGTCGTTGTGGATTTTGAAGCGTTTGTGGATTTTCGTTTAAAATTTTATTATAAAAATCAGGATCCAAGGCTTTCAATTGGTTTTGAAGATAGGAAATACCTTCTACTTCATAGCTTTTTCGGACTTCATCTCTTACTTTGTTGTCAATATCTGGAAAGTGGTCCATGCCTTTTAGCAATGCATCGACATAAAGTCCTGATCCTCCAACCATGATTTGGATGGGATTCTTTTTAAATAAATTATCTAAAACTGCAAGTGCCTCCCTTTCAAAATCACCAACGGTGTAGGATTCAGCAATGGATTTATTTTGTATAAAATGATGGGGTGCTGCGGCTAACTCATTGGCGGAAGGAACAGCAGTTCCTATGCGCATCTCTTTAAAGAATTGACGACTATCGCAAGAAATAATATCACATTGAAAGTGTTGTGCCAATGCAATACTGAGGGCAGTTTTGCCAATTGCGGTAGGTCCTATGATGGTAATTAAGTAATTCAAGAGGGTATCAATGGTAATGGATTAAAATTTTACAATTTTGAGTCCTTTGGTTTTTCTAATATAGCTTTGAATAATAGTTCGTGTATCGCGATTGTTTTGCATTGGAATTAAAATATTTCTCAATATCTCCAATGTATTGATTTGGTAATTCAAATCATAAAAGCAATAGCCTTTATAAATTCCGTTTTCAATGAGCACCGCACTACGTTCATTTACATTTCGGCCTTTGTCAATGACTACCATATTAAGGTGTTCAAAACTGCTGTTGGCCATAAAGTGCTCTACTCTTGAATTGTATTCGTCAGGAGTTACCTTACCGATACAGGCGCCGTCGCATTCTTTTATTTTATACTGAAAACACTCTTTTTGAGTTTCGTATAATCCGGTATATTTTTGACACAAATGGTATTGATCAGTGATGCGATATAAGGCATTTTTACCTTCTTGAAGGGTTGTAAAAGAGGTAATTTCTTTTTTCCTTCCGTCGGCTTTCATCAATTTCAGATTGAGATAGCCTTGATCGTCTAGCACATCGTATAAAGCCCATTGAAAAATGCTTTTTCGTTGTGCACGGTTGTATCTGGGTTTATTAATCTTGATTTCTTCGCTTTCTTTGAGGAGTGCTATCAGTTCGCTACCTGTTTCTTCATAAGTTACGGCATAGACTTCAAACTGAATTTTTTTGCTCTTATTGGTTGTTCCTGTAAAATGTTGGTTGATGCGTTTTTTGATGTTTTTGCTTTTGCCTATATAAATCAATTCGCCTTTTTCATTATGAATGTAGTATATTCCTACTCTATTGGGTAAACTTTCGACGATATCCAACAACTTAGGAGACATTCCTGATTTGATTTCTTTTTTGACCAAACTACGAATGATTTCTTTCTCAGTGTCTTTGGCTAAAAGCATTTTGAATAGTTTTACAGTTGCTATAGCGTCGCCGCTGGCTCGGTGCCTGTCGGACATAGGGATTCCTAAAGTTCGAACTAATTTACCCAAACTATAGGAAGGTAAATCGGGGATTATTTTTTTAGAAAGTTCGACTGTACAAAGGGTTTCTTTTTCAAAATCAAAGCCTAAACGTTTGAACTCTGTTTGCAATATTCTATAATCAAATGAGGCATTATGTGCCACAATGATACAACCCTCCGTAATTTCAATAATACGCTTGGCTACTTCGTAAAACTTGGGAGCGCTTCGCAACATTGCATTATTGATTCCAGTAAGTTTGACCACAAACGGTTGAATAGGAATTTCGGGATTGACCAAACTGATGAATTGATCAACCACTTCATGCCCATCAAATTTGTAGATGGCAATCTCGGTAATCCCTTCTTCGTTGAATTGTCCTCCTGTGGTTTCTATGTCTAGTATTGCATACATTTTTTAAGGTTGTAGGTTGTAGGTTGTAGGTTGTTTACTTTGTGGTTAGATTGGTTTTAGGTTGGTTTTAGGTTGTGAACTTTATTTTGTGCTATATATTATTTTAAATCTAGCTTGACTAGTGTTGACCAATTTCTATTTTTGTTTCCTTCTTTTTTTTATATCTCCTTATTTATGTCGTCCTTAAAGGGAATGGCAAATTCTTTAATATCTATACGATGTAGGCTGTAAGTTCTATGTTCCAAATAAACATCGTGAATATTTGCTATTATATCTTTCTTATCAATTCTCAATTACCTAGAACCTATAACCTAGAACTTATAACCTGTAATAAACCTACACACTAAAAATACTACTTCCGATACGGACCATGGTGCTACCGCATTGGATTGCCAGTTGGTAATCGCCGCTCATTCCCATGGAGAGGATTGAGGGTTGAAGGTTGTGTGTGGTGGGTTGTTGTTTTAGGGTGTCAAAAATGGATTTTAAATTTGAAAATTCATTTTTGATTTGTGATTCGTCCTTTGTAAAGGTAGCCATTCCCATTAAACCTACAATACGGATGTGTTGCAATTGGTCGGGATGGGTATGGATATAATTGATGATTTGCATTAATTCGGAGGTGTCTAAACCGAATTTAGTTTCTTCATTGGCAATATACATTTGGAGTAAACAATCAATTACTTTATTGTTTTTAGCGGCTTGTTTGTTGATTTCTTCTAATAATTTGAGACTGTCCACACCGTGTACTAATTGTACATACGGGGCCATGAATTTTACTTTATTGGTTTGTACATGACCGATCATGTGCCATTGAATGTCTTTAGGCATTGCTTCCCATTTGTCGGTCATTTCCATGATTTTATTTTCACCAAAAATACGTTGGCCTGCTTCATAAGCTTGCATCAAGTCAGAAATAGGTTTGGTTTTAGAAACAGCAACAAGAGCAACTCCTTCGGGAAGTGTTTGCTTAATCGCTAATAGATTGCTTGAAATCGACATATTGGGTTTGAATTATCAAATTGTGTTTGTATGACTGTTGTTTGTGACCGTAAGACTAACACTTTGTAAAAGTAAAATAATTAATCTGATTTTTTATAGTTTTTTTTGGGTGTGGGAATGGCATTTCTTGGTTTATCCAATAGCGTGGTTGGTTAGAATATAAAAGGCAGCGGTTGGTTTTTGGAATGTGTTTAAGATTATACTACAGTTGGCTTATTAGAAATGTCCGTTGCTTATTTTATTTTTTATATATAAATATCGGAATGGAACAAGGCATTTCTATTTTGTAACAGGCCGTATTTACAGAGACGGAAGGCTATTTCATTTCTGCGGGAGGCTATTTCCTTTTTGCGGAAGGCTATTTCCTTTTTGCGGAAGCTTATTTCCTTTTTGCGGGAGCTTAGTTTATTTTAAAAACAATGTTAGAGATTGCTTTATGTTGTACAGATTCTGTATCAATAATTGTAAGTAAATAGGCTTTTGCTTTGTTGAATGTTTCTACAAGGTTATTTTGAGAGCGATACATTATATCGTTTTTGAGAGAACGTGCATTATTTAATGCAATGTAAGTTGTATTTACCAATTCAGTTGCTTGTAGCATTTGGCTTTTATATTGTAATAGTGAATCAATTTGATATTCGATTTCGTTAGGATTGTAGTTAGGGGTGTTTATAAGGAATGAAATTAGAATATCGAAATTATTGGTTCGCTGGGCAAAGCTAAGATGGGATGTGGAATGATGTGTAGTTCCTTCATCAGGATTTATTTTGGAAAGACGTTTGCCTTTAATTCTTCGTGCAACAGTCATAAAGTCCTCTAATTGTAATTTATTGATTCCTTCAGTGGTTTTTAGGACATTGTGAAGTTTGGTGACTTTT
>CANCJZ010000199.1 GCA_947378465.1 Flavobacteriaceae bacterium
CTTATGGCGGGTGCTACTGGTCAAGGAAAATCTGTTGGTTTAAATGCGGTATTAACTTCATTATTATATAAAAAACATCCTGCCGAAGTAAAGTTTGTTTTAGTAGACCCTAAGAAAGTTGAGCTGACTCTTTTTAATAAAATAGAGCGTCATTATTTGGCCAAATTACCTGATACGGAAGATGCCATCATAACAGACAACAATAAAGTAATTAACACCTTAAACTCGCTTTGTTTAGAAATGGACAATCGGTATTCTTTATTGAAAGATGCCATGGTGCGTAATATTAAGGAATACAATGAGAAATTCAAGTCCCGTAAATTAAATCCCGAGCACGGTCACCGTTTTCTTCCTTACATTGTTTTAGTAGTAGATGAGTTTGCCGATTTAATTATGACGGCTGGTAAAGAAGTTGAAACGCCTATAGCACGACTAGCGCAATTGGCTCGTGCCATTGGGATTCACTTAATTATTGCCACACAAAGGCCATCAGTTAATGTTATTACGGGGATGATTAAGGCCAACTTCCCAGCGCGTATTGCCTTTAGGGTTACTTCCAAAATTGATTCAAGAACCATTTTGGATTCAGGGGGAGCCGACCAGTTAATAGGACGTGGAGATCTTTTATTCTCAAACGGAAATGATTTAGTTCGCGTTCAATGTGCCTTTGTTGATACTCCAGAAGTAGAAAAAATTGTTGACTATATTGGCTCACAAAAAGCCTATGCGAGCGCATACCTCCTTCCAGAATATGTAGGGGAAGATGGTAGTAGTGTAAATTTAGAATTTGATATTACAGAAAGAGACAGCATGTTTAGAGAAGCTGCAGAGATAATTGTTACAGCCCAACAGGGTTCGGCATCATTATTGCAGAGAAAATTGAAACTGGGCTATAACCGTGCAGGACGATTAATTGATCAATTAGAAGCTGCTGGAATTGTAGGTCCGTTTGAAGGAAGTAAAGCGCGTAGTGTAAACATAACCGATTTGACTTCTTTAGAACAGTTTTTTAACAATGAACAAAACAATTCTTAAAATGAACAAATTACTATCGATTGCTCTGTTACTTTTAGTAAGTTTTACAAGTCAGGCACAAGATAAAAAAGCCAAAGATTTACTAGATCAAGTTACGTCCAAAATTAAGTCCTATAACAACATCTCTATAGATTTTAAATACTCCCTTAACAACGCTAAAGAAAATATCAATAAAGAAAGTAAAGGAAACTTATTATTAGAGGGCAACAAATATGTATTGAACTTTATGGGAGTCACCAAGATATTTGATGGTAAAAAAAGTTATACTATTGTCCCAGAAGATGAAGAAATCACAATTTCTAGTTTAAATGATAGCGATGAAAAAGCCATTACCCCTGCCAAAATGTTAACTTTTTTTAATTCGGGATATAAATTTACATGGGATATTTTGCAAGACGTTAAAGGCCGCAAAATTCAATACATCAAATTGGTTCCAGCAAGTACAAAAGACCAACGAAAAGAGATCCTTTTAGGAATCGATTCCCAAACTAAAAACATTTACAATGTGATAGAGATTGGAAAAAATGGAACTAAAACGACCCTTAGTGTTAATTCTTTTAAAACCAATCAACCTTTATCCAAAAATCAGTTTACCTTTGCAGCGAGTAAATATCCTAAATACTATATCAATAAATTAGATTAAGCTCGGGTGAAAATACTGGACAAGTACTTATTAAAATCCTTCTTAATTACATTTGCTACGGTATTTGTAATTCTGTTTTTTATATTCATACTTCAAGTTGTTTGGCTGTTTATATCTGAACTCGCTGGAAAAGATTTAGATCTGTTCATGATAGGCAAATTTTTGCTTTTCAAAATGCCAAGTGTTGTTCCCTTAGTACTTCCTTTATCCGTTTTATTATCTTCTATCATGACGTTTGGCAGTTTAGCTGAAAATTATGAGTTTGCCGCCATGAAATCTTCAGGGATTTCCTTGCAAAGAGCTATGCGAAGTCTAATCTATTTTATCCTAATACTTACCGTTGTTGCATTTATTTTCGCTAATAATGTAATCCCTTATGCCGAATATAAATTTGTCAATTTCCGCAGAAATATTGCACAAGTAAAACCTGCTATGGCTATTGCAGAAGGTCAGTTTAGCGAAATAGGAAATTACAATATTAAAGTAGAAAAGAAGTCAGGAGATAACGGGAAATACCTTGATTTGGTTACCATTCATAGAAAATCAGACAATGGAGAAGGAAGTAAAACGGTAATTAAGGCTAAAAAAGGAGAATTAGTAAGTAGTGAAAATTCCAACGTGTTAAAATTAGTTTTGAAGGATGGAAACTATTATGAAGACATTATTCCGCAAAAATATGAAGATCGTAAAAAATGGCCTTTTGCTAAAAGTTCCTTTAAACGATATGTTTTGAATATTGATTTATCTAAATTGAACAATGCTAATTTGGATGAAGGCCAAATCACCAATACCAATACAATGCTTACAGTTAGTGAATTAAAATACACTTTGGATTCACTTCAAAAAAATTATAGAAAAGATGTACTTTCCTATTCTGAAAACATATACCAACGCACTGTTAATAGTGCCAATGGCAGTATCACTACCGGAACTACAGTTGCATTAGACCAAAATGATTTAATTAAAAACTTCACTCCTACTGATAAAACACAAATTTTAAGAGTCGCTGGAAGTTATATTGACGCTACTAATTTTACATTAGAAAATTCAAAGTTCGAATTAGATGAAAAGCAAAAAATTATTAACGAGCATTGGATAGCATTGTTCGACAAATTTGTTATTGCTTTTTCCTGTATTTTAATGTTTTTTATTGGAGCACCATTAGGAGCAATTATCCGCAAGGGAGGATTGGGATTGCCAATCGTTTTTGCAATCTTAATCTTCATTACTTTTCATTTCATAAATACTTTTGGTAAAAGAGTAGCACAAGAAAATGGAATGTCTGCTTTTCTTGGTTGCTGGCTATCAACTATGGTTTTGCTTCCTTTAGCTATAGTACTAACAAAAAGAGCTACTGCTGATAAGGGGATATCGATTAATTTTGACTGGTTCAGTACGTTATACAATCGATTCTTTCCTGAAAATGATGAAGAATTGGTTAGCCAAACTACAAATGAAAACCTGGCATTTGATCCTACTCCTGATGCCAATAACCTAGCGGAACCAACCGCAGTTACAGCACCAATTAACTACAATGTAATTATAGAATTGAATAAGGACTATAAAAAATTTAGTCTTATAGCGCTAGTTTGCAATCTGATATTACTTTTGATTGTTGGATTGGATCTACTGCAAGGAATTCCATTTATAAGTGTCACGCTCTTTTTAGCCTTACTATTTTTTGCCACTTTATGGAAATCACAAAATATAATCAAAACGATAAGTGTCAATTGTCACAAAACAAACGAATTAAATTTAATTACAGTTCTACTGGGAGGGTTTCCTTTTTATATCTTGTTTTACCTTTTTAATTACAGTTATTTAAAAGAAATTATTTCTAAATCTAAGGTCTAATGGACAACACCTACAATACTAAAATACAACTAAATACTATAGCAGAAGCGATTGAAGACATCCGTCAAGGAAAAGTCATTATAGTGGTTGACGATGAAGATCGTGAAAATGAAGGAGATTTTTTAGCAGCAGCCGAAAAAGTAACCCACGAAATGATCAACTTTATGGCTACGCATGGAAGAGGATTAATCTGCGCTCCATTAACAGAAAAGCGTTGTAACGAATTAGAGTTGCACTCTATGGTAAAAAACAACACCGATCATATGGAAACCGCATTCACCGTTTCTGTAGATTTGAAAGGTAACGGCGTAACAACGGGAATTTCAGCAGCCGACCGTGCTAAAACAATTTTAGCGTTGGTTAATGAGGACACTAAGCCTTATGATTTAGCTCGCCCTGGTCATATCTTTCCGCTAACAGCAAAGCAAGGCGGTGTTTTGAGAAGAACAGGCCATACAGAGGCTGCAATTGACTTTGCGCGACTAGCAGGATTCAAATCGGCCGGAGTCATTGTCGAAATCATGAATGAAGATGGAACAATGGCGCGTTTACCCCAACTGGTAGAAGTTGCAAAACGTTTTGATTTAAAATTAGTTTCCATAGAAGATTTAGTGGCTTATCGCATGCAACACGACAGTTTAATTGTGAAAAAAGAAGACTTTGAAATCGAAACACGTTTTGGAACCTTTCGATTACGAGCGTATCAACAAACAACCAACAAACAAGTACATTTGGCTTTAACCAAAGGAACATGGAATTTGGGAGATACCATACTTACTCGTATTAATTCAACCCAATCCAATAATGATATCCTAAACACATTGACTAATGATGTAGATAAAAAGTTGGAAGAACTATTCCAGCACATTATTGATGAAGGTAAAGGAGCTGTTCTATTCATAAACCAAGAAATCGATTCCTCAGATTTACTTAGTCGATTGACCGAATTAAAACAATTGCAAAGTGAAGGCGTCAAAAAAGCACCTCAGATAAAAATGGATGTAAAGGATTTTGGTATTGGAGCCCAAATTTTACATGACATCGATGTCTCCAAAATCCGATTATTAACCAATACAATGCAAACAAAACGAGTTGGAATGATTGGCTATGGCTTAGAGATTACTGAATACGTTCCCTATTAAAAAAAAGAACAAGCTTTCAAGGGTGTTAATTAACAGAGATTGAAAGGAATAGCCTCCGTGCCTAAAAATAAGTATATTTTTTACGCATTTTCTTTTTGCAAAATGAAAAAGGTTGCTATATTTGCAACCGCAACAAGCAATTGGGGCACGACTTATTGGAGAAATGGCAGAGTGGTCGATTGCGGCAGTCTTGAAAACTGTTGACTGTAACAGGTCCGGGGGTTCGAATCCCTCTTTCTCCGCTGATATTTTATCAAAATGAACTAAAACCCTTTAAACTCAACGTTTAAAGGGTTTTTTCTTTTCACCGAATTGCCAAATTATTCATGTTTTCCCATAAAATAGGTGCACAATCGGTGCACCGGGACACCTTGAAAAAAAAGTGCACCGAATTTTAGCTTAACCCTAATAAAATAAGGGGTTCACACAATGAACATCTTGACTTATATTGTTGATTAAAGTATATTAATTAACATAAAAAGGTTACCTAAAATGAAAACAAAAATCACCGTACTTTATTATTTGAGAAAATCTAAAGTCAATGCACATGGGCAAATGCCAATCTACCAGCGTATAACCATCAACGGAAAACGTTTTGATGTCAGCTCAGGTCATTTCATCGAAGAAGACAAATGGTCCTCAGAAGCTGGCAAATTGAAAGGCAACTCAGAGGAAGCTCGTATGATTAACGGACAACTTGAAATGATGAGAGCTATCGTTTATGAAACCGAGAAGAAACTATTTATGAATGAGGTTCCAATTACCTTTGAAAGCTTCAAAAACGAGTACCAGGGCAAGAAAGAACGGGAACGCATGCTTATCCCTATTTTCGAAGAGCACAATCGCAAAATCAAAGAGCTTTTGGGCCACGACTAT
>CANCJZ010000200.1 GCA_947378465.1 Flavobacteriaceae bacterium
TCCAATGGCTCCCATATCTGCCCAAGTTAAAGCAGGATAGTTAAAGATACTGGAATATTTAGCTTCACCAGTATGCAATTGTTCTATCAATTCATCACGGGAGATCCCTAAGGTTTCCGTTGCACTGTACAAATACAAACCGTGACCTCCTTCGTCTTGGATTTTAGCTAACAAGGCTACTTTTCTTCTTAAAGAAGGAGCACGTGTAATCCAATTTCCTTCTGGCAACATTCCCACAATTTCGGAATGGGCGTGCTGTGACATTTGACGAATGTGTGTTTTACGGTATTTTTCCGGCATCCAATCTTTTGGTTCGATTTTCTCATCATTGGCGATACGCGCCTCAAACATTGCCTCTAAACTTTTAATTTCTTGTTCTGACATAACTTTTGCTGTTATTAAATTCAGTTATTATTTATAAGCCAAAGTCCACTACTACTTTTTTCGAAGTAGGAACTGCTTGGCAACTCAATACATAATTCTTAGCTAATTCATCGGCTTCCAACGAATAGTTTAATTTCATTTCGGTAGTTCCTTCTACCACTTTACAACGGCACGTACTGCACACTCCACCTTTACAAGCGTAAGGCAAATCAGCTCCTGCAGCAATCGCTCCATCCAAAATGTTATCAAAATCTTCTCCCATCACAAAGTGGAATTCTTTTCCACCATCAATAATGGTTACTTCGGTTCCTTCTACTTTTTTCTCAACAATTTTGCTGATGCGTTTTTTGTCTTCTTCAGACAAACCAGTGTTGAACAACTCAAAATGAATATTTTCTTTAGACATCCCGGCTGCTACCAATTCATCGCGCAACAAAAAGATCATCTCTTCAGGTCCACAGATAAAACATTCGTCGGTTGAAGGTACATCAATAATCTTGTCGGTTAAAACTTGTATTTTTTCTTTAGAAAAACGACCGTTGAACAATTCTGACGAACGGTGTTCTTTGGTCAAGAAATAAAAGATTTCAAAGCGGTTGAAATAGATATTTTTCAACTGCTCAATTTCTTCTTTAAAGATGATTGATTTTACGGTTCCATTCAAATAGAACAATTTGAATGTACTATTAGGTTCCGCAGCCAAATGGGTTTTAATAATAGAAAGAATTGGTGTGATACCGCTTCCAGCAGCAAAAGCAATGTAATTTTTTGCTTTGGTTGGATTGACTTCTGTAAAGAAGGTTCCATTAGGAGGCATTACATCTAAAGTATCCCCTGTTTTTAATGCTTCATTAACGAAGGTAGAGAACAAACCTCCTTCGATTTTTTTAACAGCTACTTCCCATTTATCTTCTACAGGACTGGAACATAATGAATACGAACGACGTACTTCTTTACCATCAATAGTGGTTCTAAGAGTCAAATGTTGTCCTTGTTTGTATTGGAATTCCGATTGTAATGATTCCGGTATATCAAACTGTATAACCGAACAATCCTTCGTTTCTTTATAAACAGCAGCAACTTTTATGCTATGAAATTTTGCCATAAAATAGATCTTTTAATAAAACTAACAATTGTTAGTTTGCTATGCAAATTTAATTAAATTTTCTTTACTTCACGAAAACGTTGTAATTTTTTCATTCTAACTAATTTTAAGCCCCTTTTTTTAGGAACTACACAATGCCTTTGAGCAGCACTTTGGCCATGTCTTCTCTTAAAATCTTCTCGTTAAGGCTTTTTGTTTTATCATACCATAAATAAAGCGTTCGCAAGGTAGATAAGGTAGAAAAGATAATTACTTCTACATTCACATCTTGAATTTCGGCATTGCGAATACCTTCTTTAATGATGCTTCTAAAATTTTGTTCATAATCATTGCGCATTTTAATATAGTAGGATAATTCGCTATCGGTAAGATGCATCCAATCATTATTCAAGCACGCTAGTGCATCGGAGTTGCGCAAAGTAATATCAATGTGCAATTGAATTACGCGCTCAATTTTCTGAATGGCACTGCAATTGGAAGTTACTATATCTTGCATTACCGAAGTAAATTCTTCAGCGATTTCAATTACAATCAACACCAAGATTTCTTGTTTGGATTTGATATGATTGTATAAACTTGCGGCTTTGATGTCCATCGCCTGAGCAATATCTCTCATGGTTACGGCACTATAGCCTTTTTCTTTAAAAAGCTTGGCCGCTACATTGACAATTTCTGTTTTTCTATCTATAATCTTCATAGGATTTCAAATATAAAGATAATTTTGAATTGAGTAACCTTTGTTACTTATTTGTCCAAGAGAAGATTTTACATTTGTCAAAAATAAAAATAAAACCATATGGGACTATTAAGTATGCTCGGTTTGAGCGGCAAATCCGAAAGTGTAAAAGAGTTTATGGACAAAGGAGCGGTGATTATTGATGTCCGAACTCCTGCTGAATATATTGGAGGACATATCAAAGGATCCAAAAACATCCCTTTGAACACCATTGGCAATCAAATTGATGCTATCAAAAAATTAAACAAACCTATTATTGCTTGTTGTGCTAGTGGAATGCGGAGTGCACAAGCTACTTCCATCCTTAAAAGCAACGGAATTGACGCAATGAATGGCGGCGGATGGAGCAGTTTATCAAATAAACTATAGTTATTCTTTTTGTTATAATGAAAAGGACGCGTTGTCGTGACGCGTCCATTTCTTTTAAATAATTTCTTTAAAAAAAACATCCGAGGGAATGGCATATTTCCTGTTCAGCCGTTTTAAAAAATAGTTCTCAAATCCTTTTGGGTAAAGAATTTTATTTACCATCGCTTTTGTTTCTTCAAATTGCTCCTTCAAAATAAGCTCTCGCAATTCTTGATGAGCTTTTATCTTCATATACCTGTTCCAAATAGCCTCTCTTTCTTTTAAAATCAATCGTTCGATTTTATTTTTAGAAAATTTATAAATGATTCGATCCATAAAAGACATCTTTGGGCAATGCTGCTGATATTTCACAAAAACAGTATCTATCAATTTCATTATTTGAACACCTGCTTTATCCATATCTGCTTTTCGTTGCAATGGATCCCCTCGATCTTCCAAAGACAATAAAGTAGGCAGCAAATCATCATTAATGTGTGCATTGATCGCTAATAATATCCGCTGAATATCATTACAGTTTGCCGTCAAACTATCGTTTAAGGCGATAGACCATCCATAGGTTTTTGGGACAGTATCATTAATGGCAACAAAAAAAGCATCTCCAAATTTAACTTCAGTGCTAATTATAAAATCATCATCCGAATAATAGTTCTTTCCAATTCCTTGATCTACATAGAGGGTTGTTGCTCTATATAATTTGGCAAAACTTTCTTTCGTTCTCGGAGGATCTGTACTATAAGCGACACCATTCAGCCGTTCTAACAAATCGCCAATAGTTTGTGCATCGACAGAACATACACAAAAGATGAAAATTATCAGCAAAAAGGAATGTTTTTTCAAAGCTTAAGGATTTCAATCCTCCAAGTTACTCATAATAAATAAGATTTGTTACTGCTGGACTGTATTTTCCAAAAGCAGAGCCAATAATGGCATATAGTTTATTTCCATCTGTTGCAATCGCTAATGGAGGAATTAAGTTTCCATTATCGAGCAACCATTGTGGGGTGACATTAGTAATGGCATTATTGGACAAATCCATTTTGAATAAACCTGAAGTAGAATTTAAGAAAATTTGATTTTTAGAAGGGATCACAAAAGCCTCTTTCACATCAGAAAACTGGGATAACAATTGTTTTTGAGTAATCTTTTGAGTGGTTTTGTTATACACCAAAAGCAATATATTTTTATCAGTGCCACTTACGTTGTTTGCATTCGTATAACTACTAAAGAAAAAGTATACATTATTTGCATCATTGCAGGACACTTTACTATCTATCCCTGAAGCTTGCACTCTGTAGGCTGAAGTAGAGTCTCTAAAGACCATTTTATTGACATCGTCTACGGAATAAATATTAATGTAATTTGGCGAATGTCCGTTGTAACTAATACCATTATTATTGCTAGCATAAAAAGCTTTGATATGAGTTGGATTAGCCTTGCAATAGGTTTCATCAATATCCAAAGTTCCTTTATAACTAATCGCCGAAAAACTGGTAGAAGTAGTACTCGTCAAATCAATCACCTGATTTGTTCCAATACGATAGGCCTTTATTCCTCCAGTATTCCCATCATAATACATAAACAAATTGGGATTAGAAAACTTATAACTTCGCGTTACATTACTAGTAAAAGTATGGATTTGAGTATTGGTATCTAAGGTGCCTGGCCCGATACCATTCAGTCCCGTTGGCGCATGACTTGAATAAGCTCCTGCTTGCACATAATAAGTTCCATAACGCACATCCGAAGCATCGCCTTCCTTGTAAAAGAAAGGAGCATATTCCAAATTGTTAACATTTTTGATAAAAATAGAATCCCCTTGAGCATTGGCTCTCGCATAATCAAAGGTAGTTATGTTTGGATTGACATAAAACATCCCTTGATAGCTTTGACTAAAATGTCCATTTTCAATTTGTAATTGAACTGGCATCTCTCCAGCACTCAAAGGAACGCGTTGTCCACTAAGCACATGCCACCCATTAGATTCCGAGATTAATTTAGGTGTTTTTCCAATTAAATTACCACCATCATTTGAGGATTTATCGGTTGGAGAACAGCTTGTGTTTAATATCCCAAGCACAGCAAGTATAAAAATTGATTTTTTCATTTTTTTTTACTTTAAATTAAACCCAATTCCAAAACCAATATGCCAAGTTTTAATTCCTGAAGTAGTCCCCATACTATTGATCCATTTGTATTGACGGATTCCCAAATCAACATACATATTTATTTTTTTAGCAGCTCCAATAGTAGGAGAACAACCATAACTATACATTGTTGCACTGCGGTGCACGGTTTGATAAGGAGGTTCTATAAAAGTCATATTGGATTTTCCGTAATCAAAATATAAACCTGAAAGCAACATCGTTACTATCAACTTAGTTCCTTCATCACTCCAAATAGGTAAAGTTTGTGTAGTTGTATATTCCGTAGGAATCGAATTCCCATGTTGATCAATACCGGTCCCTTTATGAGTAGTAACGATTACATAACTTCCATTAACGATTTTTCCCTTTGGAGCATAAACTGCCATATTTGCAAAAGGACGAATGCGAAGTCCAAACGAAGTCATTTTGACATCCATTCCATCAGTGGAATAGTCACCACTTTCAAAGTTGGCTTTTTCATGATCCACTAAAGCCGCTATACTAATGCCTGTTGTGGTTTTTTTACCATAATTAGCCGCTAAAAAAGGTAATTCAGCCCCAACATAAAATTTCATCAAATCGCCTAAAGAATAATAATTTTTCAATTCATTAGTGGGCGACGAATAGGATATTTGTCCAAAGACATTCATTTTTCTAATTCCCAGTTGCACTTGTGCATTCATTGGAAAAGCATTCAATAAAAGCAGCACTACAATACTACTTAATGGAATAACAGGGGTTCTATTTTTCATACGATTGATTTTAATATCAATCCAAAAATAGCAATAGC
>CANCJZ010000201.1 GCA_947378465.1 Flavobacteriaceae bacterium
ATTGCTTTTAATCCTGTATCTTTGTCGTTACAAAAAACAATTTGCTCGTGGTTGTCAAAAGAAAGTTGGCCGAAAACCGGGTCCATCTTTTTTAACTCTATTGGGGTTGTGATTTCTGAAGTCATTTTTTGAAATAAATTAATTTAAGACTTTTCAAAAAAGTCTGCGCAAAATTATAACTTTATTCAATAAAACTCACTATAATCAGAATTAATTAGTGATTTGTTAATAAAATCAATTTAAACGAAGAATACTATAATTTAATAATATTCAATAATTTTAACATAAAAAAGGTATTTGAACCTAATTCTTTGAGTATACAATGAAAGAACTTCAATATTTAAACAAATATTTTATCAAATACAAATTCCATTTTTTATTAGGAATTTTAATGACGATTGCCTCCCAAATCTTTTCTTTATACACTCCTAAGCTGATAAGTAAATCATTTAAAATAATTGAAGATTTCCACGGTAATAAATTAAGTGCCGAAATGGTTAAATCTGAATTAATCTATAACATTATTTGGATATTAGTTACAACGCTTATAGCGGGAATATTACGTTTTTTGATGCGCCAAACCTTAATTGTAATGTCACGACATGTGGAGTTTGATTTAAAAAATGAAGTATTCAAACATTATGAAGTATTAGATCAAAACTTTTACAAACGTAATCGAACGGGTGATTTAATGAACCGAATTAGTGAAGATGTTGCTAAAGTAAGACAATATGTTGGCCCAGCAGTAATGTATTCCA
Source organism: Flavobacteriaceae bacterium (assembly GCA_947378465.1). Taxonomy (GTDB): domain Bacteria; phylum Bacteroidota; class Bacteroidia; order Flavobacteriales; family Flavobacteriaceae; genus Flavobacterium. Next base: position 759 of record CANCJZ010000201.1, read on the forward strand.
TTAACACCTTTATTAGCTTTACGGTAGTCATAATCTACATGTGCAATGTATCTCCTCTATTGACTTTATACACTATTCTACCATTACCAATTCTAGCCTTCATAATATATAAATTAAGTTCTGAAATTAATAAGCGTAGTACTATTTTTCAGCAGTATTTATCCAAGGTATCTAGCTTTTCCCAGGAGATATTTTCGGGGATACGTGTGGTTAAAGCCTATTCTTTGGAAGTTAAATATAAAAATAATATGATTGATTTGGCTCAAGAAAGCAAGGCTAAAAGCATGAATCTGGCTAAGGTGCAGTCCTTATTTGGCCCCTTAATGATCGCATTGATTGGAATTAGTAACTTGGTGGTAATCTACTTTGGGGGTATGATGTATATTAATGGCAGTATCAAAAGCATTGGAACTATAGCAGAGTTTATCTTGTATGTCAATATGTTAACATGGCCTGTGGCTTCTATAGGATGGGTTTCTTCATTGGTACAAGAAGCAGAAGCATCACAAAAAAGGATTAATGAGTTTTTGATGATTGCCCCTGAAATAAAAAACGCTAACCCCCTTCCTAGTCAAATTGAGGGTGAAATCGAATTTAAGAATGTAGGCTATACTTATGATGACACTAACATTAGGGCGCTGCACAACATTTCTTTTACCGTAAAAAAAGGGGAAACCTTGGCTATTTTAGGGAAGACCGGTTCGGGGAAATCGAGTATCCTATCACTACTCACACGCCTTTATGATATAAATGAGGGTCAAATCATCATAGACGGAAAAGAACTGAGTAAAATCAATTTACATGATCTGCGCAACAGTATAGGTATAGTACCGCAAGATTCTTTTTTGTTTTCTGACACTATAAAAAACAACATTAAATTTGGGAAAGAAGATGCGACAGATGAAGAGGTTGTTACTGCAGCCAAAAACGCCGTGGTCCATGATAACATCATGGGGTTTAACAAACAATATGAAACCATATTGGGTGAAAGAGGCATAACCTTATCTGGAGGACAAAAGCAGCGGGTTTCTATTGCACGAGCCATTATTAAAGATCCTCAAATACTATTGTTTGATGATTGTTTATCAGCAGTTGACACGGAAACAGAGGAGCAGATTTTGAATAATTTATTGGCAATATCTAAATACAAAACCACCATTATTGTGAGTCACAGGATCTCTTCGGCTAAGAATGCAGATAAAATTATTGTTTTAGAAGAAGGACAAATAATTGAAGAAGGTTCTCATAATCAATTACTAAACCAGAAAGGGTATTATGCCGAATTATACTTTAAGCAACTTTCGGAAAAAGAATTAAATTAATTGTTGTTTCGTAACAAAAATTTTACCATTTTTGAACTGTATAGAAACACTATTAATCGAACGAAAGAATATGAGAGAAAATGATATGTTAGAAAAAGATGAGATTTTTTCTAAAGTTTTAAGAGCAGGAAGAAGAACTTATTTCTTCGATGTGAGAGCTACCAAAGCGGATGATTATTACATCACTATTACTGAAAGCAAAAAGTTTACTGAAGAAGATGGATCGTTCCATTTCAAAAAACACAAAATCTATTTATATAAAGAAGATTTTGCTGCTTTTTCAGAGATTTTAGAAGAAATGACGGCTTATGTATTGAATCATAAGGGGGAGGAAGTAATTTCTGAAAGACATCAAAAAGATTTCAAAAAAGAGTACACAAATGAAGTTGAGAGCAGTGAGCCTGTAAAAGTAGACAAAAGCTTTACGGATATTGATTTTGATGATATTTAAATAGTAAAAACATAGAAAAACAAAAAAGGCCTAAACCACAAGTTTAGGCCTTTTTTATTAACCAATTCTTAAACCATTTACCACTTTCAAATCGGTTGTAAGCAAGACTATATCATTATCATTTCCAACAGACCCTAGAACCAAGCATTCACTTAGGAAGTTCCCAATTTGTTTTTTTGGAAAATTGACTACGGCAATTATTTGCTTTCCTATCAACATCTCTTTGTTATACCGCATTGTGATTTGAGCGGATGACTTCCTTACTCCTATATCCATTCCAAAATCTACTATAAGTTGATAAGCGGGCTTATGAGCTTGCGGAAAATCATTAACTTCTAGTATAGTACCAACTCGCATTTCTACTTTTTCAAAATCTTGCCATTCGAGTGATGCAGGTGTGTTTTTCATAATTATATTTATTAAACCTTTAAAATATCAAGCAATTTACCTAAATGTATAGTTTTTATATAGGATGTACCCAACTAAACCATGAATATATTTTCTATATTTAGGACTAAAATTAACATAAATGAACCAACTAACGTTAACCCTATGAAAATAGCCCTTTTTACAAATGAATTTCCACCAAACATTTATGGTGGTGCTGGTGTTCATATTGATTTTTTAAGTCGGGAGTTAGCTAAATTGGGACAAGTGGATGTTCGCTGTTTTGGCGATCAGAAAGAAGCACTACAAAACATGAATGTATTGGGAATTCAATCTACCATAGCCAAAGTAGAAGACGAACCCAACCCACACATCAATATGTTTCATAATCTGAGTCGGAATATAGCCTTATCGCAGTTCACAATGCAGGCAGACGTTATCCATTGCCATACTTGGTATACCCATTTAGCCGGAATATTCTCCAGAGAGCTATTACAATCCCCCTTGATACTTACTACTCATAGTTTGGAAACCCATCGGCCTTGGAAAGTTGAGCAATTGGGCAATGGTTATTTTCTGTCCCGTTGGATAGAGCAGCATGCTTATAACACGGCTGATGGTATAATTGCGGTAAGTCAGCAAATGAAAACCGATGTGATTGAAGCCTATGGCGTAGCGCCTGAAAAAGTAACAGTCATCCACAACGGCATCGACCCAGAATTCTATAAACCGACTTTTGACAACAATTTATTAACAGATTATGGCATAGACCCTGAAATACCGTTTGTATTATTTGTGGGTCGCATCACCCGACAAAAAGGGATATCCCAATTAATTTCGGCTGCGAAGTATATTAATGGAGATTGTCAAATAGTATTGTGTGCCGGAGCTCCGGACACGCCAGAAATTGCTAAGGAAACCGAAGAGTTGATTGCTGAATTAAGAGCCTTAAGAAAGGGAGTTATCTTACTATCTGAAATGTTGCCTCGAGAAAAGGTACGCGTGCTGTACAGTCATGCTAGGGTATTTGCTTGTCCGTCACTCTATGAGCCCTTTGGCATCATTAACTTGGAAGCATTGTCATGTGAAACACCTGTTGTTGGGAGTGCCGTGGGCGGCATACCCGAAATCATTGAGGAAGGAAAGACAGGGTATTTGATTCCATTAGAGCCTATTTCTCGCACCGATTTCAATCCGAGACATCCAGAAGCATTCCAAAGAGACTTTGCTGCCAAAATTAACCTTTTATTGGACGATGAAACTTTGGCCCATGCCATGGGAAAAGCCGGAAGAAGACGTGTTTTAGAGAAATTCAGTTGGGAGTCGATTGCCAAAACCACTTATGCTTATTATGAAACCGTTATTGCACATTTTGAAAAAGAAAAAGCATAACAAAATATACCTTACTTAAGATGAACAAAACAACATTAGCCATTATTTTGGGTGGCGGACAAGGATCCCGCTTAGCCCCATTAACTGAGAGTCGGTCAAAACCAGCAGTACCCATTGCGGGAAAATATAGATTGGTTGACATTCCGATTTCGAATTGTATTAATTCAGACATTAAGCGAATGTTTGTCTTGACCCAATTTAACTCAGCCTCATTAAACCAACACATTAAAAACACCTATCACTTTAGCCATTTTAGTACGGCCTTTGTGGACATCCTTGCTGCGGAACAAACGCCAGACAATCCGACATGGTTTCAAGGTACTGCCGATGCAGTTAGACAATGTATGAATCACTTTATGAATCATGAATTTGATTATGCATTGATACTATCGGGAGATCAATTGTATCAGATGGATTTTAATGAAATGATTAAAGCCCATGAAAAAAGTGGAGCTACAATCTCCATTGCTACTTTACCTGTGACGGCCAAAGAAGCCCCTGAGTTTGGCATCTTAAAAACAGATTCAGAGAATTTCATTACCTCCTTTATTGAAAAGCCCAATGCTAGTTTGCTTCCCGAATGGACATCGGAGGTGAGTGAAGAATCGAAAGCGGAAGGAAAACATTACTTAGCTTCTATGGGTATCTATATTTTCAACCGCGAGTTGTTGGTTGAAATAATGTCGAATAATGAGACTAAAGATTTTGGTAAAGAAATCATTCCGCAGGCCATTGGTCATCAAAAAATATTAAGTTATCAATATGAGGGCTACTGGACTGACATTGGAAATATTGATTCCTTCTTTGAGGCTAATTTAGGCTTGACGGATGATATTCCGAAGTTCAATTTATTTGACAATTCTAGTAAAATCTACACCAGAGCTAGGGTATTGCCTCCTTCCAAAATAACAGGAGCTTCGACAATTGACAAGTCGGTTGTTGCTGAGGGCTGTATCATTAATGGGGTTACTATCGCCCATTCGGTTGTTGGGATTAGAAGTCGGGTTGGCTTTGGATCCACGGTTAAAGACTCCTATCTTATGGGTAATGATTTTTATCAAAACATTGATGAAATACGGACTAATAGTTTGAAAGGAATTATCAATATTGGTATAGGAGAGCGTTGTTATATTAGCCATACGATAGTCGATAAAAACTGTCGGATTGGCAATGATGTACAACTTCGTGGAGGGAAGCATTTAGA
>CANCJZ010000202.1 GCA_947378465.1 Flavobacteriaceae bacterium
ACTTACATCCCAAGATTCAATGGGTTGGTTAAAGGAGGTAGCATTATTAAATAAATAACTCATCGTAGTGACATTACTTACATCCCAAGATTCGATGGGTTCGTTAAAGGAAGCGACGTTATTAAACATACTATTCATCGCTGTCACAAGGGTCGTTACTATATTGTTAAATGGAATGGGAGTTGATGTTCCAGGAGGTGTAAAATAAGTGATCCCAGACTGAACGTTTTTAGCATAGTTAGTGATATTACTTTTAGTTGAATTATCTACAATAGCAAACCATTCCATAGGTCCTCTTGGATTTGCTTGAATAAAATAGGGAGATGGAACAGTAGTGCCCGTCCATTTAATGGTAACTCCATTAGGATCTAATACCACTGTTTGTGCTTTACTGCTTTGAGCAGTTAAAATCAACGAAAATATAAGGAGTACTATTCTTTTCATATTATTTATTCTTTAATTCAATTCAAATGTAAGAAAATAAATTATAAAAAGTTAATGAAAATCCCCTGCTAAAATAAGCTTAGGTTTTGAATATGAAATCGTTGGAATTAATTTGAAAAGAAAATTCTAGGCTTTCATAAGATTTAGCTAAAAACACTAGTTCTCAACATATAACTTAAAATTATCCAAGATCAGCTGCCAACCTGTTTTTTGAAGTTCGACAGGATTTGTAGTTTCGGGGTCAAAATTCTCGGTTACTATGGTTTCGTTAGCTGATACTTCAAACAAAACAGACATCTTTCTTCCATCACCTAATACCATTTCAAGAAATTTTTCTTCTTCTATAGTTACATAAGTTCCCCAAAAATCAAAACCGAAACTACTGTCTTTTGCTTCCATGAAGTAATGAAATTCCCCTCCAACAACCAAATTATTTTCTGCTTTAGGACAATGCCAATCGCTGCTCGCAAAATTCCAGTTCGTGATATGTTTCGGTGAAGTCCAATTTTCCCATACCTGGCTTATTGGGGCTTTAATACTTGTTTTTACTGCTATTTGTTCCATTTTGAATTATTTGAGATACAAAGCTACTAAATGTGATTAGTAAATCAACCGGCGTTTTTTATTAAAATTTGGTTTGTTAAGATGAGCTTTGTCCGTAAACAGTACCCTTATGTCTTTTCGTATAGAAAGAGCTTTTGACATTGTATTTCCCCCTCACTGCGCAAGAAAAATTATCCGGTCTCGTCTAAGATTAGAATGGGAATACCAGTAGAATTAGTGACTTATTATTACAGGTTACTAAATGTTAAAAATGCGTTTAAATATCCCAGTGTAATAGAAAAAATACTACTTTTGTGTAGTAATTATTAGCTAACAAACTAAAAATATTCGCGCTATTTTTTATGGAAGACCAATCAAGATTATCGGCCTATAGAATTAAGAGCATGCAGTTGTTTGTTCTCAAAAGCCTTATAAGTGATATTAAAAGAGGAAAAACAATCAACTTTGACCAAATACCGGCGGAGATACTGGTGCTTTTCAAGGAAGAAGTGGCTAAAAATGAAGAGTTGAGCATGGCGATGGAAAAGCAAGTAAAATAAAATTTAAGATTATTAATAAACAAAACCCCGATACGAAAGTATCGGGGTTTTTTATTTTGGAACCATAAATAGTCTATTGTTCTTGGTAAATAGTTATTATTGTGGTATTTGGTATTTACTGTTGAAGCAATTCCAGTCTATTTATTAGTTCCAATGTATTATATTGGGTTTCATTTGATTTGGACTTCATCCTTTTATTATTAGTGCTCTAGTTCTTTAATTTTTGACTTCCATTCATGTAAGCTGTTGATCATTAGCAGTAATTTTAATATAGCCCAAAACAGGGTCATGATGACTAAAATTATTATGGTGGTAGAAAAATAGGAAATCAATCCAAAACCGATAAAAAATAAGATCATACAAAATATAACTACAAACAAGCTTATTTTTTTATGTGTTAATCCTGCCGTTAAAAGCAAATGGTGTATGTGCGATTTGTCGGCTTTAAAGGGTGAATTTCCTTGTTTCATTCTGCCAACATATACTCTCATGGAATCTAAAACTGGAATAGAAAAGAAGGCAACTAATATAAGGAAGCCATAGGCATATCCATAATTGTTTGTTGCATGTTGCTTTTCCATAAAATGGATGCCAAAAGTTACCAAGATGAATCCTAAAAACAGAGAACCTCCATCGCCCATAAAAATTTTATTTTTCGATAAATTAAATTTTAGAAATCCGATTATGGCGCCAATAAAAATGACACTAATTTTTCCTAAAAAGTAATCGTTATAAAACACAGAGGAAATCAAGAACATGGTAAATCCTAGTAGTGATAATCCCCCAACTAGTCCATCAACGCCATCCATTAAATTAAATGCATTTACTACTCCGGTAATTACGATTATGGTTAATAAATATTGCGCCCAAGTGGCAATTTCGTAGACACCCAGAAAACCGTAAAAGGTCGTAATTCTTGTTCCAGATAATGCAATAATAAAGGACAAAAGCAATTGAATAATTAATTTATATTTTGCATTTAAATCGGTTTTATCATCAATTACGCCCACAACCAGCAATACAAATCCTGAGCTAAGAATAGGTAGATATTCTCTCAAGTTAGCTAATTGAATACCAGAAACAATTAGGACCAGATAAACGATAGCGGCAATTGAAATCCCACCAATTAATGGAACAGCACTAGTGTGTACTTTTCTATAATTAGGTTTGTCGACTAAGTTTATTTTTATGGCTAATTTTTTTATAAAAGGAATAAAAAGTATTGCTAATATAGAAGATAATATTCCAAGCGTTGAAAAATATAGTAGTGTTTTCATGATCGTTATCTTTTTTCGTAAAACAAATTGTGGTGTTGTAAATGGGATAATTTATATTCATCGAGAAAATCGGGGCTAAGTCGCTGAATTTCTGAGTAAACACTGTTTTTTTTATCGATTGCAATAGCTTCTTTTATCAATAAGTCATATTGATTTGAAATTTTTTCCCAGGTGTATCTTCGTAAAGCAATTGATTTCATCTCTTTACGTAGACGTCCCATTTCTGTTTCAGAAACTAATTTTAATTGATTGACAAGTTCTTGTTCATTGGAAAAATAGTTAGCTTTATTCTCGGTTGTAGTTCTATTGTAGGAAACATTAAAGGCTAAAATAGGTAGTTCAAGATACATGGCTTCCACTAATGAAGGATTGGTGCCGCCTGCGGAATGACCATGAATATACAAAGCAGCATTGCCTCGAATTAAATCAATTTCTCTTTGATTATAGATGGGGTCATAAATATGAATGTTAGAAATAGTGCTATAGTTGTTTTTTAAATTTCTTCCGTACTCGCTATTGTTCCAATTACCCACTAAAACTAAATTTGATTTTGGTAATTGTTTGAATGCTTCTAAGACAACATGAACATTGTTTTCTGGTTCGATACGGCAAACTTTTACCGCATAATCGTCTTTCATAAAAGGATATTTTATAAAATCTTCAACTGTTGGACTAACCTGCATTGTATGATCGGCTCCATATTCAATAACTCTACTTAAGGTGTGATAACGCAATGCGGTATAATCTTGAATAGATTCGTTATCTGAAATATCAATGTGTGAATAACGAACAGCTATTTTTTCTGCCCACCATAAATACAATTTTGCCATAAGGGGCCATTTATCGCGTTTCCATTCAATACCGTCAATTGAAATGATGATTTTTTTGTTGGTAAAAAATTTGATGAATGGTAATATCCAAGCACCTGCAACACCAAGAATTAATAAGACATCATTTTTTCGAAGGGCTTTCAGTATAGAAATCGTATCGTAGGGAATACTTTGTATACCATTGGCATCAAGATTAATGTATTCTAATTTTGCGCCTTTATACGTTGGGATTTGTTCTTTTTTTGAGTATTTCTTTTTCGAACAATAGACTGTAAAATCATATTTATTCGAAAGATGGGTTACTAAATGATCTGCAAGTGTTTCAAATCCACCATATTTTGCTGGTAAACCAACAGTTCCTATTATTGCTACTCTCTTTTTTTCCATTGTAGATTAATTTAAATTTGTGACATAAAGTACTATGCCAAAATGAAGCCAATAATCTAAATGATTGATATACAGTATTTTGAGTTATATAAATATTCCAATTTTTGGAATGTTTATATTAAATGGAAATGATTTTTAAGGATTCTGCTTCAAAGTAATCTTCACTAAAAAGCTTACTTTTTTCAATTGCGCTCTGGCTCATCGAATTATAAAGTGCTGTATTATTGAGAAGGTCATTTAATTTCTCTGAAATGAGATTATGGTTTTTGCTGTCAATTAAATAGCCATTTTTACCTTCGTCAACCAGTTCGACAACACCACCAATAGGAGGGACAATAGTGGGTAGGCCATAAGCCATTCCCTCTAGTATGGTTAATCCAAAAGTTTCAACCCAAAGATTTACATCGGATAAGTTTACTAAAATAGCCGCTTCTTGATAAAATGGGTGGGTGTTTTTTTGTGTAGGATAGACTTCCAAATTAGTTGGAATTGATTCGTTTATAAAAAAATTATTTATTTCATTTTGACTTGCATTCACGACTAGTTTAAAGGTAAATTGAGGGTTAAGTTTTGCCAAGGATAAAAAATCGTTTACCCCTTTATAGCCTTTTAAAGAACAAATCATTAATATAATAGGAGCTTTTTTATCCGACGAAATAGTCAAATTGGCATGATCTACAAAACTTTTTTCAAGCACATTATAGAGCACCTTTTTTTTGTTAGATGTGGGTTCTTGGGTAGCCAAAAAGTTGGACACATACACCACTTCTGAAGCAGACCAGCGAGCAACTCCAAAGAGGAATTTCTTTAAAAGTAAAGGTTTCATGGAGGTTTCATGAATGTGGTAAATAACTTTACATCCTTTAATTTTGCCTACAATTCCGGCACCAAAAGGCAGGACTGTGTTTACATAAAGAACATCTGATTTTTTCAAGAAGAAAAATAATTTGCAAGCTAATAAGAGTTGGCTGATTGTTAAAAAAGCTAAACGAACAAACGGGTTTTTAGCAAATTGATACCAATAATAGTGGTTGTCTACATTTGGAATGTTTGATAAAAATCCCTCTCGACCACTACAGGTAAAAAGGTGTGTTTCAACATTGTTTTTGGTCCAACCCTTTAGTAATTGCATTAAAACTTTTGGACTACCGCTATAATCGTTTAACAAATGTGCAGCTATCACTCTCATAATTACAAAGTCTTATAAATTTTATTTAAATATTCTCCACGACTATCCCAGGTAAATTTTTCTTCAAATTGTTTTCTAGCACCAAGGCTCAAATTATAGAGCAACTCTTTGTCAAAATAGAGTTTTTGCAATGCTTCTTTCAATTCAGAAACCGTATTATTATAGTCTAATTGAGGCACGGCGAAACCACAACTAGTGTTTATGAATTCGCCAGGACCTTCATTGTTTAAACAAATTACAGGCAATCCAAATGACATTGCTTCTGCCACAACCATTCCTGCCC
>CANCJZ010000203.1 GCA_947378465.1 Flavobacteriaceae bacterium
ACTTTATGTTTCATAACGATTAATTTTACGATTGATTAAAATTACAATTATGAACCAAAAAGAAATATGATAAACATCAGTCTACCTTAATAAAATGATTGAATTTATTGCTGTTCCATTGCTTTGATGGTTTTACTCCAATCGTTTAAGCTACTAATCATCAAAAGGAGTTTGACAATGGCCCAAAAAATAGCCATCATTGCTACAATGATAATCGTAGTGGAGAAAAAAGAGATCAAACCGAAACCCACAAAGAAGAGGATCATACAAAACAACACCACCACTAGTGAGATTCTTTTATGGGTAAGACCTGCGGCTAAAAGCAAATGATGCAAATGGGACTTATCTGCCTTAAAGGGAGAATTCCCTTGTTTCATTCGTCCTACATATACTCTCAGTGAGTCTAATACAGGAATAGAAAAAAAGGCAACTAAGATTAAGAAACCATAGGCATAGTTATAGTCTTTGCTGATCTGTTCTCTTTCCATAAATTGGATTCCAAGCGTAACCAAAATAAACCCGAGGAAGAGCGAGCCAGCATCCCCCATAAATATCTTCTTTTTGGAGAGATTAAATTTTAGGAAACCAATAATGGAACCTATAAAAATGGCACTTAATTTACCCAAGAAATAGTCTTCATAGAACACCGATGCTACCAAGAACATCGTAAAGCCAAGTAGGGACAATCCTCCTACTAATCCGTCTACTCCATCCATAAGGTTGAAGGCATTAACCACACCAGTGATTACTAATATAGTAAGGGCATATTGCATCCAAAGCGAAATTTCATATATGCCTAGAAGTCCATAAAGCGAAGTGATTCTTGTACCTGAAAAGGCAACTATATAGGAAAGAATCAATTGAATAATTAATTTGTATTTGGCCGGCACATCATTTTTATCATCAATCACGCCTACAATTAAAAGGATGGCACCTGAAGTAAGTATCGGTAAATATTCTTTAATAATCGTCAATTTATTTCCAGAAGCTACCAAAACAATAAATGAGGTGATGGCAATGGCAATTCCCCCTACTAGAGGTACTGGAGTAGCGTGCACCTTTCTATAATTAGGTTTGTCAACCAAATTATATTTAACTGCAAGTGATTTAATAATTGGAATAAACAGTATTGACAACACTAATGCTAATATCCCTATCAAACTAAATTCTAAACTATTTTCCATACTTTATTGTCTTTTTTGATAAAACATATCACTGTTTTTAAGGTGCGACAAGTGGTATTTTTCAAGTACGTTATGGTCTAATTTACGTACGTCACTAAATACACTACTTTTTTTGTCGGAAGTTAAGGCTTCTTGAATCAACAAGCTGTACTGTTCTGCAATCACATCCCAAGTATATCTACGCAATGCAATTGATTTCATTTCAACTCTTAATTGATCCAATTCGTCTTGACTCACATTTTTAAGATGTTGAATCAATTCTTCCGCAGTAGAGAAATAGATAGCTTTATTTTCTGTAGTCGTTTTGTTATAGGAAACATTAAAGGAGAAAATAGGCAAACATAAATACATAGCTTCCACAAGCGAAGGATTGGTTCCCCCCGCCGAGTGACCGTGAATGTACAAGGCAGCATTCCCACGAATCAAATCAATTTCACGTTGATTGTAAATAGGATCGTATAAATGGATATTGGAAACATTACTATATGACTCTTTTAATTCCGCACCATAAGCACTGTTTTTCCAATTCCCCACTAACACTAATATTTTAGTAGGCATCGCTCTAAAAGCTTGTAGCACCATGTGCACATTATTTTCAGGCTCAATTCTACACACTTTAACGGCATAATCTTGGGACAAAAAAGGGTATTTAACGATATCCTCAGGTGTAGGTTGTACCTGCAATGTATGATCTGCACCATACTCAATAACACGACTCAGCGTTTCATATCGTAAAGCGGTATAATCTTGAATGGATTCGTTATCGGAAATATCAATATGGGAATATTTAACGGCGATTTTTTCAGCCCACCATAAATAGAGTTTGGCGAAAAGAGACCATTTATCTCTTTTCCACTCAATTCCATCAATTGATATGATAATTTTTTTCTTTGTAAATAAACGAACAAGCGGCAATACCCAAGCACCAGCAACTCCAAGTACTAATAGTACATCATTCGACCGCAGGGCTTTAATAATAGAAATAGTATCATAAGGAATACTTTGAACGCCATTGGCATCCAGTCCAATATATTCGAGTTTAGCCCCTTTATAGGATTCAATTTGTTCTTCAACAGTATATTTCTTTTTAGAACAATACACAGTAAAATCGTACTTATCGGACAGATGGGTTACTAAATGTTCGGCAAGCGTTTCAAACCCACCATATTTAGCAGGTAATCCAACGGTTCCAATAATGGCTACTTTATCTCGTTTCATTCTATAAAATATTTAATCTTTTATTACCAAAAAACATGCTATGCAATCAAAATACTTAATTTCAATTGATTATAACCAAAAAACAAGATTTATCTTTCCATTATTTGGAAATAATTCTAATAGATTCCTTTTCAAAATAGTCTTCATTAAAGAGCTTGCTCTTTTCTAAAGCCTTTAGACTCATCTGTTGATAGACCTCTTTATTGTTTAACAATAGATTCAACTTTTGAGAAATCTCGTTTATGTTTTTACTATTTATTTGAAAACCATTACTTCCCTCATCCACTAACTCTACTACGCCACCTACAGGAGGCACTATAGTAGGCAATCCATAAGCCATCCCTTCCAAAACGGTTAATCCAAAGGTTTCCACCCATTGATTGACATCAGATAAATTCAATAGCACACTCGCTTCTTTATAAAATTGATGTGTGTCTTTTTGTGTTGGATAGCAAATTAAATTATGAGGAACTACTTTGTTTTTAAAATAATCATCAATATCGGCTTGACTTGCATTGACGACTAATTTAAAAATAAATTGTGAATTAAGTTGCGCTAATTCTAAAAATTCGTTTACTCCTTTGTATTCCTTTAAAGAACAAATCATTAGAACGATTTTTGACTCTTTTATTGGAACATAATTTTGTAGTGCTTTTTTGACAAAATCATCTTCCAAAACATTATACAACACTTCTTTAGGAGCGTTAATCGGCTCTTGATTGGACAGGAAGTGCGAAACGTAAACCACCTTAGTTGCGGACCATTTTACGACACCAAAAAGGAATTTCTTTAAAATTTTAGGCTTAATTGAAGTTTCATGTATATGATAAATTACTTGACAGCCTCTAATTTTCCCCATAATACCCGCTCCAAAAGGGAGTACGGTATTAATATACAAAACATCAGATTTTTTTAGAAAAAATAAAAGCTTTAAGGCTAATAAGGTTTGACTAGTTACCAAAAAAAGCAATCGGACTAAAGGATTTTTAGCAAATTGGTACCAATAAAAATGCTCGTGTATTTTGGGAATATTCGATAGAAATCCCTCTCTGCCTCCACAAGTAAATAGATGGGTTTCAATATCCTTCTTTCCCCATCCTCTGAGCAATTGCATCAGTACTTTAGGACTTCCGCTATAATCGTTTAATAAATGTACGGCAACAACTCTCATCTTATAGTTTGTTATAAACGGCATTAAGGTGTTCGCCTCTGCTGTTCCAAGTGAAATTATTTTCAAAATGCTTTCTGGCGTCTAAACTCATTTTGTATAGCAATTCTTTATCCGCCTGCAATTTTACCAAAGCCTGACTGAGTCCTTTAATAGTAGCCTCATAATCCAATTGATCTACCGCAATACCACAACTGGCATTGATAAATTCGCCTGGTCCTTCATTGTTTAAACATACAACAGGCAAACCAAAAGAAAGCGCTTCTGCAACTACCATCCCTGCACCTTCGTGCGATGGAAAAAGAAACACCGATGCTTTTTCATAAAGCTTCATCAAATCTTTACGATCAATCCACTCAATGATTTCAACATATTGTTCTACCTGATGTTCGGCGATGATTTTTTGATAAAATGCTTTTTCAGGACCCGTTCCTACTAAAGTCAACTTGCATTCCTTTTTTGCTTCTGGGGAAAGCCCCTCTAAGAATTGGATAAATGAAAAGATAGTCAGGTCAAATCCCTTAAGCGGTACAAAACGCCCCACACTGATTAAATGGAAGTTTTCCTTTTTAGGAATATCGTGGTGGTAAAAATCTTCAGTAGCTACGGAAGGTTGAATAGAAAAGGATTTGTTTTTTAAATTCAACATCTTCTCCACTCCGGTATTCATACAAAAAATATGATTGGCTTTTTTAACGGTAGTCTTTAATGAAAGGGAAGTATTCCAAAAGGCCTTCTTCACAAACCACGTCGCTCTGTCTTTTATTAAATAAGAAGCAGCATAAGGTTTTAAATATTGAGCAGGGATGATAGGGTGATGCCCAATAGGTCCCCACACCATAGGTTTATTCAATTTCCACAAATAACTTGGCGTCCAATCATTGTGGAAGTTGACGTTGTGTGCAATATCAAATTTTAAATTTTGTTTTTTGATAAAAGATACAATCCCTTTTTGCCACATCGTATAATACAGCATGGCTCCTCTGCCTCCTTTTTTCCAAAAACGCATCCAATAAGGCAAATCAAAGTACATATAGGTGATGTTTTGATAGATTGGATCAGGATTTTGAGCCATAAATTTCTCTATAGCGTCTCTATTATTTTCTCTAGTAATAGCAATTACTTTATTGAAACGAGCAATTTGATATACAAAATTCCATCCCATACCATCTTCCGATCCTTTAAAAGGATTCACGGCATAACAAGTTGCTAAAATAGTTTTATTACTCATTGGTTCTCGATTTTAAAAGTTTGGCAGGAACACCGCCGATGATTGAATTTTCAGGAAATGATTTATTGACTACACTACCGGCAGCAATGATGGAACCGTCGCCAATATGAACGCCGTCCAAAATGGTTACTTTACTTCCTATCCAACAGTTTTTTCCAATTTTGATTCCTTTACGGGAAACGCCTTGATGACGAATAGATATTGAAGTATCCTGATAGTTGTGATTTTCAGGATGACAACTCAAATATTGACCTACGATGCATTCATCGCCAATCTCCAATCCACCAGCACCGCCTAAATAAGCGAATTCACCAATCCCTACGTTGTTGCCAATAACAATGGTATCGCCAATATCATTCAAAGAAGTAGAAACAATCACTCTCCCAAAGGCTCCAATAGAAACATTATCGCCAAAGTGGATTCCGTTTTTGCTCAAGGCAGAAACATATACTTGATTGCCTAATCGAAGGAACTTCCCCCATTTTACTTTAGGAGTATTGAAAAAAATAACGCCTTTGCCCAATAACATTCCCTTAGGATTTCTAAAAAACAACATGACGGACATCCCTCGGAGCATACAACAGCATTGAATCCAAATAAATTGAAATAAGGCAAAGGAGTTCAAGGCCTCATCAAATTTGAAATTTGGATTTCGAAGTTGAATTATTTTTTGAATAATGGCTTTCATTTATGCTTGCT
>CANCJZ010000204.1 GCA_947378465.1 Flavobacteriaceae bacterium
TTTTGTTCAATGTTCATAATATATGTTTTTTGAAATGGGATATTTCGAATTAGAACTTATAAGTTTACTTCACTCGCGATTTTATATCTTTCGGAGTGGGTATTGGAACGCAAAATGATTTCGCCTAAAAAACCAGCAAGGAACAATTGTGTTCCAATAATCATAGTGGTTAAGGCAATATAGAACAATGGGTTTTCAGTAACTAATAAGGGGTGCATTCCTGAGTACAATTTGATTAATTTAACGACGATGATAAATCCAGTTGCTAAAAAACCAAATATAAACATGATTACCCCTAAAGCTCCGAATAAGTGCATAGGGCGTTTGCCGTAGCGCGATAAAAACCAAATAGTAATCAAATCTAAGAATCCGTTGATAAAACGACTCATGCCGAATTTGGATTCTCCGTATTTACGAGCTTGGTGTTGTACTACTTTTTCACCGATTTTTCCAAAACCAGCATTTTTTGCGAGTACAGGAATGTAACGGTGCATTTCACCCGATACTTCGATGTTTTTGATGACTTTTTGTTGGTACGCTTTAAGGCCGCAGTTAAAATCATTCAAGTAAACGCCAGAGGTTTTGCGGGCAGCCCAATTGAATAATTTTGAAGGAAGGTTTTTGGTTACCACATGGTCGTAACGTTTTTTCTTCCAACCTGAAACTAAATCGAAATTACCTTCAGTAACCATTTTGAATAGTTCCGGAATTTCTTCAGGACTGTCTTGCAAATCGGCATCCATAGTGATGATTACATCGCCTTGGGCTTTTGCGAATCCGGCGTGAAGGGCTTGAGATTTACCGTAGTTTTTAAAGAAACGGATTCCTTTTACATTAGGATCTTCCTTGGATAATGTTTCGATAGTTTGCCAAGAATTGTCAGTACTTCCATCATCAATAAAGATGACTTCGTAAGAGTACTGATTGGCGATCATTACTTTTACAATCCAGGCGTGTAATTCAGGTAACGACTCTTGTTCGTTTAATAAAGGAATAATTATGGATAAATTCATTAAGATTAGAAGCTTTGATTAGGATCTTTTTTTACAAATGCACCTACTATTAATGAAAAGATTAGACCAATAAAAGAAAACATTACTACTGTTGCAGGGATTGCAATGGCTGGATTTAAAAACTTTTTAGAAATAGACAACGCCATATCTGCTTGTTCGGCTGTCAATTGAGGATTGTTCTCAAGCATTACGATTCGAGCTTTTTTGAACATTTCTTCAAAATATTCTGGAAAAATCAAAGCAAAAGTAGAAGAGAAAATAGAATAGATCAATCCTGCAATTACACAAAGTGAAACGCCAATTTTAAGACATTGTCCAAAAGAAACAAAACCAGAGTTTAAGTTGGTTTTGTAATTGTTGCAAGCCAAATAAATAAAAATAATAGGAAGGATTAGGAAATTCAACAGGTTAATGATTAGTCCATAACTTTTATTAGATTGTGGATCTATATTCATAACGTATCCAATTACAAATTCTAGGATCATGATAACGGCAAATAAAACCCCATAAATGATGGCTGATTTTGCTGGAGAAGTATTATTTTCCATGGTTTATTTTAAGTTTAAAATTAATCCACAAATATAGTAATTCCATTATTATAGGAGAATATATAATTCAAATAAAAAAAGTGAACTAAAGATTTGATAATTGAAAAATAATTGTACTTTTGCAGTCCAAAACAAAAAAGAATAATTAAAAGTCGTAGCTAGTTGATACCTTTTATATAAAGCATCACAACGAACTACTTCATAACAAATAAAAGATTTACAAAATGAAAAAAGGTATTCACCCAGAAAATTACAGATTAGTTGCTTTCAAAGATATGTCTAATGAAGATGTGTTCGTAACTAAATCAACCGTTGAAACAAGAGAAACAATCGTACACGAAGGTGTTGAATATCCAGTATATAAAATGGAGATTTCTAGAACTTCTCACCCTTTTTACACTGGTAAATCTAAACTTATCGATACTGCAGGACGTATTGATAAATTCAAAACTAAATACGCTAAACACGGTAAATAATATATTTAAGTGTTCAAATTTTATTAAAACCATTCACGAAAGTGAGTGGTTTTTTTATTTGATAAATCTGAAATAAACTTTGTAACTTTGAGACTTTGTAACTTAGAAAATAGATAAAATGAACTATATACTTTTTGATGGAACCGTTAGAGAGGCCTTGTTGCCGTTTACTTTTACACGACCAGTTGCGGATATCCGTGTAGGAATTTTGACCATTCGTGAAAAATGGGAAAAATACTTAGGCAACACCACTACTACTTTAACAGAGGAATATCTCTCAGAGAAATTCCCAATGGTAGAAATGGAAGAGAATATAATGATCAATGCTTCTTTCTTGCCAAATGATGTTTTGTCGGAAATGGTAAGTAATCTAAGTGCTAATCAAGCTATTTTTAGAGGGGAAGAAGTGATTGCTTTTTATACTTCGGAAACACAAGATGAAGTAGATTTTGATAATTATGAAATAATTGAATACCAAGAAGAATGTTTGACAATAGAACATACTTGGGATATTTTTGAAAAAAATGATGCGGCTATCCGCGAGGACTTTGAACTCATTACCGATGGAAGATATTCGCAATCGATTCCAAAGTCTGTTAATGTAATTGCTCCTGAAAACATCTTTATTGAAGAAGGAGCGAAGTTGGAATTCGTAACGCTTAATGCATCTACTGGACCTATATATATAGGTAAAAATGCAGAGATTATGGAAGGTTCGGTAATCCGTGGACCTTTTGCTTTGTGTGAAGAAGCTCAAGTTAAATTAGCTACTAAAATATATGGAGCGACTACGGTAGGTCCTCATTGTAGAGTAGGAGGAGAAGTGAATAACTCCGTAATGTTTGCATATTCAAATAAAGGACACGATGGTTTTTTAGGAAATTCGGTGTTAGGAGAATGGTGTAATATTGGTGCGGATAGTAATAACTCAAACCTTAAAAATAACTACGAAGAAGTGAAATTGTGGAGCTATGAAACAGAAAGCTTTGCTAAAACAGGTTTGCAGTTTTGTGGATTGATGATGGGGGATCACAGTAAATGTGGCATTAATACAATGTTCAATACAGGAACGGTAGTCGGTGTATCGTCGAATATCTTTGGTTCAGGCTTTCCTCGCAATTTTGTGCCTAGTTTTTCATGGGGTGGCGCTTCAGGATTCACCACCTATTTAACTTCTAAAGCATTTCAAACGGCTAAAATAGTGATGTCCCGTCGTCATATTGAATTTACTGAAGAGGACGCTAAAATCATGGAGCATATTTTTGAAGAAACTAAAAAGTATAGAAAAGAATAGGTATGTTAGGAATTGTATTTTAATATTATGTGTGGAAAAGATTCTCCGAATTGGCTCTTCAATTTGACAAATCAAAGCACTGTGGTTGGTATGGAATCATTACCTATATTGGGAGTGTAATCATAGCTGCTTTTTTATTAGGTTTTTTTGTTCAGCTTTTTGATTTAGATATTGATTTGGAAAAAAATTCAGCGCTAAGTTTGATGGAAATTCCTTTTGGATTGCTTTCATGTTATCTTATGTATCTTGTTTTAGAAAGAAAATGGACATCAGAATTTGAAAAAATAGAAACCATTGATGATATAGGTAAATCATCTCAAGAAGAGGATAGTATTCAATAAAATATTTCTTTAACTTTGCCCACTCAATTTTTGACAACGATTTCACTAATTGAGTGGATATATGGAAAACACAAAAAAAGTAGCGTTCTATACGTTAGGTTGTAAGTTGAACTTTTCAGAGACTTCAACCATTGCAAGAAGCTTTCAAGATGAAGGTTTTGATCGAGTAGATTTTGAGGAATCTGCAGATATTTATGTAATCAATACTTGTTCGGTTACAGATAATGCCGATAAACAATTCAAACAGATTGTAAAAAAAGCTCTAAAGGTTAATGACAAGGCTTTTGTGGTTGCCGTTGGGTGTTATGCACAATTAAAGCCAGAAGAATTAGCTTCCGTTGACGGAGTAGACCTTGTTCTAGGAGCTACTGAGAAATTCAAAATCACAGATTATTTGAATGATTTGTCCAAAAATGATTTGGGTGAAGTGCATTCTTGTGAAATTGAAGAAGCGGATTTTTATGTCGGCAGTTATTCTATTGGCGATCGTACTCGTGCCTTTTTAAAAGTACAAGACGGTTGCGATTATAAATGTACTTATTGTACTATTCCTTTGGCTCGTGGTATTTCTCGTAGTGATGCATTGGATAATGTGTTGAAAAATGCCTTCGAGATTTCTAAACAAGGCATTAAAGAGATTGTTCTTACAGGAGTTAATATCGGAGATTACGGTAAGGGAGAGTTTGGAAACAAAAAACACGAACATACTTTTCTGGATTTGGTAAAAGCTTTGGATGAGGTGGAGGGAATTGAACGTTTGCGTATTTCTTCCATCGAACCTAACTTGCTTAAAAATGAAACCATAGAGTTTGTTTCCAAAAGCAGAACCTTTGTGCCACATTTTCATATCCCACTACAGTCAGGGAGCAATGCAATATTGAAACGAATGAAACGCCGCTACTTGCGCGAAGTATACGTTGATCGGGTGGCTAAAATCAGAGAAGTAATGCCACATGCGTGTATTGGAGTGGATGTGATTGTCGGTTTTCCTGGAGAAACAGAAGAGTATTTTCTTGAAACCTATAATTTTTTGAATGAATTGGATATTTCTTATTTGCATGTTTTTACCTATTCAGAAAGAGACAATACAGAAGCGGTTGAAATGGATGGAGTGGTGCCTATGAACCTCAGAAATAAGCGCAGTAAGATGCTTAGAGGATTGTCTGTTAAAAAGCGACGAGCGTTTTATGAAGGACAATTGGGAACGCAAAGAAGTGTTTTATTTGAAGGAGAAAACAAAAAAGGATACATACACGGATTCACGGAAAACTACGTTAAGGTAAAAACGCCTTGGAATCCAGAATTAGTAAATACATTGCACCAAATCCAATTGACTAATATTGACGAAGACGGAAGCGTTCGATTAGAGTTTGTTGGTGTTGAAGTTTAGTATTTATAATGAAATCTGATTTTGGTGATTCTAAATACAGTTGGTGCATATTGTTCGATAAATTCAAACTTGTTACGACCAGGTTGTTTGAAGTCAATAATTTTTTTGCCGGATATTTCGTAATACATTTTATTGCCTTCAAACATAAAGCAACCGCCATTGTTTCTATAGGCAGAACGTGTTAGGTCAAATTCAGATAAGTTCCAGGTAGTATTGTTGGCATCTAAATCAGTAACATCCGAAAATAATCCTTCGGTGATTTCAGTTTTGCATCCATAATACTTTTCTATATCTTCAAAGAAGGCGATGATTTGTAAGTTGAGTTCCATTGTATTCATTTTGGAAAGATAATAAATTTAAAATTTCAAAATAAAAAAATTCCAAATTCCAATTAGAGTGTAACAATTGGAATTTGGAATTTAAAACT
>CANCJZ010000205.1 GCA_947378465.1 Flavobacteriaceae bacterium
AAATATTCAATAGGTGTTTTTTTTACAAAAAAACCTACACCATCAACGTAAAGCAGTTATAAATCAACGGTTATCCAAGAAATATTAACCAACAAAAAAGCCCCGTAATAATGGAGCTTTTTTCTATAAGTCAATTAAATATAAAAATACTGTAATCACACAAAGCACATCCTTCTCGCCTATTGCCTTTTGCCTAAAACCTAAAACCTAAAACCTTAAAACCTACAACTTAAAAAGTACTTCTTCTAAGTTCCGCCATTTTAATAGCAGCGATAGCCGCTTCGGTTCCTTTATTTCCGTGAACGCCACCACTACGGTCGATGGATTGTTGTTCGTTGTTATCAGTTAGCAAGCAAAAGATGACAGGAACATCCGTTTGCACATTAAGATCTTTGATGCCTTGAGTTACCCCTTCGCAAACAAATTCGAAGTGCATCGTTTCCCCTTTGATTACACAACCAATGGTGATCACTACATCCACCTCTTGAGTGACAATCATGCGTTGTGCACCATAAACCAACTCAAAGCTACCGGGTACATTCCAACGGATGATGTTTTCCATGGTGGCACCACAATCCAAAAGCGCGTCTAAAGTGCCTTTATATAAGCCTTCCGTGATGTGGTCGTTCCACTCTGAAACAACAATCCCAAACCGAAAATCTTTCGCGTTTGGGATTGTGTTTTTATCGTAATTTGATAAGTTTTTATTAGCTGTAGCCATCTATATTAGATTGCAGAAGCAGATGAAAGCAATGCTTTTCTACTTCTTGATTATTGAGCCATTGCAATTAAAGCATCTACAGTACCCGCTTCTGGAGTAGTTTCGTATTTGTCTTTAATTTCAGTGAAATATTTTAAAGCATCTGCTTTATTACCTAAAGCCAAAGCCGTTTGACCTGCTTTCATCAAATATCTTGGAGTGGTAAACTCATTAGCATTCGATTGTGCTGCTTTTACATAAAATTCTAATGCTGTTTTAGCATCATTTTTTTGAGAATAAGCATCACCAATAGCTCCTAAAGTAATGGCATTTAAAAATACTTCTTTAGTAGAGAATTTTTTCAAATAAGTAATCGCGTCATCGTATTTTTTCAAATTCAAATAAGCAATACCCGCATAGTAGTTTGCTAAGTTTCCAGCATCCGTACCTGAATATTGGTTAGCAATATCAATAACTCCTTGTTTTCCTTCAGAACCTTTAAGTACTAAATTAAACAATGAATCTTGCGATTTCGTTCCGTCTACTGCTTTTTGGAAATTTTGTTGCGCTACGAACAATTCGTCAGCAGCTTCTTGCTGATTTGGTTCCGCTACAAAACGTTGGTATAATAAATAACTAAGCGTCACTAAAGCTGCAACCGCCAAGAAACCTAAAATATATTTTTGGTTATTCGCAACAAACTCTTCCGTTTTAGAAGCTGTTTCATCTAAGGCATCAAAAGCTTTTGCTGTTGTACTGTCTTTTTCTTCAACATTTACATCTTCAATAAAATTATTGTCGATTTTTTCTTCTTTCTCTTTTGGTAGTTTGTAACCTCTCTTATTATAAGTTGCCATTTAAATTTAATTTAGTGTGCGCAAAAATAAAATTTTTATTGATAATTAAAAGCGATTTTTGTCGATATTTTTCAATAATTTGCACGCTCTTAAAAAAAAGGAGCTAAAAAAATCTTCTTTTCTAGTACCAGTAAGCCGTCGCAAATGTTTTTAAAAAGTATTTCTTTATTCAATTATAAAAATTTTTCCGAAGTTGACTTCGAATTTGATGCAAAAATCAATTGTTTTGTTGGAAAAAACGGCATTGGTAAGACCAATATCTTGGATGCAATCTACCATTTAGCGATAGGAAAAAGCTATTTCAATCCATTAGCCGTTCAAAATATCAAACACAACGAAGAGTTTTTTGTCATCGATGGTACTTTTGAAAAAAATGGCAGAACAGAACAAATTGTCAGTAGTTTTAAAAAAGGCCAAAAGAAAATCCTAAAAAGAAATGGCAAGGTCTACGACAAATTCTCCGATCATATTGGATTTATTCCTTTAGTGATCATCTCCCCTGCCGATAACGACCTTATTATAGAAGGTAGCGAAACCAGAAGGAAGTTTATCGACAATGTCATCTCGCAATTGGACACTTCCTACTTGCACGAATTGATTCAATACCAAAAAGTATTGAGCCAACGCAATGCGCTATTAAAGTATTTTGCCTTGAATCACGTGTTTGAAACCGATACCTTATCGATATACAATGAGCAACTGAACCAACTGGGGCAACCAATCTTTGAAAAGCGCAAAAAGTTTATTGATAATTTTGTACCCATCTTTAACAAACACCATCAAGCCATCACGGATTCCGCCGAGACCGTGCAATTAGTCTATGAAAGCCAACTGCACGAAATGGACACCTTGCAATTATTGGAACAAAACTTAGGGAAAGACCGGGCTTTGCAATACACCTCTGTAGGAATCCACAAAGACGACTTGGCGTTTCAAATTGACCACTACCCTATCAAAAAGTTTGGTTCACAAGGTCAACAAAAATCGTTTTTGATCGCTTTGAAGCTCGCACAATTTGAATTTGTCAAAAAACAATCGGGCGAAAAACCGATACTTCTTTTTGATGATATCTTCGACAAATTGGACGAAACCAGAGTCAGTAAGATTGTCGCGATGGTCAATCAAGAGGAATTTGGACAATTGTTTATTTCCGACACCCATCCCGAACGCACGGAAGATATTGTAAAAACAACGCATCAATCTTATAAAATATTTAGTTTGTAACATTAGTTATATTATTCTATTTTTACTTACTTAATTTTGGAAAAAAACCAATACGATGAAATCAAAAATAGGGGCAATTGTATCGATACTTTTACTATTTATAGGTTGCCAAAAAGACAAAAATGAAGCGGTACAAACGGTTGACACCAACACTTTTGAAAAAAAGCTAAAAGAAACGACCAATCCGCAGCTTTTAGACGTTCGAACACCGGAAGAATTTGAAGTCGAGCACTTGGTTAACGCTACTAATGTGAATTGGAACGGGGCTAACTTTGACGCATTGGCACAAAAATACGATCGCTCCAAACCTATTTTTGTCTACTGTAAAGCAGGAGGTCGAAGCAGTGAAGCTGCCGAAGCACTACAAAAAATGGGATTTAAGGAAATATATAACCTGGACGGAGGGATTATGAAATGGACAGGGGCGAAAACCACCAATGAAGCTAAGGTTCCCCAAGGTATTTCTGCAAAAAACTATGAAGCCCTCATCCACAGCAAGCCAAAAGTGATTGTTAACTTTTATGCCGAATGGTGTGGCCCTTGCAAAAAGATGGCACCTTATTTATTAAAGATGCAAAGCGAATTAAAAGGCAAATCAAGATTAGAACGCTTGGATGCCGACCAAAACAAAGCCACTGTTGACTTCCTTAAACTGGAGGGACTTCCAGTGATTTTGATTTATGAAAATGGCAAAGAAGTGTGGCGCAATACCGGATTTTTGTCCGAAGAAGATTTGAGAAAACATTTATAGAAAACAACGATTTTACAGCGATTTAGAAATACTATTGATTATGATAGCAAAAGAAGCCTTACAGTTTTTGGACGATTTGATTGCCAACAACAACACCGAATGGATGCATGCCAACAAAAAAAGGTATGAGTTATATAAAAAGGAGTACCATAATTTTATCGCATCGTTATTGGCGGAAATGAAACCTTTGGATCCCTCTTTA
Organism: Flavobacteriaceae bacterium; assembly: GCA_947378465.1. Taxonomy (GTDB): domain Bacteria; phylum Bacteroidota; class Bacteroidia; order Flavobacteriales; family Flavobacteriaceae; genus Flavobacterium. The sequence goes on from CANCJZ010000205.1 coordinate 3,735, forward strand.
GAGCCTTTGGAAGTCAAAAACTGCACGTTCAGAATCAATAGAGACATTCGCTTTTCAAAAGACAAATCACCTTATAAAACCAATATGGGCGTGTGGATGTCACAAAACAAAAATCGCAAGAATGCTCCTGGCTATTATATCCACTTCGAAAAAGGCAATTGCTTTATAGCAGGTGGTGTATGGTGTCCAGAGGTGGGCGAACTCAAGCTAATCCGCAAGGAAATTGAGTTTTTCTATGATGATTTAGAAGAAATTGTAGGCAACAAAACCTTCAAAAAAGACTTTGGAGCTCTTTCTCGTGAAGATGCTTATGTACTCAAAAAAGCACCCAAAGATTTTGATCCCAACCATCCTGCGATTGAATTTTTAAAACTCAAAAGCTTTACCGCTTCACATAAAATCAGCGACAAAGAATTCACCGATACGGATTTCAGCAAAAAGATAGCCCAAAAACTAATCACCTTAAAACCATTAAACGACTTTTTGAGTAGAGCGTTAGAAAGTGTATAGAGTATTAAGTATAGAGTATTAAGTATTAAGAAATGCGTATTAAGAAATGCGTATTAAGGAATACCTAATAAGAAAAATAAGCTTTTACTAATTCAAAAATTGAAACGTAATATTAATATCATTTTTTTAGATCAAATCACAACTCAAAATACACAAATACCTAAATCATATATTAATAACTAATACTCTTTCAACTCAATTCTCTTAAAACCTAATACTATTTTACTCAATACTAACACGAATCTCTTAATACTTAATACTCTATACTTAATACTATTTTCACTCAACACTAACACGAATCTCTTAATACTTAATACTTAATACTCTATACTTAATACTATTTTCACTCAACACTAACACGAATCTCTTAATACTTAATACTCTATACTTAATACTACAAAGATGATTATCCACAACAACTTCTCTTTAAAACCCTATAATACTTTTGGTATTGAAGCCAAAGCCAAACAATTTGTTGCAGTTCATTCGACGGATGAATTGCGCAGTATTTTACAAGAACATCCTAATGAAAAGAAATTCATTTTAGGGGGCGGTAGTAATATGTTGTTGACGCAAGACATCCAAGCCTTGGTCATTCATGTTGATTTAAAAGGTAAAAGAATCCTTAAAGAAGAAGAGGATTATGTTTGGGTAGAAAGTCAAGCAGGCGAAGTATGGCACGAGTTTGTGTTGTGGACCATCGATCAAAACTTTGGGGGATTGGAAAATATGTCGTTAATACCCGGAAATGTAGGGACTACTCCGGTGCAAAACATTGGCGCATATGGCACCGAAATCAAAGACACTTTTGTTTCTTGTGAAGCAATGCACATCGCTACCCAACAAATGAAAACCTTTACTAAGGAAGAATGTCATTTTGGCTACCGAGAAAGTGTATTCAAGCACGAGGCCAAAGACCAATACGTCATCACTTCGGTAATTTTTAAATTGACTAAAAAGAACCATAAAATCAATATTTCTTACGGTGATATCACATCTGAATTAACAAAAAACAAAATCCAAATTCCAACGCTCAAAGATGTTTCTAATGCTGTGATTGCCATCCGCAGAAGCAAACTTCCCGATCCAAAAGAGTTGGGCAACAGCGGTAGTTTTTTTAAAAATCCTATCCTCTCCAAATCTGACTTTGACAAAATCCACGCACTTCACCCTGAAATGCCACATTATGTAATTTCAGAAACCGAAGTAAAAGTACCTGC
>CANCJZ010000206.1 GCA_947378465.1 Flavobacteriaceae bacterium
GACAATGAGCAACCCATCTTGTATCGACTTGGTTCCATTTCGGTTGAGGAAATTGAAGAAATTGTGGGGAGGTTACACTTAAATACAAATAATGAAAAGGCACCGATGGCTCCAGGGATGTTATCACGTCACTATGCACCAAATACGGATACTTATCTGATCAACGACATACCAAAGTTTTTAAAATTTTTTAATGATAAAAAAACAGGCTTACTACTTTTTATGAATCCAATTGAAAATAACAAAATAGTTCATCAAGAAGTACTCTCAAAATCAGGTGATTTGAAGGAAGCAGCGAAGAATTTATATGCTGCGATGCATCGATTGGATCAAATGAATTTAGATGTCATCCTTGCGGAACGATTTCCTGATATTGATTTGGGAAAAACGATTAATGATAAATTGGAAAGAGCCACCCAAAAAGATTCGAAGACAAAATAGTTAGTATAAGTATCCTAATGATTCCTTCAAATCGATATAAATCAAATTTACAATTCTATTAAATATTAATTTTAAAATTAAAAATTATGAATCTTAATTTACTCATTGACAACTTAACAAATCCTGCTTTATTATTCTTTGTATTAGGGATGATAGCCGTTTATCTAAAAAGTGATTTAGAAATTCCACCTAATTCTTCTAAATTTATTTCTCTATATCTATTGTTTTCAATTGGATTTAAAGGAGGGCAGGAATTATCCAATGAAACTTTTACCTATGAAATAGGTTGGTCGATGTTATTAGGGATTTTTATTTCTTTAATCATACCTGTTTACACATTTTTTATACTCCGACGAAAGTTGAATGTATTTGATTCTGGCGCTATAGCCGCAGCTTATGGTTCAGTGAGTGCAGTAACTTTTGTTACTGCTGTATCCTATCTCGAATCCCAACAATTAAATCTACACGGGCACATGGTGGCGATTATGGCTTTAATGGAATCACCAGCTATAGTAATAGGACTAGTGCTAATTTCAATTTTTAATAAAGAAGAAACCAATGCGATTCAAAAGAAAGAAGTATTAAAACATTCCTTTACTAATGGTAGTGTATTGCTCATATTGGGAAGTTTGATTATTGGTTATATTGCCAATGCAAAGCAAGCTGAGGGAATAAAACCATTTACCAATGATATTTTTAAAGGTTTTCTTGCCATCTTTCTTTTGGACATGGGAATTATTAGTGGACGAAAGTTAAAAACATTCTTTTCCTTGGGTTGGTTCCCAATAATTTTTGCCATTGTAATTCCATTAGTTAACGGTTGTGTTTTTGCAATGTTAAGTTCCTTTGTTACTGAGGATATTACCAATCGTTTTATTTTTGCAATTTTAGCAGCCAGTGCCTCCTATATTGCAGTTCCTGCAGCAATGAAAATTTCAGTTCCTCAATCCAACCCTGGTCTATTTTTGCCAATGGCTCTTGCAGTAACCTTTCCCATAAATATTACTATTGGAATGCCTCTTTATTTTTTAATAGTTCAAAATACTTGATTGTTGAGTTAGTAATAAAACCTTCTTCGGAAGGTTTTATTGTTTTTAGGTGGGTTTGTATTTACTCCTTGACCAATGCAAGTTTAACTTATAATTGAAATTACTTCTGGAATTATTTCAACTATAAAAGTAAATTTTGCGAAAAAACACTTCTAAATATTTTGATGCATTTAAAAATGCAACCGAAGAAAGTCTTAGCGGAATAAAAAAAAAATTTCCAGATTTTAAATATCTAACTAATCCTGTCAAATCCCAAATAATCGAACTAGATTGTATAAAAGCGGTTTGCAATTAGACATTCAAATCAAAAAACGGAGAAGAAAAAGTTAAAATTACAGTTTATGCAGTTCCTATAAAGAATCAATTTTATCAAATTACTTTTATGGATTCTGAAAATGAAGATAAGTTGAACTATATAATCAATTGGCAAAAACAATTGTTATATATTAATATCATTGCGTAATTATGATTTTTGTAAATTGGATTTTGGGTTTAATTTAAAATGAATTATAATTGCTTTAAAAGAACCATAGGTAATTCTATATATTTCAACCATATATGAAAGAGACAACAATACATCTTTCTCCGCAAAATATCCTTCAAAGAACCTCAAAAATCTCAAAAAATTATGATTTTAGAGGTTTTTTACTTTTAGTCTAATTCAAATTAGTCATTTTAATGTTATAATAATTCAAAATATTAAATAAATTAGTAGCGAAAATTAAATATAAAAGGCGTTATCCGAAAAGCCTAAATAGAGTAGGAAGTATTAAAACCCAAACTAAACTAAAAATGAATTACATTATTATTATCGGAGTTATTATTGCTTTATTGGCAATTTACACTATCGTGTCAACTGCTATGAGTTTAAAAAAAGCTCCTGAGCGCTTAAGCAATGCCAAAAAATTATATGCCAATGGAGATTCAAATGCTGCTTTAAAAGAGTTAGGAGAAGCATTTGCACTTCCTTTTAATAGTAAAATTACTCCTGAATACAAAGTACATTTATTAGGTGTATTAGATCTATTGCAAGAGATTTTAAATAGTATGAACATCTCTAGCGATAAATTACTTTCTAAATTATACAAACGATTGAATGAGGCTACTAAAACCATTGAGCTTCAAGAAAATTTATACAAACCAGTCCAAGAGTTTTTTGAAAATACAGAATCAGATGAAAAGCTGGTTGAGTTTTTGAAAAAAGCAGTAATTTCAGGAGATATTAGTGTTGTAGCTTCTGAATCTGATGATAACGTACTTACAACAAGTGAAAGAACAACAGAATTTGTTAATAGAGCAGGAAAATTATTGCTAAAAGGACAACCGTTACAAGCTGCCGAAGTGTATAACGAAGCACTAACGCAAACTTGGGATAAACACGATGAAGCCTTTTTACTTGATCAATTAGGTTCTTGTTATTTAATGAATAAAGATTTAGTTTCGGCTGAAGCTAATTACAAAAAGAGTATATCCATTGATGCTTACTTTCAAAATGTTTGGAACTATTGTGATTTTCTGGCGTATCACAAAAGAACTGATGAAGCTAAAGCTCAATTGCCTCAATTAGAAAAATTGATTTTAAATAAATCCGACCAAAAAGAATACGATAGATTGTTTAAAAAATTTCCAGAATTAAAATAAAGAAGTTTTAGTCTTTTGGTTAAATATAAAGAACGACTATGATTTTTCATAGTCGTTCTTTTGTATATAAACTCTCCTCCGTTAGAACTTCTTGAGATATTGGAATATTTCAAATTTTCTTTAAAATCAATAATTTTTCTTTTAATTTCATAGTTTTAATTTCAGAATATATAGAACAATAGGAATGAATTAATGAATACTAAATTAATTCAGCTGAAATTAATACCTAAATTGAAATGTTTTATTTGTTGTTTCTAATCAAAAATAAATAAATATTATAAGAAGCACTCATCCTCATTTTTATTTTTCCAAATTCTTGCTAAAACTCCAATAAAATATTAGAAATTTGCAACCGTTTTAATTTTTTACAATTAACAAGCTGTTTTGCATGAAAAAGAAAATAGAAATTCTAGCCCCGGCTAAAAATTTAATTCAAGGAATTGCTGCTATTAATAGTGGAGCTGATGCGGTATATATTGGAGCTCCGCATTTTGGGGCGCGATCTAATGCGAACAATTCTATTGAAGATGTAGCCGAGTTGGTGCAGTATGCTCATTTATATTATGCCCAAGTTTTTGTGGTTATCAATACTATTTTATACGACGAGGAGTTGGAAGCCTGTCGTAAATTGATCTGGAAACTCTATGAAATAGGAGTAGATGCTTTGATTATTCAGGATATGGCGATCTTAGAATTGGATTTGCCTCCAATTGTATTGCATGCCAGTACGCAAGCCAATAATAGAGATGCAGATAAAATCAAATTTTTAAAGGATGCTGGAATCAAACGTGTGGTTTTAGCGCGTGAGTTGAATTTGCATCAAATAAAAGAAATCCACGATGCCACTGACGTTGAATTAGAGTTCTTTGTTACTGGTGCTTTATGCGTTTCGTTTAGCGGAAATTGTTATATGAGTGTGGCCAATGGCGAACGCAGTGCCAATAGAGGTTCGTGTGCTCAAAACTGTCGTTTACCATATAACTTAATTGATGGAAATGGCGATACCTTGATTAAAAACAGTCACTTATTATCGATTAAAGATTTTGATGTGTCGGATCAAATTCCAAATCTAATTGAAGCTGGAATTTGCTCCTTTAAAATCGAAGGACGATTGAAAGATATTGTTTATGTAAAAAACAATGTTTCCTATTTACGTCAAAAACTGGATAATTTCCTAGGTAATAACAGCGATAAATACACCAAAGCTTCTTCAGGAACCTGTACTTATAGCTTTGATTCTGCTTTGGACAGAACCTTTAATAGAGGCTATACCGATTATTTTGTCAATGAACGAAATAATGCGATAGGATCCTGGGAGAGCCCTAAATCAAAAGGGCAATACATTGGAAAATTAATTCAAACCGTTGGAAATTCGTATGAAATTGAGAATGGTCATTTGTTGAACAATGGCGATGGACTCTGTTTTATAAACGATAACAACGAAGCCGAAGGGATTTATGTAAACCGTGCTGAAAATGGATTCGTTTATCCTAATGTTTTGAAAGAAATTAAAGACGGAACGTTTATATATCGTAACAATGATGCGGCTTTTATCAAAATTGTAGAGCGTGAGGACAGTGCGGTACGAAAAATCAGTACTACTTTACTACTAACTGAGAATGAAAATGGTTTTGAATTAAAAGCTACCGATGAGGATGGAAATGTGAGCATCGTTGCATTGGAACATCCTAAGGAACCAACTAAAAGCAACGAATCAATAGAAGATAATTTCAAAATAAATTTAGCTAAAACAGGTTTTACTCCTTATACAGCGGATCAAATAGCTATTGTATTTACTCAAAATTGGTTTATTCCTATTTCAAAAATCAATGAAATGAGAAGAACGGTTTATGAGCAATTGACTTCAATTCGTTTGGCGAATTACCATCGTGAGGAACATCAAATCGTAAAAACTTCTCATCCTTATCCGGAAACAAAATTGGATTTTACTTATAATGTTGCGAATAAAATCGCCCGTAAGTTTTACGAACGTCACGGAGTGACTGAAATTGAAAAGGCTTTTGAATTGCAATGGGATCCAGGGAAGTCCAGAGTGATGACCACTAAATATTGTATCAAATACGAATTAGAAAAATGTCCTAAATACCATAGAGAAACTATGGATACCAAGCTTAAAGAACCATTGGTGTTGAAACAAGGCGAACTGGAATACAAACTAAAGTTTAACTGTAAGCCTTGTGAAATGGAGATTTGGGAAAAAGATGCTGAATTTGAGATCGAGGAGGATTAGATTTTTTTGAGTTGAAAAGTTTCAAGGTTTCAAAGTGCCAAAGTTGCATAGTACCAAAGTTATCGTACA
>CANCJZ010000207.1 GCA_947378465.1 Flavobacteriaceae bacterium
GCAATATTGGCGCCATTGGTTGCGGTATAATTATCATCTTCCACTATTCGCACACGCATTCTAGTATTTCCTGTTAAAGCCGTAGTAGGAATGGTCACACTGGAAGTTTTTATCGTATTGCTACTAATGTTTAACCAATCAGTAGCTGTAGAGCCAGCCACTTTTTCATTGGAATCAAATACATTATTATGGTTATAATCAATCCAAACACCATAACCAGCACCTCCATCAACTTCCATATTAACTGTGATATTGTATGAAGAACCAGTATTAAAACTTGGAACTGCCAGATTGTTGTAAAACACATAATGAGGCGCTGCATATTGTGCATTCGAAGCATTATTCAATGTCCCAAAAGTTACCCCATTAATATGATCAGGAACATTCATAACCTCATCGTCAAAAGTAGCAACACAATACGGTGCTGGATTGGTAATTTGAGCTTGCATACAAAATGCACTCATTAAAGTAATAATTGAAAGCGTAATTTTTTTCATCATAAATAGTTTGTTAGTTTTTCCAAATTTATAAATTAATAAAAAACCAACACTATAAACCATTAAAATAATTAATTCATCAACAAATCAACTGATTAACTACGATTCATTTATTTTAAAAAACATGACTAAAATCAGAGTTTTCAGTTTACATTAAAGTAAATTTGTACATTAATTTTTTCTCATAAAAATGAATGACGTTCAAACCCAGGAAGACCTCTACAAAATAGTAGATTCCTTTTACAAAAAACTCTTTGCGGACGATCGCATCAGTTATATATTCACGGAAGTAATGCCGATCCATTTAAAACTAGAAGAGCACTTGCAAATGCTGGTAAAATTCTGGTCCCAATCCATCCTTGGAACGGGAGGATATGTCAATAATTTAACCCAAATCCATTTGGATGTCGACTTAAAATCCCATCTTACCAAAGAACTTTTCGAAATATGGTTGCATCATTTTGAAAACGCTATCAACGAGCAATACCAAGGCATCAATTGTGAGCGAATGAAGAATCAAGCGCACAATTTATCTATAATTATGCAGATTAAAATAACGCAACAAAACAGCAAATAATTATTGTATCAACAATTAATAATGTCTTTTGCTGAAGATTTCATAATTAATAAACATTTGTGCTTTTGATTGAAATGTATTAAATATTTTATTAATAATTTCGTAATGTAATTTGTTAAAAATGAATATAAAAATAACAGGATCGGGAAGCTATATCCCCACTCAAACCGTTACTAATTTTGACTTTTTAAAGCATACTTTCCTAAATGATGATGGAACTCCGTTCCCATTAGCCAATGAAGTGATTGCTGAAAAATTCCACGATATTACCGGAATTCGCGAGCGTCGCTATATTACTGATGACCTTTCCACTTCGGATATTGGTTTCTTAGCTGCTCAAAAAGCAATTGAAGATGCTCATATAGATCCTGAAACTTTAGATTATATCATCTTTGCTCACAATTTTGGCGATGTCAAAAAAGGAGCCATTCAAACTGATTTATTACCGAGTTTGGCCACTAGAGTCAAACACCATTTACGCATCAAAAACCCAAAGTGTGTCGCTTATGATATGCTCTTCGGTTGCCCTGGATGGGTGGAAGGCGTAATCCAAGCCAGCGCTTTTATCAAAGCCGGAATGGCTAAAAAATGTTTGGTGATAGGTGCCGAATCTCTTTCAAGAGTGGTTGACATTCACGACCGCGACAGTATGATTTATTCGGATGGTGCTGGAGCTACAATTATTGAAGCTACCGAGGAGGAAGGCGGCATTTTGGCTAACGAAACTGCCACCTATACTTATGACGAAGCTTATTATTTGTTTTTTGGAAATTCCTTTAACAAATGCAACGACCCTGACATTCGTTATATCAAAATGCACGGACGGAAAATTTACGAATTTGCACTGAGCAATGTCCCTAAAGCAATGAAAGAATGCTTGGACAAAAGCGGTATCGACATCAGTCAAGTAAAAAAAATCCTGATCCATCAAGCCAATGAAAAGATGGATGAAGCTATTGTACATCGTTTTTATAAACTCTACCATCAAGCCGTTCCAGAAGGTATTATGCCAATGAGTATTCAAAGTTTGGGCAACAGCAGTGTCGCTACTATTCCAACGCTTTACGATATGATTACCAAAGGGAAAATGGAAAATCAAACCCTTGAAAAAGGCGATGTTATCCTGTTTGCTTCCGTAGGATCGGGGATGAATATTAACGCTATTGTTTATAAAATGTAAAAGATTTGAAAGTTTGCTGTTTAAAGTTTATTTTTACCCCGAATTCAACAATGGAACTCAGCAACTCGAAACTTGAAGATAATCATGTACGAAAAAGTATACCCTAATAAACGATTTAAGCACACCTTAGAATTTTTACAAAAACATATTACCACCACTGAGACAATATTAGACTTGGGTGTTCCCAATCCGTTTTCTAAAATCATGGTGGAAAATGGTTTTACAGTTAAAAACACAACCGGCGAAGACCTCGATAAGGATCAAACTTCCCTTCAAAAAGAATGCTATACCGTATTCACCGCTTTCGAAATCTTTGAGCATTTACTCAATCCTTATACGATTTTGGAAAATGTAAAAAGCGACAAATTGTTTATTTCAATTCCGTTGCGCTTGTGGTTTGCCCCTGCTTACAGAAGTAAAACCGATATGTGGGACCGCCATTATCACGAATTTGAAGATTGGCAGTTGGATTGGTTGTTGGAAAAAACAGGTTGGAAAATCATTGCCCGAGAGAAGTTTACCCATCCAGTAAAAAAGATCGGTTTCCGTCCTTTAATGCGCTACTTTACCCCTCGATACTATATTGTATATGCGGAAAGAGTGAAATAAATAAAATTTCAATTTTTTAAATTCCAAATTCCAACACATACGTTTAAAATTCCAATATTTTAAATACCAAATTCCAACACATACGTTTGAAATTCCAAAAAAATAAATTCCAAATTCCAATTCTAACGTTTGAAATTCCAATTTTTAAATTCCAAATTCCAACACTGGGGTTTGAAATTCCAATTTTTTAAATTCCAAATTCCAATTCTAACGATTAGAAATCATTTTTTATTTTTTAAAATAATAAGCAGGCTATAAACTGCAATTCATTTTATATAAAACATTAAAAAGAGGAACATTTGATTCCTCTTTTTTTATTTAAAATATTAAGCATTCTCCAAACTGCTAATCATTTTAAAAAAATAAAAAAAAACTTTGCCTTCCATTGACAAAGCTTTACCAATTCCACAATAATCTTTAAGCAAAACACTATACCGATTGGGTTATAGAGCACAACTTTTAACTCAACAACCTAAAGATTTAAGTAAATCATACCGCTGTTTAGGTGATTTTGATAAAGTTTTAGGTGATTTATAAGTTCGTTTAGGTTCATCAGGTAAAGTTTTAGGTAAAATATACCGCCGTTTAGGTGATTTGGGTAAAATTTTAGGTGGTTTATAGGATCGTTTAGGTCCATCAGGTAAAGTTTTAGGTAAAATATACCGTCGTTTAGGTCCAACACCTAAAAGTTATAGTAATGAACCTAAAACTTTACGTCCTGAACCTAAACGTTTACCAAAACAACCTAAACGTTAGGGTCAAATACCTAAAGTTTTACCTGATAAACCTAAACGTTTACCCAAATCACCTAAACGATCCTATTAAAGACCCAAAACTTTAGGTTCCGAACCTAAATGTTTATCAATAGAACCTAAACGACGGTTTATTTTACATAAAATTTATTCAATGATGAATTAATGATTATGAATCATTAATAAAGATTCTAATCATTTAGCTAAACCTCGATATCCACGATAATAAAATTGAAGAAATGCAATACAACGTTTGGAGTATTTTTATAAAAAGAGAGCAATAGGTCAACATTTCGGAGTTTTTATTCCCGTTGTTCTATATATTAGTAACGATATTTCGCCCCTACAGGGCTATTGATGAATTCCCGAAATAAGTCACTCGAGGTTACCACAACATCTATTGCTAAATACATTATTACCTAATAATTAACACCATTTTAAGGCCGCCCCTACGGGGCTAAAATGAAAGTTGAAACTATTTTTCTACAAACACTACGCCCCTCTGGGGCTTTCATTTCGAAAACTGCAATTAATCTCTAACATCTATGCCTATTGACTTAAATCATTAAGCTCCACAAAACAACCACAGCGTAACCACTCCAACGCCTATTGCCTATTGCCTTAAATCATGAATTATTGAGAAGGAAAATTCTATCTAACACGGATTTCATGAGCCATACAACGTGTATTTTAAACACATAGTTCACATAGTGACATAGGCATAATGCTTATAAAGTGCACATAGGCATTTTATTTCACATAGTGTATGCGGAAAGACTATGTTCTCTATGTGAAGCAAAGCGCCTTATATATCCTTAAATCTATGTACCTATGTGAACTATGTGGTTATTCGAATTATGTGATAATACGAACTATGTGGTTATACGAACTATGTGGCTATGCGAACTATATGGTTATGACACAAAAGACACAAAGTAGCACAAAAGACACAAAGGGACATACACCTTGAATTGGTGTTAATTACCATAATTAATATTGAATTATAATCAATAGTCCACTGATACAGACTTCCATTAATTACCACAAAACAACCACAACGTTACCACTCCAACGCCTATTGCCTAATGCCTATTGCCTATTGCCTTAAATTATGCAAAACTACAATCCCCATCGCCAAAGTTCATCACCACATCATTAAAATCAGATTTGTTGTAGACTCTAGAAATAATTGATTGTTTGAGTTTATTGGTTTTATAAAGGAATACCCCCGACTTTTTGAAGTTGTCGCGGATGGAAGGATCGTAACAAATAATCTCTCTCGTGTTTTGTTCCATAGCTTGCAGCTTGATGACATCAGAAACAATAGCAGCATATTTCGAATCATCGTAATAAGCAAATAAGAGTTTGCTTACAAAGTTTCGCTTTTGCAAAGCGATAAAACCAATACAATGATGGTTGTGAATAATTTTTATAAAATAAACATTAAAACTCTGATCACACATCGAGAACTCGTACTTCGCCTTGTTAGTCATGCTCAACAAAGGCGCTTCTTGCACCCAATGGTAGGCTTTAAGCCATTCAAAGAAATCATTATTTTTAGGGGAAATATGCCCCTTGCTATGGCGATTGATCAATTGTTGCGTTTCAGTATCAATCGTATTGAGGTATTCCAAACTAATCCCTTTCAAACGACTTTGTACCGATTGTTTTTGCAGACTCAATTTGATATTTACAAAAATATTCAATCCCGTATCCATTGCTTTCCATAGCGGAAGCAAGGATTTAGTTGAAGGATAGATGGTAGGCAGTACAAAACTCAGGTTGG
>CANCJZ010000208.1 GCA_947378465.1 Flavobacteriaceae bacterium
GATTATATTCAATCCTTACTTCGTGTAGGATTTGATACTATTGATTTTGGCTCTTTTGTTTCTCCTAAAGCGATTCCTCAAATGGTGGATACTGCTGAAGTATTAGCCCGTTTGGATTTGTCACAAACTAATAGTAAGTTGTTGGCAATTATTGCCAATACACAAGGAGCTAAGTTAGCTTGTGAACATCTTGAAATACAGTATTTAGGTTTTCCTTTTTCAATTTCCGAAAATTTCCAAATGCGTAACACGCATAAAACTATTGCAGAAAGCTTAATCACACTTCAAGAAATTCTTGAATGCGCAGACAATGCCAATAAAGAAGTGGTTACATACATTTCAATGGGGTTTGGTAATCCATACGGTGATCCTTGGAATGTTGAAATTGTTGGAGAATGGACCGAAAAATTAGCGGCTATGGGAGTAAAGATATTATCATTATCAGATACTATTGGTAGTTCCACTCCTGAAGTAATTGATTATCTTTTTGCCAATTTAATTCCTAAATACCCAAAGGTTGAATTTGGAGCACATTTGCATACGACTCCTGATAAATGGTTTGAAAAAGTAGATGCAGCTTATAATGCAGGTTGTCGTCGTTTTGATGGAGCTATTCAAGGATTTGGTGGTTGTCCAATGGCTAAAGATGATTTGACAGGTAACATGCCTACCGAAAAAATGTTATCCTATTTTACCACTATAAAAGCAGATACGACAACAAGTCCGATGAGTTTTGAGAGTGCTTATAATGTTGCTTCTAGATTATTTGGTGAGTTTCACTAATTTCTATAATCTATTTACTATATTTGCACGCAATTTAACTACAACTACAAATTGCAATGAAAGCACACACTACTAAAATCGTTGGCGAAGGTTTAACTTACGACGATGTTCTGCTCATCCCAAACTATTCTGAAGTATTACCACGAGAAGTAATCATTCAATCAAAATTTTCTAGAAACATTACTTTAAATGTTCCAATTGTTTCTGCTGCTATGGATACTGTTACGGAAAGTGCAATGGCTATCGCAATGGCTCAAGAAGGAGGAATAGGGGTATTGCATAAAAATATGACTATTGAGCAACAAGCTGCCAAAGTTAAAAAGGTGAAACGTGCCGAGAGTGGAATGATTCTCGATCCGGTGACTTTACCTCTTACTGCTACTGTGGGTGATGCTAAAATGGCTATGAAAGAATATAGTATTGGAGGAATTCCTGTTGTGGATGAAAATCAAAAACTAAAAGGTATTGTAACCAATCGTGATTTGCGTTTTGAAAAAATCAATACTCGTTCTATTTTGGAAGTCATGACTTCTGAAAATTTAGTGACAGCCGCTGAAGGTACTACACTTCAAGAAGCAGAAGGAATTTTACAACAAAATAAAATTGAAAAACTTCCTGTTGTTGATACTAATAACAAATTAGTTGGACTTATTACTTTTAGAGATATAACAAAGTTGACTCAAAAACCAATTGCTAATAAAGACCGTTATGGTCGATTAAGAGTAGCTGCAGCCTTAGGAGTAACTTCCGATGTAATTTTAAGAGCGACTGCTTTAGTAAATGCAGGTGTTGATGCGGTAATTATTGATACAGCTCACGGACATACTCAAGGGGTAGTAGCAGTTTTAAAAGCAGTAAAAGCAAAATTCCCTGAATTAGATGTTATTGTTGGAAATATTGCAACTCCAGAAGCAGCTTTATATTTAGCTGAAAATGGTGCTGATGCTGTTAAAGTAGGAATAGGACCTGGTTCCATTTGTACAACAAGAGTAGTGGCTGGAGTAGGTTTTCCACAATTTTCTGCGGTACTTGAAGTAGCTGCTGCATTAAAAGGAACGGGTGTTCCAGTTATTGCCGACGGAGGGATCCGATACACTGGTGATATTCCAAAAGCTATTGCTGCAGGTGCGGATTGCGTTATGTTAGGTTCGTTATTAGCAGGAACTAAAGAAAGTCCTGGTGAAACTATCATCTTTGAAGGAAGAAAATTCAAATCATATCGTGGAATGGGATCTATTGAAGCAATGGAAGATGGTTCCAAAGATCGTTATTTTCAAGATGTTGAAGATGATGTCAAAAAATTGGTTCCTGAAGGTATCGTAGGAAGAGTTCCTTATAAAGGTGAATTGAACGAAAGTATGCAACAGTTTATAGGCGGATTAAGAGCCGGTATGGGGTATTGCGGTGCAAAAGATATTCAAACTCTTCAGAATAACGGTCGCTTTGTTAGAATCACTGCTAGTGGAATTGGTGAAAGCCATCCTCATAATGTTACCATTACCAAAGAGGCTCCAAATTATTCGAGATAAAAAATACAGACTAAAGATAAATCACTAATTTTTAATACTTATTGTAAAAGTAGTTCCTTTATCAATTTCACTTTCAACTTGAATACTACCTCCCATAGCTTCAATTTGATTTTTGGTGATAAATAATCCTAAACCTCTAGAGTCACTATTTTTGTGAAATGTTTTATACATTCCAAAAATAGTGTCTCCATGTTTTACCAAATCAATTCCCAATCCATTATCTGCAATTTTTAGTTCATAGTTTGAACTATTATACGAAATATCAATTATCGGCTGTCGATTAGGAGAAGAATATTTTATGGCATTGGAAATAAAGTTAAGTAAAATACTTTCAAGATAGGCAGGGTTATAATGTACTAAAGTGGTATCTTCTATTGAATTGTTTATTACTACATTCTTAATGTGTATTTGCTCAGACAAAACATTAATGGTATTGGTTATATATAAGTTTAAATTTAACTTTTCTTTATTCAAATGAGTATTGGATTGGATGTTGATTACTTCATTCAAATTATACATAGTTTCGTTCAATGATTCCGATACTTTTTTCAATAAACTTATTAATTCTTCTCTTTCGCTTTCGTCATTTTCATTTTCTAAAAGAGTAGATATCGAGTTGATGTTACTAGTATGAGAACGCAAATTATGAGAAACAATATAAGAGAAGTTTAACAAGCGTTTATTTTGTTCAATAACCAATTCATAAGAACTTTTCAGATTCTTTTCTACTTCTTTTTTAATAGTAATGTCTTCAACAATCCCAATAAAATTAGTAGGTTCACTTCCTTTTTTCCATAGTGCGGATACATTTAAATTAGTCCAAATTACTTCGCCATATTTGTTGATATATCGAATTTGTTTTGAATATTTTCGAATTTGATTGTTTTTTAATTGATTAAAATAATATTGATCATCTTCTAAATCATCGGGATGTATGATTTTTTGTAATTCTAATTTTTTAAGTTCATGTTCTGAATATCTAAGTAAATCACAGAATTGCTTGTTGATTTCAATAAAATTAAATGTTTTACAATCTATTTGAATTATTCCAATAGGAGCTTGATCAAATAAGGTTTTAAATTTCATCTCCGATTGCAATATTCTTCTCGCTTGGTTAATGGTTAAGCTAGTCAGTTCAGCAGGTTTTTTTAATATTCTACAGATAATATTACCCAAGCATAAGGATAATATTAATCCCAAAAAGATTGAAGGGATAAATTGCTTCCAAAGTGAATTAATACTAGGATTAATTAAATACAAATTCCAATTTCCTTCTGGAATTTCAGATTTTATCATGCATTCTTTGGCCGAAGCAATATTGATAGGGAAGAAGTATTCTTCTTTATTTGTTTTTAAATTTATTTTAGATAATTGAAAATGATATTTATTTTTTTCAAATTGATGAACGCCTATTGCCTTTTCTAAAGTCTTTTGCTTGATTACAATGGAGGCAAATCCCCAAAAAGCATTGTCCTTAAAAATAGGTAAACGACCCACAATTCCATTTCCACCTTGCTTTAAGGGCATTGGCCCTGCAAAAAACATAGATTTGTTTCGTATGGTTTTTTCAGCTTCCAGTTTTTGTTCAGGGGTGGATAATATATTGTATCCTATAATGTTTTTATTTTCTTCAAAAGGATAAACATATTGAATAACACCATTTGGGAGTAATTCAACGGCATCGATATAAGGGTTGTTTTTTAGTAATTGTTTACTAACTTCTTCAAAATTATGAGGTTTTCCATTATCATTTATTGTTAATGCAAGAGTTATTGCTGTAGTAGTTGAACTGTGTAATTCTTTTTCTAAGTTTTGTTCAACTATTTGGATGATACTAGACATCTCTTTCCGCTCATTTTCTAGTAATATTTGATACCGCATATTGCAGAATACCAATACTAATATAAAGGATAAAGAAGCGATGATTACTCCATTTGTTTTAGGTCTAGTAATTAACCAGTTTGTGCTTTTTAACCAAATTTTTTTCATTAAGGGGGATGGAGCTAATTTGTTGTTTATGTTTTCAACGAAATTTAATAAAAAAACATATTGGTTTTGAGAATAATAATGAATTGAATTAATATTTGTGAAAAAAAATGTTAATAACTATATATGTTGTTAATTAATCAAAACAAAGCAGTGTTTTGATTAAAATAAAAAAAATACAATAATTATTTTTATCAAGAATGTATTTTATTTTGTAAGATATCACAACAATAGCTACTTTGTTTTGCTTTTAATCGATTGTTTTTCGCTCAGTTTTTAAAAGCTAAATATATTGAATATTGTGTTTTTAAAATTTTTCAAACATTAAATTATAATGAATTGAATTTTATTTTTGTTGTAATAAATCAACAACTTGAAGTGATTTTTTATAATAAATCACTGAGCTTTTTTTTTAAATTCTGTAAATAAATTAATTGATAAAAAATCAACATGAAGAGTTTTAAATAAAACAAAAAGGTTAAACAAAACTTAAAAGGAATGGTTTGTTGTTAAATGAAAAAAATAATAAAAAAAAGGTTGAATACTTATTTCCCAATACAGAAATTGACATTGTTATTATTTACAGTATATATCAGATGGAGCTACAATCGAGGTACAAAATCGAAAATCGACTGCGAATTTCTGTTTTTGAATTTTTTAAAGATAAAAAAATTTTTCATCATTCGTGAATACCTCCATAATTTCTCCTAAAGGATAAAAGTTGAAGATTTATAGCATGTAAAAAATAGATATTTAAAACCACTTTGAGCCGATTATTTGAATTAATCGGCTCATTTTTTTTGTATATTTGAGCCGAATGTTAAAACTAAACGGCTCATGGAGTATTTTTGGCAGTATAAAGATTTTCCAAATTTCCAATTCAAAGTAGATGATTTGATTAGTCAAATTCAAGAATTTGCCACAGATCTTGGCGAAGTAAATGGTTTGTTTGTAAATGTGTCAGAGGAAAATAAGCAAGAGATATTGCTTCAAGTGGTAGTTTCGGAAGCTCTAAAGACATCTGAAATTGAAGGTGAATACTTTAGTAG
>CANCJZ010000209.1 GCA_947378465.1 Flavobacteriaceae bacterium
CCTTTAATACAATTAGGGTTGATTATTGATAATTGAATATGATTTTTATCTCTAAAACCTGAAGTTGGGTACAACTCATCACCTTCAACAAAGATTCCTCTAACTGAATCATAAGGCTTAAGATCATTTTCTTCTCTAAATTTGTGAAGTAAATTAATTACTGCACAATCTAGTTGCCTCCATAAATTATCAGGATTACCTTTAAAATTTTTAGGATTTGTATTCTCTAAAATTTCCCAACCCGAAGAAGTTTGTAATTCATAATAATACTCATAAGCATCTTTAAGAACTTGCAAACAAAAATAATCCGTTAGATCTAAACAGTGTCCTAAATCAATAACAGCTCCTAAAACAGAAGGCTTGTCTATTTTTGGCTTGTCCTTTTGAGGATTATTATAAAGGTTTGTAATAAATTGCTCCGCTCTTGAAGGGCTATCTTCCCAGAAATACATCCCTTTGCCTAGCCAATCGTATTTATTTTCGCTTGGTTTAAATTTAATTTTTTGAAGTAAAATATTTTTTGCAATTTTTTCATCACAACCATGAAATCCTAGTATTAAGCCAGACTTGGTAGTGTACATATATCTTTATATACTTTTTTTAAATTACCTTTCTCTGTAAATATACCCGCTCTAACCAAAACAGAACGAGCTTCTGTTTGATTATTTTTAATTTCTTTGGTTCTTTTCTCTAATAGTTTTTTCACAATATCATATTCAGTCTTATTCATAGTAAAAAGATTAAGGATTTATCACAAATGTAAAAAAAATCCCGAAGTTAGAATATATATAAACCTTATATTCTATCTTCGAAACTTATTTATTTTAAAAGTTGTACGCTAGAACCTCACAGAACCTCACAGAACCTACAACCTACAACCTACAACCCAAAAAAACCTACTTCTTAATCCACTCCACCACCGAGCTATCACTAGGAAGCACTTGAGGCTGAATTACTTTTTCCAATTCTCCTTGAGCGTTGATCAAGTATTTTTGAAAATTCCATTCCACTTCACTGTCTTGAAGACCGTTTTTGGCTTTTTGAGTTAAAAATTGGTACAACGCGCACATATCAGTCCCTTTGACAGACACTTTGCTCATCATTGGGAAACTAACGCCATAATTCAATTGGCAGAAAGACGCGATTTCCTTATCGGTACCAGGTTCTTGAGAGGCAAAGTTATTAGCAGGAAAGCCAACAATAACAAAGTTTTGGTCTTTGTATTGTTTGTATAAAGCTTCAAGCTCTTTGTATTGAGGAGTCAATCCGCATTTAGAGGCAGTATTGACAATCATCACTTTTTTGCCTTTAAGGCGGGCCATATCAAATTCATTTCCCGAGATATCGGTCACTTTGAACTGGTAGATGTTTTGCTTTTCCATTGGAGTAGTGGTTTTGGTTTCGACAGCCATTTTGTTTTGAGCCTGATTCTGACAACTCAACAGCAAACTAGCACATAGTAATCCGATTAATTTTCTCATAATTATTTTTTATAATATTTTCTATATTTAGGATACGTAACTGCGGCAATTAATGCAATTCCTCCCAAGCTTTCCCATATCCAACTCAAAGATTTGGCTTCTCCACTAGCATACGAATGCAATCCTACCAAGTGGAAGTTCACCCCATAATAAGTAAATAAAATAGAAACAAAGGCAAACATACTCATTACGTTAAAAATCCATCGTCCTCTCAAGGCAGGTACAAAACGCGAGTGGATTACAAATGCATATACCATAATACTAATCAAAGCCCAAGTTTCCTTTGGATCCCAACCCCAGTAGCGTCCCCACGATTCATTAGCCCATTGTCCGCCAAGGAAGTTTCCAATGGTCAACATTACCAATCCAATAGTCAAGGCCATTTCGTTGATATAAGTCAATTCTTGTATGTTCAAATCCATTTTGGCTTTGTTCTTTTCATTGGTGAAAAACATCAATAGCAAACAAACAAACCCTAAGATCATTCCCAAAGCAAAAGGCCCATAACTCGCCACAATAATCGCTACGTGAATCATCAACCAATACGAATTCAACACTGGCTGTAGATTCGCAATTTCAGGATCAATCCAATTCATATACGCCGCCATCAAGATAATCGCAGTAACAAAGGCAGAGGAAGCAACGGTCAACTTTGATTTGACATCCGAAATTAAACCAAAAAGCATCGTCGCCCAAGCCACATAGATGATCGACTCGTAGGAGTTACTCCAAGGCGCGTGCCCTGAAATATACCAACGCGCTATCAGTCCAGTTGTATGCAATAAGAATAACAAGGCAATAACAATATGCGTCGCATTCACTAAGAAATTGATTAGCTTGCTTTCTTTAAAGATTTTGATAATGGCAAATACAATCATCAATATCCCCGCAATCATATAGAGATAGAAGAGTTTTTTGAACACATCGTATTTGTTATACAACACCTCAGAAGTAATCTTTTGATCAGAAGGCATTACTTGTTTTCCAAAAGCCTTTTGAAACTTTTTAATTCCATTCAAATAAAAATCCGATTCTTTATAATTTTTAGAAATACAAGCACTCTGTAATGACATCAAATAAATAGGATATATTTTATTGGCAAAAAGAGAATCCTCTGCTTTCATCTTTACGTGCGCCAATTCATCATAACTCACCCATTTATTATTCTTATCCTTCGGAATAGGGAAAATCTTTAATATACTTCCGTTAATAGCGGAGAATAACAAATTGATTTTTTTATCCGTTTCCACAAAATCTTTTTCAAACTGATTTGGATTCGCCGTACGATACGCCTCATCTAAATAAGGCGATAATTTATAACTTCCATCCTTATTGATAAAATCACTAAATCGAGCGTATTTTTGATCGGCAGGAATACCAATGATTCTTCGGATACTGTCATTACTTGGATTGACATAGATAAACGGCACTTCGTTCCACACTCGTGACATCATACTGATAGAAAGGAAAACCTGATCGGCATTCATTCCTTTATAAGTGTCCTTATGACTTACTTTTCGCAACAATTCAGAAGAGAAGGTATTGATAGGCTTCATTCTTCCTCCAGCATCTTGAATCACCAAACGACCAAAGGAGTCCGCGTGGGCTTCACTTACTTTATATTTATTCAATAAGGAATCGATTTGCTTATCTAAGTTAGGATCCTTCTTGTGGTCTTGCGCTAGAGCACCTATAGAGAAGAACATCAAAAGCAAAAGCAATTGTGCCTTTTTAGCTTTTACATTCGTCAATTTTCTTTTCAAATCTCCAAAACGAGAATGTTTGTTAAATAAAATAGCAACCATACCAAAGAACAACATAAAATAACCGATATAGGTAATTAAGGTTCCCCAATAATCGTGGTTTACGGACAATACCGTTCCTTTTTCATCTGGATCAAAAGAAGATTGGAAAAAGCGATAGCCTTTGTAATCCAAAATATGATTCATATAGATATCGGCATTAAAAGGTTTAGTGCCGTCTTGAACGGTAACGTGACTTTCGTAGGACGAATAACTTTTCTCCGTTCCTGGGTATTTTTTGGCAATAAAATCATTCAACTTAATGCTAAAAGGAAGTTGGTACACCTTACATCCAAAGTAAAAGATGAATTCCAATTTACCTACTTTTACAGTTGTCGGAACGCCTTGTTCCCCTTTGCGTCCTTCCAGACTTACTTCTTTTTCTTGTCCCCCCGATTTAATTTTTAAAACCAAAACATTAGTGGCTTTTTTACTTTTAAAATTATTTGAGGAAACCACTTCTTTCACTCCTCTAATCGGTTGATCAGGGAAAACAAAGCGGGTTTCTGCCATACTGTACAAAGAACGAAACATCAAAGGTGCCGTAACATTTTTAGTCACTTCGCCTTTTAGTTTGTCCGCCATACGCATATAATTTCCTTCAAAAGGAGCTGAGAAAGTAGTGTTCGTTCCATCGGTAGTAATATTGATAGCACCAGGAGTAGGTTTGTTCAAAGCAAAGATTACATTGTGTATCTCTTGAACCTCACCTTCTCTTAAGTAATGTTCTTCACGGGCTCCACTACTAGCTTCTACTAACTTTAAGAAGAATTTACCCGTCGGACTTTGCTTGATCGTATCTTTAGCATCCATAATGTAATCCTTATAGTTTACTTCAAATGGAATGTCCGCAAAATTATCATCAATTGAAAAGTTATTATTCGTTTGAGGTGATAGCAATAAGTGTTTTTCAAAAACCCTTCTTTTCAATTGCCCTTTATACAGACCGTCTACATTAACGGTTAGATAATTTTTTTCTGAAAATATTTGGCTCGATGCTTCTCCTTCGCGGATGTTCATTGCTCCTTCATAACTGATATAACGCGTAATAAAAGCACCTGCAATGATAAAAATAAAGGCGATATGCAATAATAGCGTCGCCCATTTTTCTTTTTTATACAATTGATAGCGTTTGATATTTCCTAAAAAGTTAATCATAAAAAACACCATAATAGCCTCAAACCACCACGAATTATAGACCATAATTCGAGCGGTTTCGGTATTGTATTTACTTTCTATAAAGGTCCCACAAGCCATCGCCACTGCAAAAGTGAGGAATAATACAGCCATTAAACGGGTAGAGAAAAGTATCGATTTTATTCGTTCCATGATTGGAGTAATTATTTTAAAAATAGTGTGCGCAAAATTAATTTAAAATATGGGATTAAAGGAAACCACGGACCTAATAATTCAGACTTTAACAGTCGTCTTATGATTCTTCTTCCTCCGCTGCATTGGATTTGGAGTAGTTTCTCCATTTCTCAATACACTCTTTTAAATCCTGAGGGATTTCGGTATCAAAACTCATAAACTCTTTGGTGGTAGGATGTTCAAAACCTAAAGTCTTAGCATGTAAGGCCTGACGAGGAAGGGTTTTGAAACAATTATCGATAAACTGCTTGTATTTAGTAAAGGTAGTACCTTTCAATATCAAATCACCGCCATAACGTTCGTCGTTGAAAAGGGTGTGGCCAATGTATTTCAAATGCACTCTAATCTGGTGCGTTCTTCCTGTTTCCAGTTTGCAAGAAATTAAGGTTACATAACCAAAACGTTCTAATACTTTATAGTGAGTAACGGCGTGCTTCCCTTGATCGCCTTCTGGAAATACCGCCATTTGCATACGGTCTTTTACGTGACGGGCTATATTTCCTTCTATAGTCCCTTCGTCCTCTTTGACATTCCCCCAAACCAAAGCAATGTATTCACGCTCTGAAGTTTTATCTTCAAATTGTTTGGCCAAATGCGTCATCGCAGCTTCTGTTTTAGCCACCACTAACAAACCCGAAGTGTTTTTGTCAATACG
>CANCJZ010000210.1 GCA_947378465.1 Flavobacteriaceae bacterium
TCCTATTGGCCTGATAATTCTGAAGCAGATGATTGGGGAACTTCTTATGCGGGACATTTTATCCTAGAAGCGGAGAGAAAAGGCTATGTATTGCCTATTAATTTTAAATCAAAATGGATTTCGTACCAACAAAAAATGGCCAAACAATGGCGTTTTGTTGCGCAATACCACAATGACGAAGCGCAGGCTTACCGTTTGTATACCTTGGCAATTGCCAATGCTGCTGACCTTGCTTCTATGAATCGATTGCGCGAAACGGTTGGCATTTCCAACACAAGTAAATTGCGATTGGCTGCTGCTTACGCCGTTATCAAACAAAATGGTGCCGGCTTGGCATTGTTGAGTAAAACCGTAATTGATGAAGAACCTTCAAATAGCTACTACTTTTACTATGGTTCGGCCGATAGAAACCGTGCAATGGCCTTAGAGACTTTAATTTTATTAGGCAAAAAACAAAAGGCCTTTGAAATGGCTACTAAATTAGCCAAACAATTATCGAGCAATCAATGGATGAGTACTCAAACTACCGCTTATGGATTGTATGCTATGGCAAAATTTGCCAAAAGCAATGGCAGCAAAGGCGTTGCTATTCAATACGTCAATGGCGGAAAAACACAAACCATCAATACCAATAAAACCATTGCCCAACGAAATTTGGTACTGGTATCTGGAGCCAATGCAATTACTATTAAAAACAATAAAAACAACACCTTATTTGTACGCGTACTCAACAGCGGAATTCTTCCTGTTGGCAAAGAAAATGTGGTTCAAAATAACCTCTCTGCTTCCATAGTCTATAAAGATCGAAAAGGAAAAGTAGTCAACATTGGCAAAATAGCCCAAGGCACTGAATTAATTGCGGAAGTAAGCTTAACCAATGGCAAAAATGAATTGGTAAATAATATCGCTTTGACTCAAATAGTCCCATCAGGATTTGAAATTGTCAATACCCGCTATACCGATTACGGCGAAGCTACCAAAAACACTGCCGATTATATTGACATTCGCGATGATCGAGCCAACTATTATTTCAGTATGCGTGCTGGGGAAACAGTAAAATTCAAGTTGTTGGTTAACGCCTCTTACTTAGGAACCTATTACCTTCCTGGATTGCAATGCGAAGCTATGTACGACCACAGTTTCCTTGCTAGAACCAAAGGACAATGGATCCAAATTATCAAATGATAGCGCCTGCTTTTTATTTTAATAAAAAATGAAAAAAGGTAGAGAACAGAGAAAGAAAAGGAAATTGGGCATAATAAAAGGTATCATAATCAAGTTCGATATTTTTGTCTCGAAACCTGACAGGTTTTTAAAACCTGTCAGGTTTGCTATGAACACAAATTATAGAAGTTCACAATTAGTTATTTTGCCTTTACTATTGGTACTGCTCATTATTTCGTGCAGTATTCATAAAAAAGAAGCCTTTAATAAAGAAGTAAAAGTAGTTGTTAAGGATACGCTTAGGAATCACAACGATGATCTCTATAAAATTTTATATGCAACCGTTGCTGAGCTGGAGCATTGTTCCAAAAGAGATTCTGTTTTTTATCCCTTGGACGATCG
The DNA here is from genome assembly GCA_947378465.1 of Flavobacteriaceae bacterium. Classification (GTDB taxonomy): domain Bacteria; phylum Bacteroidota; class Bacteroidia; order Flavobacteriales; family Flavobacteriaceae; genus Flavobacterium. The sequence goes on from CANCJZ010000210.1 coordinate 1,567, forward strand.
TGACACTTCAGCCATTGATCTTCGTATGCTCGCCGTAGGGCGTATTATTGATGCTGAAAAAATCAATGCGGTTTGTGTTTCCTCCCCTGATAATCCCACAATTGATTTTTATGAATACCACGTTAATAAGTGGGTGAAAATTGGAAGTGATACATCCGAAAGAGACATTATAAGAATGGCTTTTAAGGATTATGACGGCGATCATAAAAATGAAATTCTGCTGGAAGGACAAGGAAATATGAATGGAAACAATTGGAATAGTTTTTATCATTATTCCAATGCAAATAAAATAGAATACTCGGGTAGTTTTTTTTCAGGACAATACAAAGACACTGTGGTAAATCATTCTAATTATATAAAAGTCGTTTATGAAGGCAGCTGGTATTCGAACCAAGAAAAAACGCTTTATCAATGGATCAACGGCAAACTCATTCCATTAAAAAGTGTAGAGTTAGAGTTAAAAAAAGCAGATTTAAAACACAATGCCCTGTGGATAAAATATTATGAAAACCCAACAAGAGATTGCGATACTTTAGTTTTGAAATTTAAAAAAACCTATCGCGATAGGAATCAAAAAATGTTTCATTTATGGGAAGACTTTTTTAAGCATATTAATTAAATGGATTTGCAAACAAGAATAAAATCAAGGATTAATAAGTTGGGTGCTTTTATAAAAAGAAACCCAAAGAAATCGACTTTGGTCTTGGTGCTGTTAGTGGCGTATTACTTTTCGTTGCCGCGAACGCTTTTTGACACTCCTTACTCAACTGTTATAGAAAGTCAAGAAGGCGAACTGTTAGCGGCCAAGATTGCTGCTGATGGTCAATGGCGTTTTCCCGCTAAAGACAGTATTCCTGACAAATTCAAAAAGTGCATTGTTTATTATGAAGACGAACACTTTTACAACCATTTTGGTTTTAATCCTGTGGCGATGTACAAAGCATTTCAACAAAATCAAGAGGCGGGAAGAGTGGTTCGAGGAGGAAGCACACTAACGCAACAAGTCATTCGATTATCCAGAAATCACCACAAAAGAACCTATTTAGAAAAAGCACTTGAGCTACTACTAGCTACCCGATTAGAATTCCGTCATTCCAAAGAAAAGATATTAGAATTGTATGCCGCCCACGCTCCTTTTGGAGGCAATGTAGTGGGTTTGGAAATGGCCTCTTGGCGCTATTTTGGGGTACAATCCCATCAATTATCGTGGGCTGAAAGTGCCACTTTAGCGGTATTGCCCAATGCCCCAAGTTTGATTTATCCTGGAAAAAATCAAGAGAAACTATTAAAAAAACGCAATGCTCTTTTATTAAAATTATTTAAAGAAAAAATAATTGATCTAATCACATATCAATTAGCAATTCAAGAGCCTTTACCTCAAAAACCGTATGTTGTGCCGCAAATAGCGCCTCATTTGTTGGAAGCATTTGCCAAAAACAACACTGGCAAACGATTGAAAACAACCATCCAAATGCCATTGCAAAACAGAGTCAACCAAATTGCTGCCTATTATTACAATCAGTACAAACAGAATCAAGTGCACAATTTGGCCGTTGTAGTGATTGACATTCAAAATCGCAACATCATTAGTTATGTGGGCAACTCCCCTACCGATAAGGACCACAACAAAGATGTGGACATCATACAAGCACCGAGAAGTACGGGAAGCATCCTAAAACCTTTGCTGTTTGCTTCAATGCTCGATCAAGGTGAATTATTGCCCAACACTTTGGTTCCCGATATTCCTACCCAAATATCAGGTTATACCCCTGAAAACTTTAATCTTAGTTTTGATGGTGCCGTTCCAGCGCAACGGGCACTTTCACGTTCCTTGAACATCCCGGCGGTGCTGATGTTGCAAGAGCACGGAGTCAACAATTTTTATGAGTTATTGCAAAAATTCAAACTCAGAAACATTAACAAACGCCCGGATCATTATGGTTTGTCATTAATTTTAGGAGGAGCAGAAAGCAATTTATGGGATTTGTGCCGCACCTATGCTAACCTGACGTCAACACTCAACTACTTTAATCGCTCTAAAGGAAAATACCGCGAGAAGGAATTTGCAGAATTAAATTACGACAGCAATTTTAAGCAGGATTATGGAGAGGATAGTTATGAAAAGACCGTCTTAGGCGCTGGTGCTGTTTATATGACTTATAACGCAATGAAAGAAGTCAACCGCCCCGAAGGCGATGAAGCTTGGAAGTTTTACGATTCTTCCCTCCCTATTGCCTGGAAAACCGGAACCAGCTTCGGGAATCGTGATGCTTGGGCCATTGGTACGAATTCGCGTTATGTTGTGGGCGTATGGGTCGGCAATGCCTCAGGAGAAGGGCGCCCTCAATTGACAGGAGTCGAAAGTGCCGCCCCGATATTGTTTGATGTATTCAATTTATTACCCAAAAAACCTTGGTTTGAACCTCCATTGAATGATTTGGAATATGCTGAAGTATGTACAAAAAGCGGCTATTTGGCACAAGATCATTGTCCGAAGCGAAAGGAATTAATCCCAAAGAATGGCACAAAAACGCGCATTTGCCCCTATCATCAATTGGTGCATTTGGATCCAACGGAACAATTTCGCGTCAACAGCAGTTGTGAAAACGTAGAGAACATCGTAAATAAGTATTGGTTTGTATTGCCCCCTGTAATGGAATGGTATTACAAAACCAATCATATTGATTACAAACCTTTGCCGCCCTTTAGAGCCGATTGTCAAGGAGGACAGCAGGTCGTTATGGATTTTATTTATCCTAAAACCAATAGCAAAATCTATTTAACTAAGAATTTTTATAGTAAAATTCAACCCGTGATTTTAAAAGTAGCGCATTCTAATAAAGAAGCCAAGCTCTTCTGGTACGTCGATAATGTATACAAAGGAAGTACTCAAACCTTCCACGAAATGCAAATTGAAGCCAATTCAGGCTTCCATTATATTACCGTGGTGGATGACAACGGTAATGAAATCAAGAGGAAAATAGAAATTGTTAGGGAATAGCGGTCAGTAATCAGTATTCACTACAACCCTACAACCTACAACCAAGTACCAAAATAACCACAACGGCCTATTGCCTAATGCCTATTGCCTATTGCCTTAAGAGTGCGTGCCCCTGCGGGTCGGGCTTTCCGCTACAATCTTTTGTTTTTTTAAGAAAAAAAACAAAAGGATTTCCGCTGCAATCCCTCACGCGGAATCCCATTTCATAAGATAATTTTTACAAAATAAAATATTCATTTTATTAAAACTATTGTAAGCCTTGAGGAGCATTAGTCGTAAATATAAAAGAGGTTAAGATAATAGGTGGCTACAGGTGTTTGGTAATAGGCAATACGCTATAATAATACGCAATTGGTAATAGACCTTTGATTTTAGATTATTTTATATTCTATTCTATTCCTTTTTGCTTATATGGTAAACACACTGAACACTTAACACGGCTTAATGAACACACTGAACACTACAAACTGACCGCTAACCACTACTCACTGACCAAACTGATCACTGATCACTGACACACTGAACACTGAACACTGAACACTACAAACTGTGGTCTCATGAAATAAGTTTACGTAAAGTTTTGTTTAAAACTTTTCAAAAAAGAGTAAATTTATGAAAAATTCAAAATCGATTAGAGTGTTTAGTTTAGAATTCAAGAAAGAGAAAGTTGCTTTAATAGAGCAAGGCAAGCTAAG
>CANCJZ010000211.1 GCA_947378465.1 Flavobacteriaceae bacterium
CATTATATTTACGGATAAACCATTCAGCTGCCAAAGAAATAGCAATAAGTACTAACAACCATACCCAATCAATCATTGGCGTTTTTTTGACAATGGCTTTTTCGATAGCTTTATAGTCCTTATTGTCCAGCAATGCTTTGATTAGTGCCTCTACTTGGTTGGGAACGTATACTGCCCCTTGCGTTTGAGTCGCAAGTTGCTTTAATTTGGTCAAATCAGGGTTGACAAACTGTTTTTCGATGTCAAAATCGAGTACTTCAAAGCCACTAGCGTACGAGGCATTTGAATTTAATTCTTTTACCACAAAGTTATAGTGCCCCGGTGCCAATCCGTCGAGATTTGCTTTAAAAGCATTAGACGAACGAAGCAAATCGTATTTTTTTATTTGCTTAGTCGAGGTATTCGTTAGTGCAATCGTTAGGCGGGCCTTCTCGTCCAACTCGTAGTTCTTATTAAAATACTGCGCCATAATCTCAATCGCGTCCCCAGTGTTGTAAAAACGTTCGTGAGTAACGACTAAAGACTTCTTCGAATCGTTAGAAGCTAAGAATTGTATCGTCTTATCGATAAATACATCAAAGCTTTCAAAACTTTTCTTATCGACATAACTCTTAGCACGCCATTTCCAGATATTTTCCCCTAACAAATACGAACATCTAAGTCCTTGATTGTCCGAAAAGGCCAATAAAGGAGCTTCCGTAGGTACATTTCGGATACGAGAGGACAGCAATATGGATACGTTTTGGTTGGTTGTAATCGAGCCGAAGCCATTTTCCAAAGGAGGAAAGCTTTCAAATCCGATATTGTCCAAGGCGAACATATTGAATTGGGCATTATAAGTAGCCAAATAATCCTCTTTTTGGTTGCTCATTTTAAAAGTCAATCCTTTTTGTTGTTGGTTCAAAAAGTTATAGTCCGTACTGACTCCCGTCACGATCCAAGTGTTGATGCGCAGCTTTGCATTAGCGTCAAAAATGGCTTTGAATTCACTGGTCGGTTGATACAGCACCAATACATTATACTTGTTGAGCTCTTTCAGATCTTTTGGTTTGATAATGGTAACCTTACGGGAAGCATTGGATTCAATACTTCTTTTTAAAGCCCCTAAATCAGGATGATTGATAGCCGAAACCAGCGCTACTTCCGTTTTTTGATCTATTACCTCAACGGCAAACTTTTTAGCATTGTTGTAAGTGTTCTTCTCGCTTTCGGTTGAAGTGATTTTGGCCGTAAACAACTCCACTCCTACCTTATCCGCAGGCAATAACACATTGATTACTTGCGACTTTTTAGAAGGAGAGAAATTTACCGTCTCTTTAGACAAAGTGTTGTTTCCTTGCACAATACTAAAGGTAGCATTAACGGATTTGGTCCCTGCATAATTCAAAAATACCTCAACAGGAAACTTGTTTTTGTGAAATGCATATTTGTTGACATTCACTTGAGCCACTTTCAGGTCTAAATAAGTAGTGGTATCGCCTACTACTAATGGATACACCTTTCCGCCACCATCAAAACCAAACACATAGTCCTCGCCTGAGGTTTGATTTCCGTCAGAAATCAATACTGTTGGATAATTCAGGTTCTTATTGATGCTTTTTAGACTCTTTGCTACAGCATCGATATTGGTTTGTTTACCTTTAAAATCAAAGGTTTCTCCACTTTCGAATTCGCTGTCAAATTTGTACGATTGTATATCAAACTTTTCCTTCAAATCAGCATTAGAAGCCAATTTGTTGTACACCTCATTAGTAATTTCCGCCGCTTTTAAGTCGGTGATGGAACTCGAGTTGTCCACGGCTAACGCCAAAGGAGTTTTAATGGTTTCAAAGGTCTTTTTGGAAATAATAGGGTTGATAAGTAGCAACAATATCCCAAAAATAGTAAAGAAACGCAAGAAGGCTAAAAGCAAAGTCGTCTTGGATTTGCTTTTAGCCTTATAGTAATAATTAAAATACGACGCAGCTCCCGCTATTAGCAATGAAAGTAACAGTAATAGAACGGTATTTGAAGTCATAATTTAATAGATAAGCTTATAATTAGTTAAAAATTTGCGGTGGATTAGGTAAGCATACCTCCATCAACGTTCAATACTTGTCCGGTAACGTAAGCGCTCATATCTGAAGCGAAAAACAAACACGCATTAGCCACATCTTCTGGTGTACCCCCTCTTTTCAATGGAATACTATCTCTCCAGCCTTGTACTACGTCCGCATTTAATTTGGCAGTCATCTCGGTTTCAATGAACCCAGGCGCAATTGCATTACAACGGATGTTGCGCGACCCTAACTCCAAGGCAATGGATTTAGTAAACCCAATCATCCCTGCTTTTGAGGCTGCATAATTTGCTTGGCCGGCATTACCTTTTACTCCTACTACACTACTCATATTAACGATAGAACCTTTGCGGTTTTTCAACATTACTTTTTGAACCGCCTTAGTCATATTAAACACTGACTTTAGGTTTATTTCAATTACTTTATCAAAGTCTTCCTCGGACATACGCATTAATAAGTTATCCTTAGTCACACCAGCATTGTTGATCAATATATCAATGTTTTCAAAATCGGCCATGACATCATCCACCAATTTTTGCGCCTGATTGAAGTCGGCTGCATTCGATTGGTATCCTTTTGCTTTTACGCCTAAGCCTTTTAATTCGTTTTCTAATGCTAAAGCAGACTCTGCTGAGGAACTATAAGTAAATGCTACGTGAGCACCGTGTTGAGCAAATACTTTTGCAATTCCGCTACCTATTCCACGGCTTGCACCAGTAATAATAGCTACTTTTCCTTGAAGTAATTTCATTTGTATAGGATTTATTTGTTTGTTTCAGTTAAATGAAGGGCAAATATAAGAATTTACTTTTCAGTAAAAAGGGCCATTTATGGGTATTTTTACAAACATTTATACTACAATGTCATTTTTAAATCCCTAGACTTTATCCAAATGACCTCAAAATATCCGCTACTTTATTATATTTGTAAACAAATGAAACCACACTTATGCGCATAATTCAATTTGGAATAGTAGCCCTACTGTTCAGCACCTTAATTTCTTGCAACAAATCCGATGACTATCAAGATATTCCTACTTATCCCAATGTAGCAGCCGCCTTTGGCAACAACATCGACCTAAATCATTTGGATAATTACGCCAACCAGGTCGTTCCTGCTTATATCACTAAGGACAATACGCAAGGCAATACCATCACCGATAAGGGCGCTACTTTAGGAAGGGTGTTGTTCTACGACAAAAAGCTTTCTTCCAACAATACCATCTCCTGCGCGAGCTGCCACATTCAATCCCGCGCTTTTAGCGACAGCTTAGTGGTGAGCTTGGGCGTGAATGGCACCACAGCGCGACATACAATGCGATTGATCAATTCCCGATTCGGCAATGAAAAGAAGTTTTTTTGGGATAAACGCGCTCCAACCCTCGAATTTCAAACCACACAACCCGTACGCAATCATACCGAAATGGGATATAGTGGCTTGAATGGCGATCCTTCCATCAATGATTTGATTACTAAACTCAGTGCGATTGGTTACTATCAGGAATTGTTTCAGTTTGTGTATGGAAGTCCTGAAATCACAGAGGACAAAATCCAATTGGCCTTGGCACAATTCGTACGCAGTATACAATCGTTCGATTCCAAATACGATATAGGACGTGCACAAACAACGGACGATGTATTGAGCTTTCCCAACCTCACCTCAGAGGAAAATAAAGGCAAACGCCTCTTTATGACGCTACCCACCTTTGATGCTACGGGTAAAAGAACCACAGGAGGCATTGGCTGTGTGGCCTGCCACAACGCACCGGAATTTGACATCGACCCCAATGCCAAAAACAACGGTATCCTGGGCACCATTGGCAGCAATGCGATGGATATTACCGTTGTAAGAGCTCCTTCCTTGCGCGACTTGACGCGAACCAATGGCAAACTTAACGGTCCCTTGATGCACACGGGGATTATCACAACTTTACAGAACGTGTTGGATCATTACGGCTTGATGAATGTTGCGACCGCCAATACCAATTTGGATCCTCGATTGGTTCCCAATGGTTTTGGACAAGATTTGAATATGAGTTCGCAAGAAATCAATTCGGTGATTGCCTTTCTCAAAACGCTTGCAGGCACGAATGTTTATACGGATCCTAAGTGGTCGAATCCTTTCCATCCCTAAGCCACAGTACAATAGGTAGGTTTAGATAGTCGGTTTTAGGTAAAAAAACAAGAAACTTATTAGTGGACTACTGGTATTAAAAACCCCAATTTTGAAACTCATACTTATACGTTTTAGGGAAGTTACTTTTGAGGCAATAGATTAAGGATTGCAAAGTAATTTGTATTTGTTCCTTATAAAACGCCTTCGAACTTTCTTTCTGCTCTATAACGGAATCCAAAGCCACTAATTCATTCAAACACTCTTGAAATTGAGGTCGAACACTTTTCCAAAACAACATATCTTGTTTATTGAGCTTAATTGAAAACAACTTCAATCGGCGTTCTAGTAGTTTTAATGCATTAATACGAAGTTCGTACTCGACGGGTAGGGAAATTTTAGAACCGTCAACAATGAATCCGAATAGGGATAGGTCCAAGTTCTCGGTAGTATCTAGTGTTTTGCGAATGTTGCGTTCCAAAGCCGGAATTGCCTTGTTCATAGTTCGTTCCAAGATTTGAATTTTTTTAACAAGTAGTGCACGTTGTCGAATTGTGTTTTGCAAACTTTTGCAAAGGGAGCTAAAGGAATTAACGTATACACGAAATTCATAAACCGAAGTCCACAATAGAAAAATAGTTGGTGTTGACAACCATTTGATTAATACTAATCGAGAAATACGAACTAAACCCATATCATTAGTTGGAATAGTTACATGCGAAAAGAAAGTTGAAGCATCAAATGAAGTAGTAGATTTTCTGACCATAATTTATAGGTTTAATTAAGATTGATTGGAAGCTTATACAGACAATCAAATATATAAAACTTTTTATTTCAAAGAGAAATTTTAACACTAAAATTCAGTTTAAATCACTATTAAACAACACTTTACTTACAAAAAATTATAAACTAATAGTATCGAATACTATTAAATTTATAAATTATAAATTATAGACTCATTCATTTACTTACCAATTGTTATTTTTTTTATTAAAATACTAAACAAGGTAATACATGGCTTTATTTTTTTTTATTTAAAATAAAATATAGACTACTATATTTAAAAATAAATT
>CANCJZ010000212.1 GCA_947378465.1 Flavobacteriaceae bacterium
GTTTCACCATAGATACACCCCGAGTACCGCAAGCTTTGGGATCGATACCACAAGTCTCGGGTTCGACCCCAAAGGTTTTGGGGAGCTCCCCCTAAGTCTCGGGTTCGACCCCAAAGGTTTTGGGGAGCTCCCCCTAAGTCTTGGGTTCGCCCCCAAAGGTTTCGGGGAGCTCCCCCCAAGCCTCGGGTTCGACCCCAAAGGTTTCGGGGAGCTCCCCCCAAGTCTCGGGTTCGACCCCAAAAGTCTTGTGAAACTACCCGAATAACAGATTATCAGTTGCTTAAGTGTAAAACGTTTTGGTTGTTGTTATAATTAAAGTAGTTTGTTGAATTATTTTATTAGTAAATGGTATTTTAAATAAAAAAAAATGAAGGGGTTTAGAATTTGATTAAAATATAAGGGAGTTGTACGATTATTTATCGAATCAGTGTGTTATAATTACGAAACTTATCAACGAAAACGATTGAATTTCAACCAATATATCAAATCAATAAAAATAAGCCTATTTATATACGTATTCTTTGCTAAATTTACATTTTAAAACATAAAATTATGTCAAAAGCGATAAAAAAAATAGGTGTTCTAACTTCAGGAGGAGACTCTCCAGGAATGAATGCAGCTATTCGCTCTGTAGTTCGAACTTGTGCTTTTTATAAGATAGAATGTGTGGGAATTTACAGAGGTTATCAAGGAATGATAGAAGGTGATTTCAAGGAAATGGGACCTCGTTCTGTAAATAACATTATTAATAAAGGAGGAACGATTTTGAAATCGGCTCGTTCCAAAGAATTTATGACTGTGGAAGGTCGTAAAAAAGCCTTCGACAATTTGAATGCCGCAGGGGTTGAAGCCTTGGTAGTAATTGGAGGAGACGGTAGTTTTACAGGAGCGGAAGTTTTCAATTCAGAATATGGTTTTCCTGTAATGGGAATCCCTGGAACTATTGATAACGATATTTTTGGAACTAGTCATACACTGGGTTTTGATACTGCTTTGAATACAGTAGTGGATTGTATCGATAAAATTAGAGATACTGCCAGTTCGCACAACCGACTGTTCCTTGTGGAAGTAATGGGTAGAGATGCTGGGCATATTGCTTTAAATGCAGGAATTGGTGCTGGAGCGGAAGAAATTTTGATTCCAGAGGAAGATTTAGGGCTGGAGCGTTTGTTGGATTCTTTGCGTAGAAGTAAAGCTTCTGGAAAATCATCGAGTATCGTGGTGATTGCGGAAGGGGATAAAATAGGGAAAAACGTTTTTGAATTAAAAGATTATATCGAAGAGAATTTCCCTGAATACGATATCCGTGTTTCGGTATTAGGGCATATGCAAAGAGGAGGTTCACCATCGTGCTATGATCGAGTTCTTGCGAGTAGACTTGGGGTAAAAGCCGTTGAGTCGATCCTTGAAGGAAAATCCAATTATATGGTGGGTATCATCAACGATAAAGTAGCCTTGACGCCATTAGAACAAGCCATTAAAGGTCATTCTGAAATTGATAGAGACTTGTTGAGAGTTTCGGATATTATGACTACTTAAGGGCAATAGGCAATAGGCATTAGGCATTAGGCAATAGGCATTAGGCAATAGGCTGTTGAGGAGAGAATAGAGAATCAAGAAGCAAGAAGAAAGATATTGCGTATAGGGTTTGAGTGATATATTAAGGCTAAGAACCTATAAAACTTACAACCTTTAACCTTTAACCTTTAACCTTTAACCTACAACCTACACCCTAATAAACCTACAACCTAAATCAATCTCAGTCAACGCAAAGTACAATATACATTAAACAATATACATTTTACAAAAAACAATATACAAAATACAATATACAATAAAAAAAAAATCATGTCAAAAGTAAAATTAGGAATTAACGGATTTGGAAGAATAGGAAGAATAGTTTTTAGAGAGTCCTATAATAGAGATAACGTAGAGGTAGTAGCGATCAACGATTTATTAGATGTTGATCATTTGGCTTACCTTTTAAAATATGATTCAGTACACGGTCGTTTTGCTGGAAAAGTTGAAGTTGTTGATGGAAAACTTTATGTAAACGACAAACATATCCGTGTTACTGCGGAAAGAGATCCTTCCATCTTGAAATGGGATGAAGTAGGAGTGGATGTAGTAGCCGAATGTACAGGTATTTTTACCACATTGGATATGGCGCAAGCACACATCAAAGGTGGGGCTAAAAAAGTGGTTATTTCTGCTCCATCAGCGGATGCTCCAATGTTTGTAATGGGAGTGAACCATACCAAAGCTACGGCTAACGATACTATCGTTTCTAATGCTTCGTGTACAACCAACTGTTTGGCGCCATTGGCTAAAGTAATCAATGACAACTTCGGAATTGTGGAAGGTTTGATGACGACTATTCACGCTACAACGGCGACTCAATTAACTGTTGACGGTCCATCGAAAAAAGATTATAGAGGTGGTAGAGCGGCTTTATTAAATATTATTCCGGCTTCAACAGGGGCTGCTAAAGCAGTAGGTAAAGTTATCCCAGAATTGAATGGGAAACTTACGGGTATGTCGATGCGTGTTCCTACGGCTGACGTTTCTGTAGTTGATTTAACTGTGAAATTACAAAAAGAAACTTCATATGAAGCGATTATGGAAGTGTTGAAAAATGCTTCTGAAAATGAATTAAAAGGTATCTTAGGATTTACTTCTGATGATGTAGTGTCTCAAGATTTTATTTCGGATTCAAGAACTTCAATCGTTGATGCTAAGGCGGGAATTGGTTTGAATTCAACGTTCTTCAAAATTGTTTCTTGGTACGATAATGAATATGGATATTCAAGTAAATTAATTGATTTATCAGTTCATATCGCAAGTTTATAAGAATAGAAATCCGTTTCTTTACCGAGGCGGATTTTTTATTTCCCAACCCAAAAACCAAAACCAATGAAATTATTAGTTGATAGTGGATCTACTAAGGCCGATTGGATTGCAATAGACGACAACGGAAAAGTATTATTCACCACCCAAACCTTAGGACTGAATCCTGAAGTGTTGGATAAAGAAGAGATTATAGCGCGATTAGAAGATAAATTTGATATTTCGCACAATAAAGATAAGGCATCGCATTTGTTTTTCTATGGAGCAGGCTGTGGTACCGACAGAATGAAAGATTTTTTAACCATTGCCTTTCAAGAGTATTTTACCAATGCGGCAATTTCAGTACACGAGGATACGTATGCGGCGGTATATGCTACGACTCCTAAAAACGAGGAAGCAATAGTATGCATTCTGGGTACGGGTTCCAATTGCAGTTATTTTGATGGAACGGTGTTGCATCAAAAAGTACAATCATTAGGTTATATTGCAATGGATGATTGTTCGGGAAATCGTTTTGGACGTCATTTGTTACGCGGTTATTATTTTAATAAAATGCCAAAAGAATTGGCCTTAGAGTTTGCCGAGGAATACAATTTGGAACCGGATTATGTAAAGCATAATTTATATAAGGAGCCTAACCCTAATGCGTATTTGGCTACTTTTGCCAAATTTTTAATCAAACACAAGGATACGGAGTTTTGCAAAAAATACATCTATGCCGAAATGGAGGATTTTGTAGAAAATTATATCCAGCAATTTGATAATTGCACGGAGATTCCTGTTCATTTTGTAGGTTCGATTGCCTTTTATTTAAAAGAGGAATTGACCGAAGTATTGTCCAAATACAATATCAAAGTAGGTAATGTGTTACGCCGTCCTATCGATGGATTAATTGCTTATCACATTATCAACAAATAAGATAATTAATGTACTTTTTATAGTGAAGACCTAATTGATTGAAGGATTGATTAGGTCTTTATTTTTTTATATTTGTACTAAATATATAATCAGATGGAAATAGCAATCATAGCACACGATGGTAAAAAAGCCGATATGGTGCAGTTTTTAAATAAAAACAAAGACATCCTTCAGCGCGAAAACATAAAGTTAATCGCCACGGGAACCACTGGAGGCAAAGCAGAAGCGGCTGGATTTAAAGTAAAGAAAATGTTGTCAGGACCTTTGGGTGGTGACGCGCAAATAGCGGCTCGCGTGGCCGAAGGAAAAACCAAAATGGTATTGTTCTTTAAGGATCCGATGTCCAATCATCCCCACGAAGTGGATATCAATATGTTAATTCGCGTATGCGATGTACACAATGTGCCGTTGGCAACCAACGAAGCTTCGGCCCAACTACTGTTAGAAGCGATTGCAATGAAATAAAAAAAGGAGCTCAAAAGCTCCTTTTTTTTATGGTTTTAATATCGGTTGCTTGATGGCAGCATTCCAATCTTTTAATTGTTTTTTGATTTCATTAGTGACTTTCTTGTCGTCTTTGATGTACCAATTCACGGATTTGTCGGTAGTAGTTTTATCCCCAGAATAATGGAAGAAAACAATTGAATTTACTAAAGGATAGTTCTTTTGGAAATTGTGTAAGGCATCGCCAAACCATTTGGCGCGATCGCCACCGGTTTTTAAGGAACCAAACTCGGCAATCATCATCGGTTTGTTGAAGGTTGCTAATTCCTTATAGTGGCTTCCAAATATCTCGGCAAAGGTCCACCATTTACTCCAACTGGTACTGGTACCAAAATTTAAGATACCGGTTGAAATGACATCCACATACTCACTACCCGGATAATAGGCTTCGAAATAGCCATAAGCAGTGTGAGGACTCCATACCCAAATGACATTTTTAGCACCTATAGTGTCGAATACATCGTGAATATGGCGCCAAGCGGCAACATATTCCTGAGGAGTGTTGTTTTGAGGGCCCCAAGGATAACGATAAGGTTCGTTCATCTCGTGACCTAATCTTAAATACAGAGGGTGACCAAATTTTTTGGCATCGCTAGCCCATTTTTTAATAAATGAATCGTAGAAACCATTTGCGATTGAAGTCATCGCTCCTTTGTCACGAACATCAGGAGTAGGAATTCCAGGGAAATTCTCAACAGTGAAATCACTTACCCAAGGCTCCCAAGTGACCATAGGAACTGAACCAATATCGCTGATGGCGGAAACTTCCTTCATTGGGAATTTTTGCTCTTCTTTTTCACCCCATGCTTCATAGATATGAATGATAGGGAAGGTAAGTGCTAAAGAATCTTCCAGGTTGATAATGTTCTCGTAGGATTCTTTTTTGCTGTCATCCGAAGCCCCAAACAAAATGATTTTGGAATGAATCAATTGTTGTTTGCTCTCCTTAAGCGTTTTGAAC
>CANCJZ010000213.1 GCA_947378465.1 Flavobacteriaceae bacterium
ATCATGCCCTTTTTCTGCTAAACGCAAAGCCATGTTTTTGCCTAATCCTCTGCTTCCTCCTGTTACTAGTGCGATTTTTCTATTCATAAGTTCTTTTTATTTTCGGGTGCAAATATACTTTGGAAACTTTGAAAACAAAATTAGTTTCCTTTGTTTTATTTAGTTGGTGTTGTTTTTGTGATAAACTCTAAGTTGGCAATCAAATTAATATTTGATCCAATGGCAACTCCTCCCGCCTCATTAAAAGCTATAGGCGATAAACCAAAATCTTTGCGATTGATTTTTCCCATAATTTCAAATAAAGCCTTTGAAATGTTATTGTTAGTTTCCAATTCTGTCAACACAGCATCAAATTCAACCACCTTTGTTATGTTGTTAATCGTGAGATAACCTTTTAAGAAATTGATATTAGCATTTACCTTTTGAAACGAAATAGATTTAAAACTAATAGTAGGATATTTATTAGTATCTAGTAAATCATTCAGCTTGATATTAGTATCAAACTCTTCTAATTTTCCCGATCTAGAGTTAATATCTATCATAAATTCTACTGACGCATCCTCTAATTCGTCATCTTTGATGGCAATAGAACCTTTAAATTTATTAATTCGGCTGATTAAGTAGGCGATTATTGAATGTCTTGCTTTAATCAAAACATCTGATTGGTTGGAGTTTATAGACCATTTAGTTGCTGTCATAGGTATGTCTGTGTTGAATTTTACGGGACAAATGTAATATGGAAACTTTGAATACAAAAATAGTTTCCAAAGTATTTACAAAAATTTAACATTAGCTTAAGTTTGTTTTCTTTGCTTTCTCTTTCTTCTTTGTAAACAATTAATATGTAATTTTGGCCTTTCGTAAATGAAACTCGCTAATTCTATGCACGCAATTTCTCACTACCAAAAGCTTATTTCTGATTACTTTGCAGAACTTTCTTTAACTAAAGAACCCAAAAATCTTTATGAGCCTATTCAATACATCCTTTCTTTAGGAGGTAAACGAATGCGACCTATTTTGACTTTAATGGCAACAGAAATTTTTGATGTGGATTGCAAAAAAGCATTGGCAGCAGCAACCGCAGTGGAAGTTTTTCATAATTTTTCTTTGATTCACGACGATATTATGGATGATGCTCCCTTGCGTAGAGGGAATGAAACGGTTCACGAAAAGTGGGATGTGAATACTGGAATTCTTTCTGGCGATGCAATGCTGATTCTTGCTTATCAACATTTTGAAGAATATGAGCCTGCTATCTTTAGAGAGTTAGCCAAACTTTTTAGTAAAACGGCACTCGAAGTTTGCGAAGGACAACAATACGATGTGGATTTTGAGACCAGAGATGATGTTACCATTCCAGAATATCTTAAGATGATCCAATACAAAACCGCAGTTTTAGTGGGTGCTGCTATGAAGATGGGCGCTATTGTTGCAGAAACTTCTTCTGAAAACGCCAATTTAATCTATAACTTTGGATTGAATTTAGGTATTGCGTTCCAATTGCAAGACGATTACCTTGATGCTTTTGGCGATCCCAAAACATTTGGTAAGCAAGTAGGAGGGGATATTATTGAAAATAAAAAGACCTATTTATACTTAAAAGCTATTGAGTATGCCAAGGCCGATGAAAAAGAACAATTACTACACTTGTTCTCTATTCAGCCAAACGATAATACCGATAAAATTAATTCTGTAAAATTAATTTTTAACCAAACAGGCGCTGCGGAAGCTACTCAAAAAGCTATTCAAGATTATACCTTTAAAGCTTTTGAAACCTTAGAACAAATGGATATTGAGACAGCTAAAAAAGCAATGTTGCGACTTTTTGGTGAAAACTTGATGGGTAGGAATGTATAAAACCGTTACTGTTTTGTTTGATAATAAAACCAATAATGAATCTTTAAAAATATTTTTTGCAGCTTTATTTCCTTTGTTTACCCTATTGGCATTAGGAATTGATTCGGTAGCCTTTGCCAAATGTTATTTTGATGGTCGGACACTAACCAATATTTTGGCAATTGCTTATTTTATCTTGTTCTTTTTTGCCTCGCAATCGTATTTGCGGAAATTAATGTTTTGTATGGTCTTCCTTTCCTATATCGGAGAACTTATCTTTTGCAAACTCCTCGGAATGTACCACTACCGCACCAATTTTATTCCTCTTTATGTTCCTTTTGGTCACGCCATAGTCTATGCTTCGGGTTTCGTTTTGTCGGAATCTTCTTTTTTAATTAAAAAAGATGCCTTTTTTAAAAAAATATTTTCCTTTGGTTTCGCTTTACTCTTCCTTGTAGTAGGGATATTCCTTAAAGATGTGTTTTCACTTATTTTCGGACTGCTGTTCTTTGTTTTGATGAAACGAAAAAAAGGACAAATCCTCTATTATACCATTGCACTTTGTGTTATCTTTATCGAATTAGTAGGGACCTATTTTAAATGTTGGACCTGGATTCCTAAAACATTTGATCTATTCCCTGCCGCCAATCCGCCTATGGGAGCGGTATTTTTTTATGCCGGTGGCGATGTGATTTTAGTTAAAATAGTTTCTCTTTGGAAACCTAATGTTCAACAATCTTAAACCGCTTAAATGAATTTTCCTGTACCAGTCTCTACCGATGAATTATTGTCCAATGCAGCCAAAGAAGAACTATATTTGAAACTCATTGAGCAAATCAATAAAGATTTTAATCTCGCCAACGAAGGTATCGACTTTCATCACACCACCACTCCTGAAGAACTTAAAATACAATTGCACGAAAAAATCTATCGATTGATTCAATACAAATTTGCCGAATACCTCAATCTACTCTACATTATTGATGTTCCAGAAGATCAAGTCAAAAGACTTGACGGTTCCGATATCATGGAACTCTCGCAACAAGTCGCTTTTTTGATTTTAAAAAGAGAGTGGATGAAAGTGTGGTTTCGCAATAGATATTAGTTTTTTTGGATCCAATAATAGCTTAAATGAAGCAATAAATTACAACTATTTATTAGGGGTTTGTTCGGTGTGAGTCTATACTCACTCTATACTCACTCTATACTACTCTATACTTTTGTGCAAAAGTATAGACTCACTATAGATTCACCATAAATTCAATCTGAACAAACTATTATTTAAGTAAATATATTTTATTTGGTTTTTATGAATAACAATAGAAAAGTATAAGTGTAAAAAATGAAATTCTTATGGTTTGAAAAAATACATTTAAGTTATGGTAATGGTGTTTTTCAAATTCTCAATCAAAACACTCAAATACTCATTTGATTTCTTTTAACCCAAATGGAAATACTATTTTTGTTTGGAACATTTGAAAAAATAGATAAATGAAACAGCTGAAACACTATTTTATGTTTGGGGTAGTATTGTTTTCCCTTTTTTGCAATGCGCAAAATAGGAAAGTAGATAGTTTGATTTTGATTTTACCAAAAGCAAAAAATGATATTGATAAAGTGCAATTGCTTAATACAATTGCCGAAGAATATAAAAGCACTGATCCCAAATTGATGTTGCTTTATGGGAATCAAGCTTTGCAATTGGCCTCTAAAATCAAATTTAAAACCGCTCAAGGGAATGCCTTACTCAATTTAGGGAATGCCAACATTATTTTAGGAAATTATCTTGAAGCCTTGCGTTATTTTTCCAAAGCACAAGCTGTTTTCGAATCTGCTTTAGAGGACACCAATTCGGATACTATAACTATTAAAAAAGGATTGGCGCGCGCCTATGGGAGTTTAGGCGTAGTTTTTTCAGAGCAGAGTTATTATGCAAAAGCCTTACAATTTCATTTAAAGGCCTTAAAAATTTATGAAGAAATCCACGATTTAAATAAATGCGCTCGTATTTATAATAACATAGGTGTAGTCTATAAATCCCAAGGGGAAGATTTTAAAGCATTAAAGTATTTTATAAAATGTTTAAAAGCGCAAGAAAAAATAGGTGATAATACTATAGGTATTACAACAACCAATATAGGAACTATTTATCTAAAACAAAAAAACGTTACCAAAGCGTTGGAATATTTTACTAAAGCCGAAAATCTTTTTCAAAAATTTCCCAACCAAAGAGGTTTAGGAGAATTGTACAATAATGTTGGACTGTATAATGTTGCGATTCATCACTATGAAGATGCTTTTGAGAATTACAATAAGGCTATAGTAGTATTTAATTCCATTGATGATAAATTTGGTGTTGCCGATACCTATTATTCAATTGGGGATTTGTATTTTATTCAAGGGGATTGGAACAATGCACTAACAAATACCAATAAATCATTAACCTTAGCCAAAGCATTAAATGTTTTAGAACAAGTGCAAATGGCAGAAAAAAGGTTAAGCGAAATCTATGAAAAACTCAATCAACCTGAAAAAGCATTAGCGCATTTCAAACAATACAATAGAGCTAAAGACAGTATCAATGCAAATGAAAATGTTAGAAATAGTGTAAGAGCAGAAATGAATTTTGAATTTGAGAAAAAGGAAGCGCTTCAGAAAAAAGAACAAGAAAAAAGAGAGGTAATTTATAACGAAGAAGCGAAAAGACACCAACAACAAATCTTTTTTGTAATTCTTTTTGTTCTATTATTGTTTGGAATTGTATTTTTGATTTACAATCGTATGCAATTAAAAAACAATCTAACTCTTCAAAAAGAATTAGCGGAATACGAACAAAAAGCCTTGCATTTACAAATGAACCCCCATTTTGTGTTCAATTGTTTGGGTTCTATTTCTAGTTTTATTGTTCAAAATGGAACAGATTCTGCCATAAAGTATCTTTCTAAATTCTCTAAGTTAATGCGACTTACCTTGGAGTATTCTAAAGAATCTTTAATTCCCATTGATAAAGAAATTGAAAGTTTGCAAAACTATTTAGAGTTAGAACAATTGAGATTTAATAACAAATTCAATTTTAGTATTTTTAAAAGTAAAGAAATTGAGGATGATATGGCATTACCTCCTCTCTTACTGCAACCTTTTGTTGAAAATGCAATCATTCACGGAGTGATTCCCAAAAAAGAACTTGGTTTAATTGCCATACGTTTCGAAATACATAATGAAAGCCTATTGTGTACAGTTGAAGATAATGGTATTGGCTTTCAACAATCCAAAGCATTAAAAGAAAATTCGGTGGTGGCTCACAAATCAATGGCTTTAGACATTAC
>CANCJZ010000214.1 GCA_947378465.1 Flavobacteriaceae bacterium
TCAGGCAAAAGCTTGGAGTACGTTGATCGGGCCAAAGACTGAATGCCTCCCATTACCAATCCAACAAAACCTGCAGTTGCATAAAACTCAGTTGGAGTTTCAACAAAATAAGCAAAGGCACAAAGCACCGCCCAAAATCCATTCAAAAAGATCAACGTATTAATATTCCCATACTTCTCTGATGCACGGGAAGTCAACACCGCACCAATCACAGCGACTAATTGAATCACTAATATACTAATGATAAGCCCCATCGTTTTTTGACTATCGTTTTCCCAGCTGATTTCAGTTGCTCCAAAATAAGTCGCAATAAGCATCACCGTTTGTACCGCCATAATGAATACAAAATAGCTGTATAAATATCTTTTTAAAGGCAAATTCTGCTTTAATTGTTTCCATACCAAGCCTAATTCGTGAAACCCTTTAAAGATAAAATCTCTTGTCAATGGCACATTGTTTCTGTTTCCTTTAGGTAAATAATAATAAGTAATATGACTAAAACCGATCCACCACACTCCTACCATTACAAATGAAATCTTCATTGCCTCCTTAGCTGTCGAGATTCCAAAAGTATCAGGAAACATTACCATCGCTAAGTTCAATATCAACAGTAAAGTACTTCCAATATATCCCATTGAAAATCCACGAGCACTCACTCGATCTTGTTGTTCTGGAAAAGCAATATCCGGTAAATACGAATTATAAAACACTAAACTAGACCAAAACCCTATCAATCCCATAAAGTAAGCCGCGTAGCTCAAAAACAAGTTTTCGACATCAAACCAATATAAGCAAATACAAGATACGCCTCCCATATAACAGAAGAAACGCATAAAGGCTTTTTTATTTCCTAAATAATCCGAAATTCCAGAAAGTATTGGGGAACAGATAGCCACCAACAAAAAAGCAAGCGCCGTAACAAAACTAATCATTGCGGTATCCTTACATCTAGACCCAAAAATTTCTACATAGTTTCGCCCTGCTTCTTTGAAAATCATTTCATAAAATATTGGAAAAACAGCCGATGCAATTACTAAACTATAAACGGAATTTGCCCAATCATAAAATGCCCATGCATTGAGTAATTTAGGATGTCCTTTAGGTAAATTTGGCATAAATATATCTTGTTTTAATAAAAAAAGCCACGCGAATCGTGGCTTCAAATATACTCTTTTTTTGTTATCTCAATGTTATTTAAACACTACTCCAAATTTAGCTGCTTCAGCCTTAGCCTGAGGAATTAATGCCTTCAAATCAGCAATCCTTGTAGCATCTGAAGGATGGGTACTGGCAAACTCAGGTGGCGCTTGACCTCCACTATTAGCAGACATTCGTTGCCAAAAAACGATAGCTTGATCAGGATTATATCCTGCAATAGCCATCAATGTCAATCCTATTCTATCAGCCTCACTTTCATTCTTTCTACTAAAGGGTAATGTGATTCCATATTGTGTAGTGACTCCATAGGCTTGCATCGCCAATTGTTGCGTTTGTGCACTTTGATTTCCAACGGCCACTGCCAATCCTGCCTGACCCATTTGTTCTAACAATTGAGTACTCATTCGTTGCGCTCCGTGATTCGCTAATGCATGTGAAACCTCGTGTCCTAATACAGTTGCCAAACCAGCTTCATCTTTAGTAATTGGAAGAATCCCTGTATATACAACGATTTTACCGCCTGGCATACACCAAGCATTCACTTCTTTACTATCAACTAGTTTGTATTCCCATTGATAGTCTTTCAAATAACCTTGGTAACCATTAGCATTAAGCCATTTCTCAGCTGCTGCTTTTATTTTTGTTCCTACAGTCTCCACACGTTTAGCATCAGTAGTACCCGCGATCACTTTATTTTCAGATAAAAATTGCCCATACTGTTGGAATGCGGTAGGCAGTATTTGCGAATTAGGAACTAAAGCCAAGGTCTCTTTTCCTGTAAATGGATTTTTAGCACACGACCAAACTAATCCAACAATAACAAATCCTGCTAACAAAACTCTTTTTTTCATACTCATTGATTTTGTACAAAAATAATGGAATTTATATTCCAATAAAATGCAATTCTGTAAAATCTTTATCTACTTCAAATCCATTCTCTAAGTTCAACAAGTCCTTATCAAACACTATTGATTCATTGTCAATTTCGATCCCCTTTATTTGAAAAGGAATCCCTTTCAAATTTATTCTAATCGTTTGATACTGCGTTTCGAATGTTCCTTCCTTATGTTGCGTAATGAACAATTCGTTTTCCTTACCATTCAAAGTAAAGGTTTTATAACTGTATCTACCTTTATTATAATCGTATCCATCTTGTGCATCTTCAAACACGTACGACTTCTCTTTACCCAATTTATAATAAACATCTAACGACAATTCTGGATGTTCTAGCTGCCCTACATATTGTTGTATAGGATATTTAGGAATAATTGCTCCTTCTTTTATAAATATTGGTATTTGATCAAAATCAGTAGCAACCCATAACTCTCTTTTCCCTTTTACCAGCTCCTCTGTCCAGAAGTTATACCAATTGCCTTGCGGCAAATACATTCTTCTTCCTTGTGCATTAGGCTCTAAAATTGGACAAACCAAAATTTGATTCCCAAATATAAACTCATCTGTTCTATAATGCGTTTGTGCATCTTCTTGATCAAAATAAACCAATGGTTTCAACATCGGCACTCCATCATTAATATACTGCCAAAACATAGTATATAAATAAGGTAGCAATTGATAACGCAATTCCACAAATTTTCGAGTAATATCAATCACTTCCTCTCCAAAACTCCAAGGCTCTTGTTCTCCGTGATGCCCTGAGGAGTGAGTTCTGCAAAATGGATGAAACACTCCTAATTGTATCCAACGCGCATACAATTCAGCCGATGGTTGCTCCGCAAATCCACCAATATCGGACCCTGTGAATCCCATTCCTGAAATAGACATACGTTGCATTTGGATATTAGCTATCCACAAGTGCTCCCACGAAGCCACATTATCTCCCGTCCATGACGAAGTATATCGTTGAGCTCCTGAATAGGCGGAACGCGTGATAATAAAAGGCCGTTTTGGATAAGCAAATCGCTTCACTCCTTCATAAGTAGCACGTGCCATCTGCGTTCCATATACATTATGTGCTTTCCGATGACTGCAATTGTTGCCATCATAATTATGACGGACATCCAATGGGAAGGTTTTTGTAGGAACCTCCATTACTGCAGGTTCATTCATATCGTTCCACACTCCTTTTACACCTATCTCTGAAACCAATTCCTTAAACAATCCTGCCCACCATTCGCGTACTTCTGGATTCGTATAGTCTGGAAAATTACATTCTCCCGGCCATACTTTACCTTTCATATATGGACCATCTGCTCTTTTACAGAAATAATCTTTTTCTAAAGCTTCTTTATACACCCAATAATCATTGTCAATCTTAATCCCTGGATCGATTATTACTACTGTTTTAAATCCGTCTTTGGCCAATTCAGCAACCATACGTTTAGGATCAGGAAAATATTCTTCGCTCCAAGTAAAACAACGGAAACCTTCCATATAATCAATATCCAAATAGATCGCATCACACGGAATTTGCAATTCTCTGAATTTTCCCGTAATCTCTTTCACCTTACTTTCTGGAAAATAACTCCACTTACATTGATGATACCCCAAAGTCCATAAAGGCGGTAATTCTGGTTTTCCTGTCAAATGGGTATAGGTTGTTACTACATCACTCATTTTAGGACCATAAATAAAGTAGTAATTCATCTCTCCTCCATCAGCCCAAAAACTCGTTACCCCTTTGCGCTCGTGACTAAAATCAAAGAACGAACGGAAAGTATTATCAAAAAATATCCCATAAGCTTTATTGCTGTGCAATCCAATATAAAAAGGGACCACCTTATATAAAGGTTCTTGATCTTTTGCAAATGCATATTGATCTGTAGCCCAATTCTCAACGCGTTTCCCTTTCAAATTCAAATGTGTGGCCTTATCGCCTAATCCATAAAAACACTCCCCTTCATTCGAAACCTTGCTCATCTTCACAATGTTCCCTCCATATTCATAACACTCTTCCCAATGAAAACCAATTTCATCTTCTAAAATAGCCGTTCCATCCAACTCATAAATCCCAACACGACAATCGTGCTTTTGAACAATAACATATACTTTAGAAGTTTTTACTCTATAATGATCTACTTCATCGGTAACCTCCAAAACATTATATCCGTGAGATTGTGTTTTGTCTATTGCATAAGAAAAATCATTACTGAAATACCCTTTCGCAGTAAAACGAAAACGGATCATACTATCCCTAAGAACAGTTACTCTTAGTATAACATTATTATCTGTTCTAAAGTCTATCGAATCTACTTCTTGTTTGTAGCTTATTATTTGAGAAGGAAACAAATCCCCTTTATATTCAAGTTCAGTATTGATTATCATATTTTATTTTTTTGACAAAGTGCCAAATTTACAAAGTTGAACGCTATTAATTTAGAAGTATTTAATGCTTTTTTTAACTATAACGATTGAGTCGGGCGCAACCCTTGTGGTTGCCCACCACAACCCATAGATAGCCCAATAGATTCTTTACAACATCTCCATCAGATACGATCTAGTACCACAAAACCCTCTCCACAAAGTAACCACAACGGCCTAATGCCTATTGCCTATTGCCTAATGCCTTAAAACTGCCTATTGCCTTAAAACTGCCTATTGCATTGAAAACACACAAATCGCCAACGGAGCCAAAACAATTTCCGCAGAGTATTCCCTTCCATTCCATGGCTGAGCTTCTATTTTGATGGCGTTCGGATTTGAAACCCCACTACCGTTATATATTGCATTATCCGAATTGAATATTTCAGTCAACTTACCTTTATTCGGCAGTCCTATTCTATAATTCTCATGAACCACAGGAGTCATATTACAAACCACTACAAGATGCTCCTTTTCTTTATTCCCTTTACGAATATAAGCCAACACAGAGTTCTCATGATCCGAATAGTTAATCCATTCAAAGCCTTCTGCTGAAAACTGTTTCTCATAAAGCGCTGGATTATTTTTATACAAACTATTCAAATCTGTGATGCACTTTTTAATCCC
>CANCJZ010000215.1 GCA_947378465.1 Flavobacteriaceae bacterium
ACGTACACAAGCCCAATTGCAAGGCCGAACTCCTAACAAAGTAATCATTGTTCCAGGGAAAATCATCAATCTTGTGGGGTAGGTTGTTTAGGTTGTAGGTTTAATTTAGGTTGTAGGTTTTAGGTTCTGTGCG
Organism: Flavobacteriaceae bacterium; assembly: GCA_947378465.1. Lineage (GTDB taxonomy): Bacteria > Bacteroidota > Bacteroidia > Flavobacteriales > Flavobacteriaceae > Flavobacterium. The sequence goes on from CANCJZ010000215.1 coordinate 134, forward strand.
TCTTCCACGATTGGAATTTGAGGTTTGGAATTTGAGATTTGGAATTTGAGATTTGGAATTTCTTAAATGGGAGTGGAATACTAATTTGTTTAATTAAACCCTGCTAGGGTTCGAGACGTAAATTGATTCCTTTTGATTGTTTTCTTTATTATTTAGACATCCCCATTGGAATTTGGAATACTAACAGTCTCGACAATATACAAACTACAATATACAAAATAACGATAACTATAAGAGGGGCGTGCCCCTTCGGGTCGGGCTTTCCGCTCCAATCTTTTGTTTTTTTAAGAAAAAAAACAAAAGGATTTCCGCTGCAATCCCTCACGCGAAAATCTTTTCCATATGATAAATCATACACAATAGAATATTTATTTTTATCAGAACTATTTTAGGCAATAGGCAATAGGAAATAGGAAATAAGCAGTAGGCAATAGGTATTAGGTCTTTCTGAACTTCGCTGATTAGTGTTGACCGATTTCTAATTGTTTTTTTTCCAACCCTCGCAGGGTTCAAATCCTGCGAGGGTTCGAGACGTGAATATTTATCGTGATTATAGCTCTTGATATATGTCGTACCTACGGGACTTATTGTTAGCTTCAATCATTTTGCCACCAATATGTCGCCCCTGATGGGGCTTTCAAATTCCACAAAATCTTGCTTCTTGCTTCTCTCTCGTCTATTTGAACTTCTCTGATTAGTGTTGACCGATTTTAAACTGTTTCTATATTTTGTGTTTTTTAGCAAACCTGACAGGTTTTTAAAACCTGTCAGGTTTCGAGACGTAACTTTCTATCGTGATTTAGCTCTTGATATATACCGTCCCTACGGGGCTCCTTGTTATTATCAATCATTTTGCTACCAATATGTCTTCCACAACATTCCACAAAATCTTGCTTCTTGCTTCTTGCTTCTCTCTCGTCTATTCTCTATATTCCATTCTCTATCCTCTAACCGCAACATCTTTCCTCTAACCGAAACATCTTTCCTCTTTCCTCTTTCTCAACGTGATTAGTACATTCCACAGCACAAAAAGAATTCTCGCCAACACGAGCATACCTCATCCTTTTAAGGTAATTATATTCATCAATATAAAAACACCTCATCCCAGCGCAAAAAGGACTCATCCTAGCACAAAAAGGACTCGGCCTAGCGAGAAAAGGACTCGGCCTAGCGCAAAAAGGACAGGACTTTTGTGAATAATCCTAGGCCTGGAGTGAAAAGGACTGGGCCTAGCAAGAAAAGGACTGGGCCTAGAACGAAAAGGACAGGACTTTTATGAATAATCCTCGGCCTGGAGCTAAAAGGACTTGGCCTAGCGTAAAAAGGACAGGACTTTTGTTTGAGGGAAAAGAAGATTAATTGATGGAGATTTGGTAAATCTTCGGAAGTCATCGGTAAACTTCGGACAGCAATAGTCAACTTTCGGATGGCACCTGTAAACCTTCGGACGGAATCGGTAATCCTACTTTATGTGGTAGATAATCTTCAATCTGCGTTCCTTTATTGAATGTGAATTTGTGTCAATTCCTCTTTCCTCAAAGAATTTGTGGCTAATTTGTGTAATTCGTGTCGAAAATCAGCCCTCCATATATTTCCCCAACCTACATATATCCGCGCCAATCCGCGCTTCACGAAGTGATCCGTAAAATCCGCGTTCTTTTATTGAATATGAATTTGTGTCAATTCCTCTTTCCGCAAAGAATTTGTGGGTAATTTGTGTAATTCGTGTCGAAAAATTTTTACATAGTGAAATGACGTTTTTGCGGTGTAATATTTCCTTTTGATAGGAACAAGTATCATTTTTGTATTGGGAAGTCTCTTTTTGTATTTGGGGCATTTTTTTTGGCTAGAGAAAGATGTCGTGTTTAGAAAATAGAGGGACAAGTGAAAGAAACAATGCTCAAACCCTTTTTAGGAAATTCCAAAATTCCAAAACTAAAAGCCGCACAGAACCTACAACCTACAACCTATATCCAACCTAAAAACAACTTACAACAAAAAAAACCACGCATTGCGTGGTTTTATGTGCTATAATAAGTTTGAAAAACTAGTATCTTCCTCTGTTTCCGCCACCACTATTTCTATCGTTGTAGCTTGAACCACCACCACGAGAGTTACCACCACCATTGTAACCACCACCACTTGGACGGTTGTTAGAGAATGATCTTCTTTCTCCTTCTGGTTTTGGTTCTGATTTGTTTACAACGATCGTACGACCGTCAACTGTTGCTCCGTTTAATTCGTCGATAGCTTTTTGAGCTTCGTCATCATTAGACATTTCAACAAAACCGAATCCTTTACTTCTTCCAGTAAATTTATCAGTTATAATTTTAACAGAGTCAACTGCTCCATAAGCCTCAAAAGACTCTCTTAAATCTGCTTCCTCAATACTGAATGGAAGACTTCCAACAAAAATGTTCATATTTATATTTTATAAATTCTTTGTAAAGATAATCTAATTTAAATCTAAACTACTATAAAATAGCATTTTATTATTTAAATAAAAAAACCACCTCGTTTGAGATGGTTTAATATGAGTATAATTGATTCTATTATTAAGGAGCTGAAGTCACAGGGATCTTGTAAAAGCTTCCGTTTTGGAAGTTTACCATCGCTTCTGCATTTGGATTTCCATCTGCATTCACTGCATTAAAATTAAAATCTCCAGAGATTGTTCCGTCAGCATTGTTAGTAATATCGATTACACCGTTGCTTCCCGCAACATTTACAACATAGAAAATCGCATTATTTCCACCACCTGTAATTCTAATCATATCACCAGGATAGTAATTATTGCCAGGAGAAGCAACTTTAGCACTAGTAACTTGACCACTAGTATTCACTGTAGTTTTAACAGTTAATCCCGTTCCAATTCCAGTTGAAGTTGTTGCAGCGGATATATTAGCGGTGTAACCCGTTCCTGTTGAGGATAAACTTGTAATGGTAGATACAGGTCCGTGAACAGCATTGGTAGCATAATTAAAATTCGATCCGTCAAAGGTTGAATTGTACGTTGCTTTATTATTGGTAACCAAAGTTCCTAAGTTATAGGTCCCTACTGCGGTACCGGTAGTCGTTAAAGTTAGTGTTTCGTTTTCAGCAAGCGCTTGGATGGTAACTACTCCAGTAGATATTGATTTCGTAGCTGTAACACTTACAGCGCGAAATAATGTGTTGTCTCTGTAAGCTTGAAATCCTGGATTATTGAACCGTACATCCGTAGTACACGAGGAAACTACAGCTAAAACTACGATAAGGGAAAATAATTTCTTCATTTTAAAATTAAGTTAGCAACTACAAAAATAGTTTTTTTTATCAATTATCATATTAATAATAGTTAAAAACCAAAAAAATATGTTTTTTATCAGTCTTTATAGTTTGATACAAAAAGTTTTATATATTTGCACCCTTAAAATAACCGAGGTCGTGTACCTCAAATTAATCAAAAGATTATGTCAGTAAAAATTAGATTACAAAGACACGGTAAAAAAGGAAAACCTTTTTACTGGATCGTAGCAGCTGATGCTCGCTCAAAAAGAGATGGTAGATTCCTTGAAAAAATCGGAACTTACAATCCAACTGCTAACCCAGCTATCATTGATTTAAACCTTGACAAAGCGGTTCAATGGTTGCACAATGGTGCTCAACCAACAGATACTGCTAGAGCAATCCTTTCTTACAAAGGAGCTTTATTGAAACACCACCTAGATGGAGGAGTTCGTAAAGGAGCTTTAACTCAAGAGCAAGCCGATGCTAAATTAGCAAAATGGTTAGAAGACAAAACAAGCAAAGTAGATGCTAAAAAAGACGTATTGTCTAAAAAAGATGCAGAAGCTAAAGCTAAAGCGTTAAAAGCTGAAGTAGCTGCTAACGAAAAACGTGCAAATGCAGCAGCAGAAGCAGCGAAAGCGGCTGAAGCAGAAGCAGCAGCGGAAGAAGCTACTGAAGAAGTAGTGGAAGCTGAAGCAGCAACTGTAGTTGAGGAAACTCCTGCTACAGAAGAAAATAACGAAGCAACTGAAGCTTAATACTAAGCGATAATGCGTAAAGAAGAATGTTTCTATCTTGGCAAAGTCGCTAAAAAATTTAGTTTCAAAGGCGAAGTTCTGATCTATTTAGATACGGATGAGCCCGAGTTATATGAAGATATGGAATCAGTTTTTGTTGAATTCAACAAAAACCTGGTTCCATTTTTTATTGAAAACTCCTCACTTCACAAAGGCGATTTCCTTCGCGTCAAATTTGAAGATGTAGATGATGAAGCAGAAGCCGATAGTATTATGGGTTGCGAAGTCTATCTACCACTTTCTATGTTACCTAAACTAGAAGGTAATAAATTCTATTACCACGAAGTTATTGGATTTGAAATTGAAGACCAACGTCTGGGCATTTTTGGCAAAATTGTTTCCATCAACGATACTTCTGCCCAACCACTTTTTGAAGTAATCAATGGCAATGTGGAAATCTTAGTTCCAATGATCGACCACTTCCTAGTGAAAATAGATCGCGAAAATAAAAAGGTCATTATGAACCTGCCAGAAGGATTGGTGGAAATGTATCTTTAGAAAATTCCAAAATTTTTAAATTCCAAAATCCAATGGAGTACGGGTGGAAATTCCAAATTTCAATGGAGTACGAGTGGAAATTCCAAATTTTTTAAATTCCAAATTCCAATATTAAGACATTCGAAATTCCCTCACGCATTGGAATTTGGAATTTTTATACTCGAAATTCCCCCACGCATTGGAATTTGGAATTTTTATATTGGAATTTTATATTGGAATTTTAACCCTTTGTTGATTTTGAAATTATAGAAGAAAGTATTTTTCGTAACTCTTCTGCTTCGGATATTAACTCAATTGAAACCTCTCTGTGTTCAGGATTGAGTTCATGCAGTAATTGGAGCCAATAAACAGATTCTTTTGCCTCTTTTCTAGATATTTTCAAT
>CANCJZ010000216.1 GCA_947378465.1 Flavobacteriaceae bacterium
TTTTTTTATAGATTATCCTAAATATTTTCATTTAAAAATAATCATAACTATGAAAAAATATCTATTTCTGAATATTACAATTATCTTTTGTAATCTTTTTTGTTTTTCTCAAGACAGTATTCGAATTAGCGGTCACTTGTTACACAATACCAAATTTGCAAAAGTAGTAGTTAAAAAATTTGGTGTTGGCTCAATGGACATTGCTGTATTTCCAATTAAAAATGAAACATTTAACATTATGGCTCCTAAAGACATTGAACCAGGTGTTTATCGTTTTCAATACAGTCAAACAAGTGCTGATGAATACATTGATGTAATATTAAATGGTAATGAAAACGAAGTTAGTTTTACTCTAGACATTAATGAAGCAAAAGAAACTAGAAAACCAATTTTTACCAAATCAAATGAAAACATAAACTGGTACCAGTACCAAAAAGAGCGAGAAGTCACGCTTCAAAAAACACAAGCTATGCAACAATTAGTTGCACTTTATCCAGTAAAAACAGATCCAATTGTACAACAAGTACAGGACGCTATTAAACAAGAAATAAATAATTATTACACGCGAGAAACTCTTTTTTTAAAACAAAACACTACTACCTGGGCGGGTAAAATGGTTGCGAATAAACCTTATTATTTTACCAATCCTAAAGATCATTGGCGTTTGCAAGCTTATGAAATAAAAGAGCACTACTGGGATAATATTACTACCAATAACCCTGAGTTAATCAACACACCGCTTTACACGGAGCACATACTCGCGTACCTAAAATACTATATGAATCCTGATATGCATTTTTCGGAAACCGAAATGGAAGAAGGATTTAAAAAAAGCGTGGATATTATAATTGAAAAATTTAGTGGTAGCGACGCCACAAAAAAATTCGCAATCCAATACCTTCAAATAGGTTTTAAAGAAATAGGAAACGAAAAAGTATTGCAATACATCGATGAAAAATACAAAGAAACGATTGAGCAATGCCAAGATGAATCGGATAAAGCCGCTTTTGATAAAAGAGTACAAGGCTATGCCACTATAAAAGTGGGCAATAAAGCACCTAATTTAACTTTCACTACCCTCGATTTTAATTTGCACGCTATTGCTGCGGAACGAATTATTGTTGTTTTTTGGGCAAGCTGGTGTCCGCATTGCATGCAAGAAATACCAAAATTAAACGAATGGGCGATAGCAAATCCTACTACAAAAGTTGTTGCAATAAGCTTAGATGACGATAAAACGGCTTATGAAACAGCCATACAAAAATTCCCATCATTTATAAACTATTGTGATTTTAAAAAATGGGACGGTAAAGCGGTAAATGATTATTATGTATTTGGCACGCCTACACTACTTCTTCTAGACAAGGATAAAAAAATTGTAGATAAATTTAGTTCATTTGAACAATTAGAAACATTTTTTAAAAAAAATGAAAAATAAAAATTAGAGCAACAGCAAGAGATAATTCAAAACTAATCTTAAAATCTTAATCTACTACTTATGAGAAATTACAAACATGCAATAACTGGTATTTCTTTCTTGATAACCTCAATATCATTTGCCCAAACCACAAAAGCTAAAACGCTTCAAATTGGTAATACCTCATCCAATATAATGGATGCATCAGCAGCTTTGCAAATAGATGATACCGCTAGAGGGTTCTTACAACCGCGAATGACAACTGGTCAAAGAACAGCTATTGTAAGTCCTGCAAGAGGGTTACAAGTATATGATACCGATACCAATAGCAATTGGTTTTACAACGGAACTACTTGGGACACAGTAGCCACTGCATCTAGCTCCTTTTATTCTTCAAATGGAACACTAACCTCAGCTAGAACAGTAACACAAGGAACAAATGCCTTATCATTTACAAGTAGTGCTACATCAGGAACAAGTCATTTTACTATTGACGGAACCACGTTAAACGTAGATGCTGTTAACAATAGAATTGGTATTGGTACGGCGACACCATCAAAAACATTAGAAGTATTGGGTGAAGTTAAAGGAACTAGGCTGCTCGCTTATGGAGCTGGAGGTTACAATTCCAATACAGCCATCGGTGATAATTCACTCGCAAATGTTAATAATACAGGAACTAACAATATAGCAATAGGCATAGCATCTTTACAGTTAAATAGTTCAGGAACTAATAATGTTGCTATTGGATCCCAATCGGCTATTGCCAATACTACTGGCAGTAACAATGTTACATTAGGTTGGGGTGCGCTAATAAACAATACAACAGGTAGCAATAATTTAGTTTTTGGTGCATTAGCCGGATTTAATAACGCGGATGGATCATCTACATCTTCAATAAACGATTCTATATTAATTGGAACTTTAGCCTCGGCTCAAGGAGACAACCAAACCAATCAAATTGCAATAGGAAGTAATGTTATAGGATTAGGATCCAATACTGTAGTGTTAGGAAATGACTCGATAATTACTACTGCGCTAAAGGGCAATGTAGGTATTGGTACAACTACACCAACTGTAAAATTAGAAGTAGCTGGAGCTATTAAAGTGGGTTACGATTCAACCTCCACCTACACTGCGGGTATGATCCGATTTAACACTACGAATAGCAAATTTGAGGGGTATGATGGTACCACTTGGCAAACTTTAAACTAATTTAATTCGTTTTCGTTGCAATAATATACTTTACCACTGGTCAATTAAAAGAGTAAAATAAGTTATTTGACTTTAATTAGTAAAAAAAGAATACTTGATTTACTCCTTACTATATATTCATGAATAGAAAAATACGTAAATAAAATATGAAAATTGATTTGATATTTAATAAAAAAATATGGCTACACTAACACCATTTACAGGCGTTCTAGGCGAAATAAATGCCTCGCATTTACTAAGAAGAGCTACACTTAATCCCAATCCTACTTTAATAAGTCAATTCGGAACTTACACTGTTCAGCAAGCCATGACGGCATTATGCGCACCGTTAACACTACAAGTGCCAGAGCCACTGGATCCTAATACAGGACAAGCGTTCATGCAATCCTTTTTAAATCCTACATTAAATGGGAGTTTTGGAGAAGCATCACCTACTGTAGGATGGTATTTGCGAGAAGCTATATATTCAAATACATTTCAATTAAAAGCAGTCTTTTGGTTGCATTCCATGTTTATTTTAAACAGTGGATCAGATGGTGGAACTGTAGCCTTTTTTGATTATATGCAACTTCTAAATTTTTATTCAGACAAATCACTAAAAGATTTTGCAAAAAAAGTAAGTCGATGCAGCATGATGAGTATTTATTTGAATAACAATTTAAACACTAAAAATGCACCAAACGAAAATTATGCGCGTGAATTTTTAGAGCTTTTTACCATACTAAAAGGTCCCCAAGATGGCCCTGGTAGTTATACCAATTATACCGAACAGGATGTTCAAATGGCTGCCAAAGTACTCACAGGCTTCAGAGACGTGCCAGGAAACTTAAGGATGAATTATTTGGACCCAATTTGCCACGTACCACTAAATTACAAAACATTTAGTAATCATGACACCTCTAATAAAACCTTTAGCAGCAAATTTAATAATCACGTCATTACAGGAGCTACAACTGAAGCCGGTATGGATACCGAATTGGATGCATTTATTGATATGATTTTCAATCAACAAGCAACCGCTTTAAACTATGCACGAAGAATGTACCGTTTTTATGTAAAAAGTACGATCACATCTGAAGTAGAAACTGGCATAATTGCACCACTGGCAAATAATTTAATGACAACCAATTACGACATAAGTAGTACGTTACAATTATTATTAAGTTCCAAGCATTTTTATGATGCGGAAGACAGTATCCAATACGACCAAATAATAGGGGGTAAAATAAAATCTCCATTGGAATTATTTTTAATAATGTACAGTCAATTCCAAATCAGTATTCCAAATCCAATTACAAGTCCTGGTCATAATTTTTGGTTATTCAGAAATATGAGTGGTTATATGTATGATATTGGAATGTCAATTTATGCACCTATTTCAGTAGTAGGGTACATACCAATATATCAAGAACCATTTGACAATTTATGGGTGAATACCGCCGTGTTACGATCTAGATACAATCAGCCATTAGACTTATTACTAGAAGGTTTTAACGATTCCAATTCTCTTACCAAACTGGATACCGTATTGTTTGTTAAAAATTCAGGCAATTTTAGCAATCCAGCAAATGCAACGACGCTAATTAACGAAATGTTGAATTTATTACTAGCGGTTATGCCTACAGGAAGTAGGTACACCTATTTTACACAAAGTTTATTAGGCGGTTTATCCGTAATTAGTTGGCAAAACGAATGGAACAATTATTTAAATAATAACGATGATACTGCAGTTAGAATAGCATTAAACCGATTAGTTACAGCAATAGTTAAATCAACTGAATATCAAGTTTTTTAAATTAGTTCATTATGGAAAGAAGAGATTTTTTAAGAAATACGACCTTGGCATCTTTAGGGCTAGGTTTTAATTTGAATGGGTTTGCGGCTGATTTTTTCAACACCTCACCATTTCCTTTATTAGATTGCAGTAGTGTTAACGACCGAGTTTTGGTAATCTTGCGTTTTGCGGGTGCCAATGATGGATTAAACATGTGTGTACCGCTGAATTATTATACACAGTATGCTAATCTTAGACCGACATTAAAATTAAATAATGTTGGTCAAACCAATGGAATTATAGCTTTGGATAATACTGTTCCAGACAATAAAAAAGTTGGACTACATCCTGTCATGACAGGAATTAAAAGTTTATACGATTCTGGAAAAGTACAATTGATAAATGCCGTGGGGTATCCCAATTCCAATGGATCCCATTTTGCCTCTGAAAATATCCTCTGGGGTGGAAAAGACGGTAATTATTCAGGGGTGATTGACGAAGGAATGATTGGTAACTACATTAATACTATATATCCCAATTTGAGTGGCAATCCAACAGGATTGATGAGCGACCCTTTGTGTATACATTTAGGGAGTTACAATCCTATTCTTAGTTTTAGCCACGATCACGGGTCTAAAAGTGTTG
>CANCJZ010000217.1 GCA_947378465.1 Flavobacteriaceae bacterium
GAAATCGCTCACAAATAAACTACTTCAACAACATATTTTCTGCTTTGATTGCTTACAACTTTGCCGAGAAAAAACCATCGTTAAAAAATAACTTTGTTGATACTAAACAATTAATCCTTTTTCAGTAATCTTATATCGAACTCACGTTATTTATAACAAATTTTAAAATGAGAAAAATACTTCTATTCCTTATGTTTTCGACTTGTTGTTTTTCTCAAGATTATTTTCTTACTAAAAAACAAATTGATAGTATTTGTTTAAAATCAAAAGATTATATCGATCAAAAAACTCCATTAAAAAAGAGTATAAAAGTTACATTAAAAAACAAACAATCAAAAACTCTTAATGGAACTGGATCCGAAACAATTAGAATTTTCAAGCATTTAGAAAATGACCCAAGAAACATTGTAGAAACTTATGAAATCATTAAGACTAGCTATGAGTATGTAGTTGATTATTCTGCTGGGGATTTTGTATATGTTTTTGTCGATATATATTACAAAAACAATGTTGTTGATTGTTTTTATATTGAAGAAACTTATAAATTGGGTAAAGAACGTAAAACACAACAAGTATCATTAAAACAATCAAATTTAGAAGAAAAAGATCTTAATGATTTTATATTTTGCAAAAGTTTTAAAGAATGGATTAGAGAAAAGTCAAAAGAAATTTATACCATTTTTTACAATAAAACTTGAGTAGCGTTCCTTTAAAATAAAAGGTAGTTTGGTTAAGAAACTCCATAAAAAAATCCCAATTGCTTGGGATTTTTTTATACTGTTCGAAAGAATTATGATTTTAATGCTTCTCTAGTTTTTACCTCTAAATTATTCAACAGGGATTGGCCTTGATTGTAATAATTGATATTAAGAGGGTATACTTCGTCGGTTTGATTGTTATCGATGATTTGGTTATCGATTTGAATGCGGTCATCGAAGGAAGTGTCAATAGTTAGAGGTTGGTATACCTCATTAGGGGTATCGGTTATTAATTTATTTTCCTGAATAATTTGTTCTACAGGTTTTACATAATTGGTTGTCATCATTGATAGGGCTTGTGTAATGGTTTGAACGGATTCCGCAGGGATAGCTGGTTTGTTCAAAACGGGATTGGATTGGACTTGAGCCGTTGCTATTTCAAGACGAATAATTTGTTGTTGTTGGTTAGCGGTTGCATAGGAGGCACTAGTGAATACAGTGGCAAGAATTCCTAAATAAACGATTGAACTTTTCATAATGTTGTGATTTAAAATTGTTGATGATTGATGATGATTGTTATTCATTTTACAAACTAAACGATTCTCAATACAACGCTAATGAATTAGAGAATTATTAGTTTACCCCTATTAGACGACACACGAATTGATTTGTTACTAAAGAAATGTGCTTTTTTATGATAATTCTGTATTTTAGAGAAAAGAAGAAAGAAGCAAGAAGAAAGATTTTGCTGTTAGAGAATAGAAAATAGAAAAAGAGGATAGAAGAAAGAAGAAAGATTGATAAAAAGAAGTATTTAGATATTATGGTCACTTATTAATCCCGTAGGGATGACCAATATTGTAGCAGCGGATTTTAATCCGTTGTTGATATAAAAGAAAAAAAACAAGAAATCGTTCAACATTAATCAGGGAAGTTCAATTGTGGTTAGGAGAATAGTTGAAGTTCAGTGGTCAGTGGTCGATGTGTGATCAGAGGTCAGCAGTTAGGCTGAACAGGAAGCAAGAGATTAATTAATCCTATAACAAAATTATTTCTTATCGTCGTTATATTCCGTTTCCTGAAGATCATCTGTTTTACGACCGATTTTTACTTTAGGATTATCCTGAGTACCTGTGATTGTCAGTGGAATTCCGATAATACCTAAAGGAGGTAATCCAAGGCGCATTTTGATGTTTAGTTTACCATCAAGACTGGTTGTTCCTTCTATACGGGGTCTGAAACCGGCGAATTTGAATTTGAATCGCTCAATGGTCATGATGTTATTTTTGATGGTTGACTTAATATCCACTTCGGATAGATCCGGATTTTTTAAATCTTCATGGTCTGTTTTTTTGCTGATAGCATTGAACATTTTGAAGCCTTTCATTTTGACTTTTTTCACAGAAAGCACTCCCCCACCTGCTAATGATGGATAGATGGGCATCATATCGGCATTTAATTTACCTGCAATTTTGTAATCTAACGATACAATTCCTTCGGCACTTTTGGCGGAAGAAGCCATATCTCGGAACATTTTGATTTGGTCGTAAGCTTTTTTAATATCGAATTCTTTGGCTTGAACGGCGTAATCAAAACTGGCTTTTGTTGGGGTTTCGTTATGATAGTTTGCGTTCATCACTACTTTGGCATCCGCTACAGTAAAATGAGCATTGTTCATCCCTAATTTGGCTTTATTGACATTAATAGTTCCTCCGAGATTAAACAAATCTAATCCGTTAAAGGTTACTTTAGTTGCATTAGCCGTAAAGCTCAAATCGAAGTTGGACGGAATAACCACTACACCTTTGGCGGTTGTAGATTGTGTATTATTAGCTGAAGTATTTGTTGTTGGTGATGGTACTGGAGATGTGGTATTGGACATGAATTCATCGACCATAATATAGTTGGCATTCATCACAAAATTACCTTTTAAAACGGCTTTAGGGGTTAACACAAAATCAATTACATTTTGAAGATATCCATTCATTTGAAAATCGGATTGACCGTAGGTTGCTTTAAAATCATTGAATTTCATTTTATCCTGATTAAAAACAAAGGTTCCAGAATTAATTACGAAGGGTTTTGGAAGGAATTCAGAGATAGTTTTGATGTTTTGTAACTCAAGGGTACCTTTATTGTTTAGTTTGTGGTAATTGCCTTTCATGGCATCTTCTTGAGTTCCTTTAAAAGCAACATCAGCTTTGATATAACCTTCTAAATCGAGGCCTTTTTTGGAGAATACTTTATAAATTTTACCTAAATTCAATTCGCCTTTGGCTACTAAATCGTATTTGATGTTTTCAAAATTTTCTAGATAGGCTTTGACATAAATAGGTTTGCCTTCAAAATCAAAAGCACCTTGATCAATCCGGATTATTAAATCTTTCAAAGCACCTGAAACATCATTTACTTCAGCAAGAATATTGATGTTTTGAATAGGATTGGGATAATATTGCGTTTTGACAAAACCGTTTTTGAAAGTGATTTTACCAGTGGTTACCGGTATTACGTGATGGATGGCATCATAATTCCCTTTGGCTTTAAGATTGAGCTTAAGATTACCTTTTAAATCCATGTTTTGCAAACCGATGGCTTTATTCATTTTTCCCAAATCAATAGCGGATTGAATATTGGCTTCTAAATAGGGTTTGGAAAGGCCTTTGGTTTTGAGGATAGCTTTCACGTAATCTTTACCAACATTAAAAAATAGCGAATCCACATTCACTTGGAGTTGTTCAACATCCAGGGCTGGGAGTTTAGTATCAAAATTAAGGAATACGTTGGTCGCTGCTAGAGGAGCATTTTTATAATTAATTTCCCCTTGACGGATTTTCATATTGAAAGCCAGATTGGGTTTTTGATTTAAAGAGGCGATGTATTTGCCTTTAAGGGTAAGTAAAATATCTGTGGTTCCTTTAACTTTAGTTTTTTCAAGCCATGCTACGTATTGGGGTGGCAAGGCCGTAAAGAAGTCGTTCAGCAAACTGTTTTGTGATTGGACTTTGAAATCGATGTTGTAACCGTTTTTGAGGAAATCAAATTTTCCTTTAAAATCAATAGGGAGTTTATTAATTTTTAAATCGTTCTGTTGAAAAATAAAAGCTAGGGAATTTGTATTGATTTTGGTAATTAGATTGGCATCTATTTTTTTATTTTTCAAATAAGGTTCGCCTGAGAAGGTAAAGTTAAAGTCTTCAATTTTGGCTTCGGTATCGAGATCAAAAATGGCTTGATACAAATCGCCTTTTCCAATATAATTGAATCCCTTGGCATCAATAAGGATTTTGGTTGATTTATCATCGTAGACCAAATGGGTGTTTTTGATTTCAATTTTGTCTAACCGAAGCGAAGTGTTCGTGGTGTCTTTAGTGGTAGGAGCTTTTTCTTTGGATTTGTAAACATTGTAATTGGCAAGACCTTTTTCATTGACTTTTACATTAATAAAAGCATCGGAAACAAATATTTTATCAATCGTAACGGCTTTGTCAAAGACTAAACTTTTGAGGTTAATCCCGAAAGCAATTTCATCAGCAGCGACTAGCTTTTCGTTTTTATAAGGTTCTGAACCATTTAAACTGAATTTGGTTAGGGATAGGGTTAACGAAGGGAAATGATTGAAGAAGGAAAGATTTGCTTCTTTAAAATTAAGTTCTCCATCTAAATTATCATTGGCAAAAGATTTGACTTCTTGAGCAATTTTTCCAGGAAATAGTATAGGTAATAAAAACATTAAAAGCAGGATCACTAAGGTTGAAATCCCAAGGATTTTTAATGTTTTGATAATAATTTTTTTCATAATTCATACTATTTAGAAGCTGCAAAGCTAAAATAAAGATTTTATTTAGGAGGTTTAATAAAACTTAATAATGGTCAAAAGACATAATAAAAGAGATGAAAAGGACAATTATTTCCTTTAATTCATGAAATTATCTCTGTTTTTTTTCAAAGCGCTAAATTACAAGTAATAAAACACAACAAATGTAGTATTATTTCGACTTTTTAAGAAAGAAGAAAGATTTTGTGGGATATTGCAGAAGACATATTGGTGGCAAAATGATTGAAGCTAACAATAAGTCCAGTAGGTACGACATATATCAAGAGCTATAATCACGATAAACATTCACGTCTCTAACCCTCGCAGGGTTTAAACCATGCGAGGGTTGGAAAAAAAAACAATTAGAAAACGGTCAACATTAATCAGGGAAGTTCAGCAAGAAGTAAGAAGCAAGATTTTGTGGAATTTGAAAGCCCCGTCAGGGGTGACATATTGGTAGCAAAATGATTGAAGCTAACAATAAGTCCCGTAGGTACGACATGTATCAA
>CANCJZ010000218.1 GCA_947378465.1 Flavobacteriaceae bacterium
CAAGGTGCTGGATTTTTGATAATCCCTGTATTAGCGAGTTCGTTGATGCTGGCTTATTTTGTGCTTACTCAAAAAACACCGGTATGGTTGAATTTGATTTTGGCACTCCCTA
Organism: Flavobacteriaceae bacterium; assembly: GCA_947378465.1. Lineage (GTDB taxonomy): Bacteria > Bacteroidota > Bacteroidia > Flavobacteriales > Flavobacteriaceae > Flavobacterium. Next base: position 113 of record CANCJZ010000218.1, read on the forward strand.
CTTTAATTATATTGGCTCATTTTGTGGTGATGTTTCCAATAGGATTGGGATTGAAAATACTATTTGGCAGTGCTGTATTGACAGTATTGTGTTTTTCATTATTGCTTCCATTACTGGGGTCGTTTGGACAGAAAAAGCTTTGGGCAACTCTTTTCTTTGTCCTGGCTTTGGCATTATTTTTCAAAGCACATTTGAATTCGGATTATACGAAAGGAATGGCGAAACCGAACAGTTTGGTTTATATGTTAAATGGCGACACGAACAAGGCGTATTGGACAACTTATGACACGCATCTTGATGAGTGGACAAAGGGGTATTTGGGCGAACAACCGGCTTCGGCTAAATCCTTAAATACGGATAAATTGTACAGCAAATACGGTTCGGAATTTACCTATATGGCTCCGGCTCCATTGAAAAACATTGCAAAACCAACGATAGAATTCGCTATGGATTCAGTGGTTGGGAGTCGTCGTTATTTGAAAATTGTCATAAGTCCGAATCGAAAAGTGAATCGTTATGATGTCTTTTCAGGAAATGATATCAACAGAGCTCAATTTAAAGCAAATGGCGTACGAGGAATTGCTTTAGAAAGTACTATCGTAAGTCATGACAATCATAAATTATTGAGTTATTATGTGGTGGATCAAATCCCTTTGACTTTGGAGTTTTCGATTCCATCAAGTCAAAAACTGGATATGAATTTGGTGGAGAGTTCCTTTGATTTGATGAGCAACCCTCTATTCAGTATGGCCAAACGCCGCGATTGGATGATTCCTACTCCTTTTGTGTTAAATGATGCGGTGGTGGTTAAGGAGAGATTGAGAAGGTAGTTGGCAGTGCTCAGTGCTCAGTGATTTGGATTGTGGATAATTATAGTTGGCAGTGTTCAGTGATCAGTGATTTGGATTGTGGATAATTATAGTTGGCAGTGCTCAGTGATTTGGATTGTGGATAATTACAGTTGACAGTGTTCAGTGATCAGTGATCAGTGATATATATTGTGGGTAATTACAATGAGCAATGAGCAATGATCACTGAACACTGATCACTGAACACTGAATACTGATGACTGAACACTGAACACTGAGCACTGAAAAATTTATAATATGAAAACAATAAGCCTATTAGGATGTGGATGGTTGGGGTTGCCTTTGGCCAAACAACTGATGGAGAAAGGATATACCGTAAAGGGCACAACTACTACTGAGGATAAAATAACTGTATTGGAAAGTGCTGGTGTGTTTCCGTATTTACTTGCGTTGAGTGAGGATAGTGCTCTAATTGACTTTGTTGCTTTGGAGGCTTTTTTGGCGGATTCAAGCTGCTTGATTATTGCTATTCCTCCTAAATTAAGAGGGGCGGTTAAGGAGAATTTTGTTTTGAAAATTAAAAATATCATACCTACAATTGCACAATCTTCAATAAAAAATATCCTTTTTGTGAGCTCGACCGCGGTGTATAAAGATACTATTCATTTTGAGGAATGGACTACAGTAGCTTCACTTGCGGAGCCTGATACTGAAAACGGGAAACAACTGTTGGAAGTTGAACAATTGTTGCAAAAGATGTCTTCCATACCTACAACCGTAGTTCGAATGGGAGGCTTGATTGGAGAAGATCGTCATCCTGTGAAATTCTTAGCTGGAAAAAAAGGGCTTGAAAATCCTGATGCTCCTGTCAATTTGATTCATCAAAATGAAGCAGTAGCTTTATTAATCTCGATTATTGAACAAGGGGATTGGGGGAAAATAATCAACGGAGTGGCTCCTTATCACCCTACTCGTAAAGCATATTATACTGAAAAGGCGCTAGCCATGGGACTGCCAATACCTGAATTTAATGAAAATGGGGTTTCGGTGGGGAAAAGGATTTTGGGAAGTGTTTTGTAGTGAATAGTGGTCAGTGTGTCAGTGATCAGTATTCAGTGGTCAGTATTCAGTGGTCAGTGTCAGTAATGTGATTTGGATTGTGTTTCATATTCAGTTTGCAGTAGTTCGTTTTCGATGTGATGTTAATATTAAAATTTATTTTATCCATTTACCTATGAACATTTTTTTCTGCAATTTTTAAAAAAACCAAAATAAGTAATTGATGAGTATTGCATAAAACCCTGTTGTCTAACAAATATACGGTTAAAAAAGGTTGACAATATAAAAGCTATTTGTACTTTTGTCAACCAAACACATTGTACAATGGAAGCAATAATAGGTCAAAGAATACGTAATTCAAGAGTCCATAAAGGTTTTTCAATGCAAGAAGTAGCTGATAATATTGGTGTTTCAAAGCAAATGATCAACAAATATGAACAAGGAAAATCTATGCCAAGTAGCGAAAAGCTTATAGCTCTATCAAAACTATTTCAACAAAAAGTAGATTATTTTTTTAGAAAACCAGAGGTTGCCATAGGTGAAATCAATTTTAGAAAGAAAAGTAAATTTGGTGCTAAAAAAATTAGTGCACTCAAAGAAGAGATTCGTATTCAAATAGAAAATTATTTGTTTGTTGAAACTATCTGTAATGTTGACAATTTCTTTGAAAATCCATTACAAACAATTGCCGCTTCAAATGAAAATGAAGTAAAAAAAGCGGTAAAGCAGTTAAGGGCTCATTGGAATATAGGTCAAGATGCCATTCATAACATTATTGACTTATTAGAAGACCATCACATAAAAGTACTAGAAGTAGATGATGAGACTGGACATTTTGATGGGTTAGCTACAATTATAGATAGCAAATATCCTATTATTGTAATTGCTAAGGCTATGCCTATTGAACGCAAGCGATTTACTCTTTTGCATGAATTAGGTCATTTGCTTTTGCCTCTTGAATCTTTTGAAGAAAAAGATCAAGAAAAACTTTGCAATATTTTTGCTTCAGAGATATTATTGTCTGAAGAAAACATTATTACTGAATTTGGAAGTTATAGAAGTCGTATTTCTCTTGAAGAATTAAAAAATATACAAGAAAAATATGGAATTAGTATTTCAGCTATAATATATAAATTGGGACAGACAAAAATCATGTCTCAAGATCGTGTTAAAAAATTCTATCAACGATTGAATTTTGAGCTAGGCTTAAAAGAAGAAGTGGAATTGAGCAGATATGATGGTATGGAACATTCCAGTCGTTACGAAAACTTAGTTTATAGAGCTGCATCCGAAGAATTAATCTCTTTAAGTAAAGCCTCTTCATTATTGAAAATTAGTTTAGACCAGTTAACAGCCAACATAAGATAGATGAAAATCCATATTAATGATGCTAATATATTAATGGATATTGTCAAATTGGATTTGGCTAAAGCTTTTTTGGAATTGAGTTTTGAATTATACACCACAGATTTTGTTTTTGCAGAAATGGAACTAGAACAGCAAGAACAATTACTTTCAGAAAAACTTATAAAAATAGGAGCTAGTAAAGAGGACATGCTGAGCATTTTTAATTTAACCGAACAACATATTGGTTTGAGTTATGAAGATTGTTCCACTTGGTATTTTGCAAAAAAAATGGACGGAATATTAGTTACTGGTGATGGGTTGTTAAGAAAAAAAGCAAGAGCTTCAGGTATAGAAGTAAAGGGTGTTATTTATATAATCGATCAAATAAAAGAGCAACAGCTTTTGTCTACTAAAATTTGTATTGAAAAATTAAAATTATTGAAAGAATTAAATGACCGCCTACCAATGAATGAAATAGAAAGTAGAATTCAAATATGGGGTAATGAAACTAGTCAGTAATTTGAAATCTGAACTTCCCTGATTAATATTGACCTATTTCTAATTGTTTCCTCTTTTTCATATAAACCTGTCAGGTTTGAGACGTGAATTACTATCGTGATTATTATTCGTGAATGGGTTAAAACCATCCGAATTGAATAAAAATTGGGGTTACATTCTTGACAATTGTCTATTATTATTGGTTTTGTAATTCTCCAACACTCTATTTTATTTCTATAAAGTATACATGCTCAATTTCTTGCTTCTTGCTTCTCAATTTTCTATCCCCTATATTCCGCATCAACGCTTAAAGCCTATAGCCTACTGCCTATAGCCCTTAAATTGCTTCAAAAGTTTTACCTGGCAAAGGGCGAACCAGTCCTTTGAGTTCGAGATTTATTAAAATAGAAGCGGTTTTGTAAACGGGAAGTTCACATTCAATGGAAATGCTATCCAGATGGTCTTTACCTTTAGCTTTGAGATAATCGTAGATTAATTGTTCATTGGGTTCAAGATTGACAAAAAGCTGCTTTTGAATTCCTTTATTATTTTCTTTAGCCGAGAGGTCCCAATTAAGATTGTAGATCAAATCAGCTGCTGAAGTAAGCAGGTTTGCTTTTTGAGTTTTAATCAAATTGTTACATCCCTGACTGTATTTATCAGTACTTCGTCCTGGTACAGCAAAAACATCGCGATTGTATTCTAAAGCCATATTAGCGGTGATGAGGGAGCCTCCTTTTTCGGCGCTTTCAATGACGATAGTAGCTTCACTGAGTCCTGCAACAATGCGATTTCGGCGGACAAAGTTTTCTTTTTCGGGATTGGTTGTGCTCCAAAATTCGGTTAGGAATCCGCCGTTTTCTTCCATTTTAGAAACGTATTTTTTGTGTGCATTAGGATAAATCTGATTCAATCCGTGGGCAACAACGGCAATGGTTTGTAGTTGTTGTTCAATTGCGGTTTTATGTGCCAATATATCCACTCCATAAGCAAAACCACTTACAATGATTGGATTTAAAGGAGCAATGTCTTCGATTAGTTTTTTACAAAATTCAGCACCATAAGGGGTGACTTCACGGGTTCCAACAATACTGATGATTTTGTGGTTATTGAAATCAATAGCGCCCGAAGCAAATAAGAGCACAGGTCCATCGATGCAATGTTTGAGTCG
>CANCJZ010000219.1 GCA_947378465.1 Flavobacteriaceae bacterium
GATAAAGCTGTAAACCCTAGCAATGTAATGGGGGCAAGTAAGCGAATAGCTGAAAAATATGTTCAATCTTTAAATAGTAAAATAAAGTCTAATACAGAAAGTAATAAATCTACAAAATACATAACAACACGGTTCGGCAATGTATTGGGCTCTAATGGTTCAGTAGTTCCTTTATTTACTAAACAAATTCAAGAAGGTGGTCCAATAACGATAACTCATCCGGATATTATTCGATATTTCATGACTATACCAGAAGCTTGTCAACTTGTCTTAGAAGCAGGAGCTATGGGAAGTGGAGGGGAGATTTTTATTTTTGATATGGGTGCTCCTGTTAGGATTATAGACTTGGCAAGAAAAATGATTAGATTGGCTGGTTTCATTCCTGATAAAGATATTGAGATAAAAATTATTGGATTACGTCCTGGAGAAAAATTATATGAAGAATTATTAAATGATTTTTCTAAAAACCTGCCTACCCACAATGAAAAAATAATGATAGCTCAAGAACAAATCATAAAATATGACGAGATTAATGAGTCAGTTCTGCTTTTAATTGAAACAGCAAAGCAAAAATCAAATAATGCAATTGTTTCGAAAATGAAAAAAATTGTTCCCGAGTACAAGAGTTTAAACTCGATCTTCCAAGAATTAGATGGGATTTAAAAAAGGTTTTTACTTTTTTTAAGATCTTAATTATTTAAAGGATTCACTTCTCAATTTGAAAATCTAATTGTAGATTTGCCGGAATATTAATTTATCACTTTGCTTTTTTAAAAGCAATAATTAAATCTTATGTATTATGATTAAAAAGTTATTTTTCTTAGCAATAGCTTCACTTTTTATCCTGTCCTGCGCTAGTAAAAAAAATATTTTATATTATCAAGATATTAAAACTGACTCTCAGGAAAATATAAATTATTTGCCTACGAAACTTCAAGTAAATGATATATTATTTATTAAAGTAACTGCTTTGGTTCAAGAATCTGCTGATCCATTTAATATACAAGTTAGTGCATTAGGAAATGTTAATATTGAAACGTATAAGATTCAGGGATATTTAGTGTCTCAAAAAGGCTCAATAACTTTTCCTGTCTTAGGTGAAATTAATGTTGCTGGCAAAACGACAGAGGAAGTTCAAATTTTGATTGCAAATTTGCTAAAGGAAAAAGGATACATCAGAGATCCTACTGTAAGCGTAAGGGTAATTAATAGTAAAGTTACTGTAATAGGAGAGGTGAAAATACCGGGAACATACAGTTTTGAAGAACAAAATATCTCACTTAATCAAGCAATTGGTTTTGCCGGTGATTTAACAATTAATGGGATTAGAAAAGATGTATTATTAATTAGAGAAATTAATGGTACTAGAACTTATGTTCATTTGGATTTAACATCTTCAAAATGGTTTGATAGTCCATACTACTATGTCAAACAGAATGATATTATTATAGTAAATCCAAATGGACCAAAAGTATTACAGTCGGGATATATAACAAGTGCGGTAAATATTTTAGGTGTATTATCTTTTGGAATTACAGTAGTATTGTTATTAAAAAAATAGAACATGGAAAATATTCAAGAGGATTCAATTGATAGAGGAAGTAATTTTAGTATAATTGAAGAAATTTTTAAATACTTTAGATATTGGTATTATTTTTTAATTTCAGTAGTAGTGTGTTTCCTGGCGGTTAAATACTATTTGAATCATACCATTCCTATTTATGAATCTCAAACAAATGTTAAAATAATTGACGATTCTCAAAATAGTTTTGCACTGCCTAGTTCTGGCATTACTTTGTTTGGAAGACCAAAAGTAAATCTCGATAATCAAATAGAAGTGTTAAAGTCTTATAGGTTGCTTGAACAAGTAGTCAAGAGCTTAAACTTAAATACACAATATTACAAGGTTAATTACTTCAATAATTTGGAATTATGGAAAAATATACCTTTTAATATCGAATGGTTGGGAACATCTATAGAGATTGATGACAAGACTTTAAGCTTTGAAGTCGAACTTGAGAAAGGCGGTTACAAAATCGTAGAAGTTAATGGAGCTGATAAAAATGTTTTAATTCCATATAATTCGCGACAAGTTATTAATGGAATTCCTTTTATGTTATCGTTGCAAGTCGGTACAGACCTGAGTAAAATAAAAGGTATTAAATATTTAATACGAAAGGGATCATTTCAATCGACAGTTATAGGTCTCTCCAGTGCAGTTAAAATTGCAAATAAAAATGAAAATTCAGATATTTTAAGCATTTCAATTACAGGCTCTAATAAAGATAAATCTGAAGCAATATTAAATGAAGTAATTAAACAATTTGATGGAGATGGATTAAGAGATCGAAGATTGATCTATAAGCGTACTATTGAGTTCGTTAACGATCGCTTTAAATCACTTGAAACTGAATTAGATTCAATAGAAACTCGAAAAGCAAAATATAAGAGTAATAATGAATTAACTTTCTTAGATGTTGATGCATCTGCAGCTACTGAAAGTAAAGCTACGGCTAAGACCGATGTTTTTCATACAGAAACACAAATTGCATTGTCAAGGTATTTAGAAAAATCCTTGAAATCTAATGTTAACTTAACATTATTACCTGCTGATATGGGAATAGAAAATTCAGATATCAATGGGTTGATAACTAATTTCAATTTGTTAATACTGCAACGAGATCGACTTTTAGTAAGCGCAGGCAACAAGAATCCAAATGTCGTTATGTTAAATGATAGATTAGCTGATTTAAAGAATAACATTTTAAAAACTATTAAAGATTATCAACAGGAATTAGAAATTTCTCTTGCAAAAAACAATGTAGTTAAACAAGCTACATTTAATAAGTTTAGCCATATTCCATTTGATGAAAAAGTTCTAAATGGTATTGATAGAAATAAAAATATTAAAGAAGCTCTATATATATTGCTTTTACAAAAAAGAGAAGAAGCGGCGGTTAATCTAGCAATAACATCTTCTTCTATTAAAATTATAGATTATGCTTTGACGAATTCAGTCCCGTCTTCACCGAAACGAGCTACATTTATAATTTCATCTATTATAGTTGGCTTATTATTGCCATTTTTAATTATATATATTAGTTTTTTATTAGATGATAAAGTTCATAATATTGAAGATGTATCTAAATTTGCGAAAGGAAAAGTAATACTGTCAGAGATTCCACATATAGATAATATTGAAAAGCTTACAACATTTAATGATAGATCAATTCTTGGAGAATCATTTAGGATTTTAAGGACTAACTTATCCTATATCTTGCCAGTAAAAATGGATAAATTGGGGCAGACCATCTTAGTTGCATCTACAATAAAAGGAGAAGGAAAAACATTTACAGCAATTAATTTGTCTATTTCTTTTGCTATTATGAACAAAAAGGTATTGTTAATTGGTGCAGATTTAAGAAATCCACAATTACATCGTTATTTAAGTACTAGTAAAAGTGAAGTAGGACTTCAGGATTATTTACATGATCCTTCAGTTGATTGGCACTCGATAATTAATAAGAAGCAGTTAGATAATCCCAATTTAGATATCATATTATCAGGAAGAATTCCTCCTAATCCTGCAGAACTATTGTCAAACGGACGTAAAGAATCATTGATTAATGAAGCAAAAAAGGAATATGATATAATTATAATAGATAGTGCGCCAACATTATTAGTTACGGATACACTTTTGATATCTCAGTACGTTGATGCTACTTTGTATGTGGTTAGAGCTGATTTTACACCAAAAAAATTAATTCCATTCTCTGTAAATTTAAGTAATAGAGAAAAATTGAAAAATATGACATATGTAATCAATAATGTTGGGTTGAATTATGGTTATGGTTACAAATATGGTTATAGCTATAAGTATAAATATAATTATGCTTATGGTTATGGGTATGGGTATGGTGCGGATCCATCCAATAAAAAGTCATTAGCAAGAAGAATTAAGTCTATTTTCAAAAAGAAAAAAGAAGATTAAAAATCAAAAAAAGAGTTGTTTTCAAAGACATCAGGTAAAAATTGATGATTTTTTAAAACAACTTTTTTTCTTATATAATCCAAATGACGGTTGTGATGTACATCTGAGCCTATAAAATCAATCATTCTATTACCTAATAGAAAATCTGCAGCTTTAGCTACATTAGGGCCATAATATCCAGTTGTAGATAACATGTTAAGTTGGAAAGAACATCCAGCATTTTTTAATTTTGTGTATTCATTTAAATTGCGATGGTAGAAATTATAACGTTCAGGATGTGCTAAAACAGGTTTGTAGCCACATGTTTGCAATTCAAATAAAGTCTCATATAATTGAATTGGAGGACTTAAATAAGATATTTCTATTAATACATAATTGTCCCTTAATGTTAATAGCGGTTCATTAGTAAATAGATCTCTAAATTGAGAATCAATCATGTATTCCGCAGCTGCCTTAATTCGAGTTTCTAAATTTAATTTTTTTAAATTGGCTATAGTCTTTTTTTCTGTCTCTTGTATGCTTTTTCGAGTATTGTTCCATACATCACTTATGATATGAGGAGTTGTGATAAACTTTGTGAATCCAATATTTTCCATACCAGTAATTAATTTTTCAGTAGTATTTAAATCAGGTGAACCGTCATCAATACCTGGTAATAAATGGGAATGAATATCTATATATTCATCAGGGATGAAATCAATTAAAAAAGGTTTTGGTTTAAAGAAATGTATCAATGTATTAATTTTAGAATACAAAACTAATCAAATAAAAATCTATTTTTATAAATATGTTGTAATACTAAATAAATCAACAGTTTTGTTTTTTTAAGGATAGGCGAATTTATATATTTGCAAGTATCATAAGAGGTAATTTTAACCTATATACAGAATGAATAATAAAAATCAATTTCAAGATTGGGATTTGGTAATTAAAGGGCATACGTCATTTTTTGATATTAAATTCAAAGACATTTGGAATTATAGAGACCTACTTTT
>CANCJZ010000220.1 GCA_947378465.1 Flavobacteriaceae bacterium
ATTCCTTTTTCGCATTCTCCTCCGTCTAAAATAACATTGAGTGTTTCATCAAAATAATTGAAAACATGTTGGGCAGTAGTTGGACTAATTGAACCAAATGGGTTAGCACTTGGTGCTACTAATGCAAAATCAAGTTGGTTTAATAAATCCAATGTCAAAGGATGATTAGGGACTCTAATAGCAACGGTTTCTTTTCCTGCGGTAATTAAATCGGAAATATGATTTTGTTTTTTTAAAACAAGTGTTAAAGGTCCTGGCCAAATCTTTTCTGCTAACTTTAATGCCACTTTTGGAATCTCTATTGCTACGTCATGAATTGCCGCAATCGACTTTATGTGAATGATTAAAGGATTATGTAAGGGTCTATTTTTGAGTTCAAAAATCTTCATTATGGCACTTTCATCATATGCATTACCCGCTAATCCATAGACTGTTTCGGTAGGAATAGCCACCAATTCATTATTTAGTAGCGCTTCTTTTGCTCTATTTATTTCTTTTGTTATCATTTTAAATTAAGGATTGCAAACATCACAATACATGGGGTCTTCTGTCTGTTTGCTATTAGGAAATTTTTCTTCTTAAGTATAAGAACATTTTTGACACGTATAGACATGACTCAAAGTGGTACTTTTAGGGAAATGACATCATTGACAAGGCAAACCGAGTTTTATTTCGGTTATTCCAAAACCGGGAAAAGTGCAAACGGGACATAAAGAGTTTTTCTTATTGGCTAATTTGACTGAAGCATTTTCGATAATTTTCATTCGCCTTGGATTGTGAATTGCATTGTTAATAAATTTGAATCGATGATCACTACTTTTAGGAAGCTATTAATTATTTGCATTATTATTCGCTAGCGATTTGGATATTAAGGCTCCAGTTATTATCACAATACAAGCACACAAATCACGATATATAGGATCATTAGTAGTAAAAGCAATTATCAAAAGGACAAGCATTAACGTTAGAAAAAAACTGTTTCTTATTGCGTTTAAATTCATTTTTATATCATTTTAAATTATTGATTCTACTTTTGTAACACTTTGTTGTGTTGAAGTGATTGGAGCTTTTATAAATATCTTTAAGGTTACATCTATAATTTCAGAGCCGATACACTCCCCTTTTGCGACCGTTATTCTTGTCATAGTTTTTATTATTTTAAGTTTAACAGTGCAAAATTGTAAAATCTAATTCATTGTTTTTTATTTATATTTGCAATGAAAAACATAAATATATTTTATGAACTATACTTTAAATCAATTACAGATATTTCTAAAAATTGTACAAACACAAAGTGTAACGAAGGCTTCGGAAGAATTGTATCTAACCCAACCCGCAGTTTCAATTCAGTTAAAAAATTTTCAAGAACAGTTTGATATTCCTTTAACTGAAGTCGTTGGAAGGAAAATTTACATCACTGATTTTGGATTAGAAATTGCTGAAGCAGCAGAAAATATAATTAATCAAGTCAATGCTATAAACTACAAAACCTTAGCGTTCAAAGGTCAATTAACCGGTCGATTAAAGATTTCTGTAGTTTCAACTGGAAAATATGTAATGCCCTTCTTTCTAGCTAATTTCATACAACAACATACTGGTGTAGAATTAATAATGGATGTTACTAATAAAAATAAAGTTGTAAAGAGTTTAGAAAATAATGAAGTGGATTTTGCACTTGTTTCCATTTTACCCAATACTTTAAATATAGAGAAACTCGATTTAATGCAAAATAAGTTGTACTTAGTAGGAAGTACTGAAACAAAATTGAAAAAGACCACGAATGCAAAGGAACTATTTAAAGATTTACCTTTAATATTTAGGGAAAAAGGTTCCGGAACTAGACAAATAATGGAAAACTTTATAGCAAGTAATGATATATCAGTTTTAAAAAAAATGGAATTGACATCCAATGAAGCGGTAAAGCAATCCCTTTTGGCAGGATTAGGTTTTTCTATCATGCCATTAATTGGAATTAAAAACGAATTGCATAACAATGAGTTACAAATTATATCAATGAAAGGGCTTCCTATAATTACCACTTGGAGTTTAATATGGTTAAAGGGGAAAAAACATTCGCCAGTTTCTAAATCTTTTTTAGAATATTTAGAAAAAGAAAAATCTCAAATTGTAGAAGAAAAATTTAATTGGTATGAACAATATTAATGATCGCTTTGAATTGCAAAAAATGAATCAATTTTTCCTTTTATGCGAAAATTTTATAACACTAAGATATGAATATTCAATTCTTTTTGCTCAGACAGAACTCTGTGGAGACAAAAAGTAACTCTTTTTGGTCAGGCAGAACTCTGTGGAGACAAAAAGTAACTCTTTTTGCCCAGACAGAACTCTGTGGAGATAAAAAGTAACTCTTTTTGCTCAGAAAGAACTCTGTGGAGATAAAAAGTAACTCTTTTTGGTCAGGCTGAACTCTGTGGAGATAAAAAGTAACTCTTTTTGCCCAGACAGAACTCTGTGGAGACAAAAAGTAACTCTTTTTGCTCAGACAGAACTCTGTGGAGACAAAAAGTAACTCTTTTTGCTCAGAAAAAACTCTGTGGAGATAAAAAGTAACTCTTTTTACTTTTCAATTAATTTACTTATCCTTGATTTCAAACGGACTTTATATGCGCAAGGTCAGCAATATTAACCAATATTTATTATTAATCCAGAATTTGAATTCGCTGCTTTCTCAAAAGCTAACTTTACTATTTCAATTTGCTTTTCTAAATAATCAAGATGGTAACTGGATTCATTATAAACCATTTCATTTTTCATTTTTATTTCATCGTAAAACTTAAACAAATCATTTGTTTGCATTTCTTGAAGTAAATCATTCATTACTTCAACTTTTTTTGAAAGTAAGAAATTATAATTATCAAAAACATTATCAGTTTGTGATTCACCGTAAAGTTCTGATAAAATTTTATTTTCAGTTGTGTCGGCTGAAATGATTAAAAATCTGATTACTGCCCATGTTTTGTCTAAAGAAAATACCGTGTCATTTTCTCTATGCTCTTTTCCATATACTGATGCATAATTTTTTTCTAAATATTCAGAGCAAACTTTTTCTGGTTGATTAAATAACTCTATTATTTTTTCATCAGATAATCGATAAAATTCCAATATCATTCCCATAAGTTCATTTTTATATGGTAACTATAATAAGTTAAACTTGCATCCATCAATGATCAATCCCAAAACCACCTAAAAACAAAAAAACCTTCTTTTTCAAGAAGGTTTTTAATGTGATCCCATCAGGATTCGAACCTGAGACCTACTGCTTAGAAGGCAGTTGCTCTATCCAGCTGAGCTATGAGACCATTTTCTTTAATTCTGGTTGGTCTGTCCAGTTAAGCTTATTGGATTCCAATCCATAAAATTGTCGGGGTGGCAGGATTCGAACCTGCGGCCTCCTGCTCCCAAAGCAGGCGCGATAACCGGGCTACGCTACACCCCGAAAAAAAAAGCGGAGAGACAGGGACTCGAACCCTGGCGACGGTTACCCGTCGACAGATTAGCAATCTGCTCCGTTACCACTCCGGCACCTCTCCTGTTTTCTTTTTGTGTAAGAACATTCGCTTAAAGCGGTTGCAAATGTAATCCAACATTCTAGATTTTACAACATTTTTTGTGCTTTTTTTTAATAAAAAACTTACTTTTAAAAGAACTTCTTATAAATCAAATAAATAGAACATCATTTTTTTTTAATATTAAATAATTCCGCAATATCTTCTTCTATAAAAAGGAAATTACCTAAAAAATATTAGCTTTGCATAACAAACTAACAAACAACAATTCAATACCAATATTATGAGTAAAAAGATAGTTATCGTTTCTGCTGCCCGTACTCCAATAGGAAGTTTTATGGGAGCTTTATCTACAGTTCCTGCTCCACATTTAGGAGCTGCTGCCATCAAAGGTGCTTTAAATAAAATCAACTTAGATCCTAATTTAGTCGATGAAGTGTTTATGGGGAACGTAGTTCAAGCGGGTGTTGGTCAAGCTCCTGCTCGTCAAGCGGCCTTATTTGCAGGTTTATCTAATGAAGTGGCTTGTACTACAGTAAATAAAGTATGTGCTTCGGGAATGAAAGCAATTATGTTTGGTGCACAAGCCATTATGGCGGGTGATGCTGAAATTGTAGTAGCAGGTGGAATGGAAAATATGAGTATGATTCCTCATTATGTACACATGCGTAATGGAGTAAAATTTGGTCCTGCTTCTATGCAAGACGGAATGCAAAGAGACGGTTTAGTAGATGCTTATGACCATAATGCGATGGGCGTTTCTGCGGACCTTTGTGCTTCTGAATACAAAATTACTCGTGAAGCTCAAGATGCTTTCGCTATCCAATCGTATGAGCGTTCTGCAAAAGCGTGGGAAGCAAACAAATTTGATAACGAAATTGTTCCTGTAGCCGTTCCTCAAAGAAAAGGGGATCCAATTATGGTAACTAAAGACGAAGAATATACTAATGTTCGTTTGGATAAAATCCCAACATTAAATGCTGTATTTACAAAAGAAGGAACTGTTACTGCTGCTAACGCATCTACTATCAATGATGGTGCTGCTGCCGTAATCCTTATGAGTGAAGAAAAAGCAAAAGCAATGGGATTAACTCCATTAGCCTACATCACATCGTATGCTGATGCAGCACAAGAGCCTAAATGGTTTACTACTGCTCCTTCTAAAGCATTGCCAAAAGCATTGGCTAAAGCGGGACTAACCGTTGCTGATGTTGATTTCTTCGAATTCAATGAAGCGTTCTCTGTAGTAGGTTTGGCAAATGCTCAAATCCTTGGATTAGACAATGACAAAATCAATGTAAATGGTGGTGCAGTATCTTTAGGCCATCCTCTAGGATGTTCTGGAGCGCGTATTGTTGTAACACTTATCAATGTATTGGCTCAAAACAATGCAAAATATGGAGCTGCAGCTATCTGTAATGGTGGTGGTGGTGCTTCTGC
>CANCJZ010000221.1 GCA_947378465.1 Flavobacteriaceae bacterium
TCTAATTGGTTTTTTTCAACCCTCGCAGGGTTTCAACCCTGCGAGGGTTCGAGACGTAACTTTCTATCGTGAATATAGCTCTTAATATATTCATCTCAACGGAACTCATGTTATCTTCAATCATTTTGTTACCAATATGTATTCTGCAATATCCCACAAAATTCTTATTGAACTTCCCTTAATTAGTTTTGACCGTTATCTAATTGGTTTTTTTCAACCCTCGCAGGGTTGAAACCCTGCGAGGGTTCGAGAGGTGAATATTTATCGTGAATATAGCTCTTAATATATTCATCTCAACGGAACTCATTGTTATCTTCAATCATTTTGCTACTAATATGTATTCTGCAATATCCCACAAAATTCTTATTGAACTTCCCTAATTAGTGTTGACCGTTTTCTAATTGTTTTTTTTTCCAACCCTCGTAGGGTTTAAACCCTGTCAGGTTTCGAGAGGTGAATATTTATCGTGATTTAGCTCTTAATATATTCATCTCAACGGGACTCATTGTTATCTTCAATCATTTTGTTACCAATATGTATTCTGCAATATCCCACAAAATCTTTCTTCTTTCTTCTAGCTTCTTTTTTCTATTTGAATCTTAATACTTAATATTCCAATCTTAATACTTTCTTTTCTAAATTTGCACCTCATTTATTAGAACTATGGAAGCAAAGCAAGATTTCTTTACAATGGAAGGCTACATCAAATCGTTTACAAAAATATTATTGGATTATTCTCCTAAATTGATATCTGCCATTATCATTTTTGTGGTTGGTATTTACGCTATTCGATTCATCAACAATATGGCTAAAAAGATTATGGTCAAACGAAATGTAGATCCTACATTATCCAAATTCTTAGCCGATTTACTCTTTTGGGCGTTGCGTTTACTTTTGTTTGTAACCTTTATTTCCAAACTAGGAATCGAAACTTCTTCCTTTGTTGCCATATTAGGAGCCGCTGGATTGGCGATTGGGATGTCCTTACAAGGTTCCTTGTCTAATTTTGCGGGAGGAATGTTGATTATTCTTTTCAAACCCTTCAAAGTAGGGGATACCATAGAGGCTCAAGGGGTGAATGGAACCGTACAAGAAATTCAAATATTTGTCACAAAATTACTCACCGCTAATAATCAAACCATTTTTGTGCCTAATGGTGCATTATCCAATGGGGTAATCACTAATTTCTCTGTTGAAGGCAACAGAAGAGCTGATTTGGCCTTCTCACTTTCCTATGACACCAATATCAAAGTAGCTAAAGAAATTGTCTTAAACGTGATGTTATCGCATCCTAAGGTGCTTCAAACTCCTGCGCCTGCCGTTGTTGTTCGTGATTTAACCGATAGTGCTATTAATTTAGCCATTCGTCCATGGGCAAAAAATGCGGATATAGGAATAGTAACTTCGGATATTTTAGAGAATTGTAAAGAAGCTTTTGAAAAAGCAGGGATTGTTACCCAGCCTTATGTTCGTGAAAGTTCAATTAATAAAGCTACTTCTTAGTAGTCATCATAAAATCTTTTAAATAATAAGGCTCAAAATAAGCCACATCTACAAAATCTTTTGCAAGGTATTTTTCAAAGGATAACGCACTCATTTGATTTGCCGATGGATAAATAATGGTATCGTGGAATATATAACGTTCATTATTCAATACTGTTTTAGCTTTTTCATTACTGTCCCCAATAAAATGAAGCGTTTCAGTAAAGTTTGCAAAACTATTTTCAGTCAATATTTCGGCTTCAACTGCACGAATCATTTCTTTATTTGAATTGAATACCGCGGAGTATACTTCCATTCTTCGCGCATCAATCATAGGGATGATCAATCCTCCTTCAACGTTTAGTAATTGATGTGCCAAGAGGGTTAAAGTATCAATGGCAATCAAGGGAATATCCATTGCAAAACAAAATCCTTTTGCAGCCGAAACCCCTATTCGAAGTCCCGTGTAGGAACCAGGTCCCATACTTACCGCAACCGCATTCAATTCAGATAAGGAAACTTTCGTTTCCTCACATAATTCTTGAATAAACAAATGCAATTTCTCAGCATGCGAATAGCCTTGATCGGAAATCTCTTTGCACAACAGAGTTATTCCTTTATGAGCTAAGGAAACAGAACAATTTTTAGTTGAAGTTTCAATGTTTAGGATATAAGCCATTTGACGCTAATAAGTTATTTTTTCTTATCCGCCTCTTTATTGCCCGCATCCGCAAGAACCACTTTATCACCTGAATTCAATTCTTTCGAAACCGTATTGTACGGACCTACAATAACAATATCACCAGGTTTTAATCCTGAAAGTATTTCAATATTGGTATCGTCTTGAATTCCTGTTTTCACAATGCGAATTTTAGCTTTGTTACCTACTTTAACGAAAACACATTCTAATTTTTTATCACTTTTGACAACAACGGCATTTTCACCCGCTGGTTTGTCATTGTTTTCCATTTTTTTAACCGCAGCAGTATCTGATTTTACCACCACCGAACTGATAGGAATACCTATTACATGTTCTTTTCTAGTAGTAATTACGTCAACAGTCGCAGTCATTCCTGGACGGAAAGGGGAATAAGTAACAGGCTTTCCTACTAACAAATCCTCATACGATGATTTTAATATTCTAACTTTTACTTTAAAATTAGTAACCTGATCCGCAGTTGTAGTTGCTGATGCTGAGTTCGAAATACTAGTAACGATTCCTTTAAATTGTTTTTTCAAATACGCGTCCACCTGAACATTTGCCGAGTCTCCAACGTTAATTTTAACAATATCATTTTCATTTACATCCACTTCAACTTCCATATTGTTCAAATTGGCCACACGCAACAATTCTGTTCCCGCCATTTGTTGTGTTCCCAGAATTCGCTCTCCTAATTCCACATTCAATTTGGAAATAGTCCCGTCATTAGGTGCGTAAATAGTTGTACGACCTAAGTTATCCTGCGCTTCTTTAACCGATGCTGAAGCACTTTGCACTTGGTAATACACATTTTGTTTACTTGCTTTGGCAACTTCGAAGGAAGCCGTAGCTTTATCCCAATCTTGTTTCGAAATAATTCCTTTTTCGAATAAAGTTTTATTACGTTGGTAACTTGCTTGTGCTTCTCTAAAAGAAGCATCCGCTTGACTCAAACTCGCTTTTGCACTCGATGAATTCGATACCGCACGGTTTAATCCCGAAGTGTATAAGTCAGGATTGATTCGTACTAACAAATCCCCTTTTTTAACTACCTGTCCTTCTTTTACAGGTAAATCGATGATTTCTCCCGATACCTGTGAGGAAATTTTCACCTCAATTTCCGGTTGTATTTTTCCAGTTGCCGATACCGTTTCCACTATAGTAATTTCATTTACCTTAGCAGTTTCAACAGCTGTTCCTTCTTTTTTGGCTCCAATCACCCCAGTTTTTGCCAATGCAACTAGCAATATGATGATTCCTAAAATTACTCCTATTAGTATGTAAATCTTTTTCTTTGACATGGTCTTATTTGTTTATTGAGATTGGAATTCCGAAATAAAATTCTACAATTTTTACTTTAAATATATAATCGTATTTGGTTCTTAATACTTCTGATTGTGCATTGACATATAATGTTTGCGATTGATTAAAATCAAAACTATTCATCATACCCACCGCATATTTTTCTTTTGCATAATTAAAAGCTTCTGTACGTGCTTCCAAGGCTGCTAAGGCTGCATCATAGGCATTAAGTGCTCCTTTAGCATTGGTGATTGCGGTATATACATTGCGTTCCATATCCTGTTCGGATTGTTTTAATGCGTTTTTGTTACGCTCTAAAGTAATCTTGGCACGTTGCACACTGTTTCTAACCGAAAGTCCATTCAAGATAGGAATGTTCAATTGCACCCCAAAATTATGTCCTTTGTATTGACTGAATTGATCCCAAAATGGAAGCGGCTTTCCTAATACCGGTGAAAAGTTAGGTTGTAATACATTTTGTCCCGTTCCTTCCACTTGTCCAATTACTGAAGTCGGATTGTCAGCATTTTGTTGATATCCAGTTATTCTATCCGAATAACTTGCTCTGGTACTAAAACTATAAAATCCACTCAAACTTGGTTGGTAAGCACCTCTTGCAATTTTCAAATCGCGTTCTGCCAATTCCATATTTGCTTTTGCAATTTTAAGTTCCACTCTATTTTGCATTGCTTTTTCAACAATAGTCTCTGCTTTTTCAACCATTACGGGACTGTTTTGCGGTTCGTAATTCTCATCAACGGTATCAAAGTTTTGAAAATCGTCCAATTGTAACAATTGCGCCAAACTCAATTTAGAGATGAATAAAGTATTTTCAGCCGCCACTACCTTTTGATTGTCAGCAGCCACCGTTGCCTTAACATCTAATAAATCTCCTCTTGGAACCGTTCCAACATTCACCATTTCTTGAATTTTGGTCAGCTGTTTTTCATCATAAGCCAATTGTTCCTTTTGAACCTTCAAACTTTCCTTATTAAATAGAATCTGCAAAAATGCGTTCGCAACATTCAACGACACATCATCTTTCATCTTTGATAATTGATATTGTGAAGCAATGATTGCTAATTTCGATCTTCTAAATTTATTTTGATTTTGCAAGCCGTTGTAAATTCTAATATTCGAATTCAAACCTGCAGAGGTAAACATCGTAGTTTGATTTTGAAGTAAACCAGTAGTAATATTCTGATTCAAACCAATGTTCCATGAATGTGAGGCATTTCCGTTCAAAGTAGGTAAAAAATTACCAATCGCATCCAAACGTCCCACTTCAGCATTCTCTTTGTCCAATTCGCTTTGCTTGATGGAAATGTTGTTTTTAATAGCATATTCCACACATTCTTGTAGTGTCCATTTTTTTTGTTGTCCCACTGAGGAAACTCCAATTAAAAGCGTGATAAGGAATAGTATGCTTCTTCCAGTTTTTTTCATGTGTTAAAGTTCAAAAGTGAGAACA
>CANCJZ010000222.1 GCA_947378465.1 Flavobacteriaceae bacterium
GTGCAATGTACAAACAACACAAAAAAATGAAAAGACTTAACCAATAATTGGACTTGTTATCCGTTTGTAACCCTTTTACAAACAATAAAACGCTGTAAATGATCCCTTGTGAAAAAGATATTAGAAGTAGCGAACTGTAAAAACCAAAACTAAAAAGCATTTCAAATTTTCGTAAAAATAATTATTAATCTTACATATCTCTTCGTCTTGTGATTAAATTTCATAACTTAATTTTCTTATCTATCTTTGCCAAAAAATAATAATGCCAAAAATTGGTTCTATAGAATTACCTGATTTTCCGCTTTTGCTTGCTCCTATGGAGGATGTAAGCGATCCCCCTTTCCGCAGATTGTGCAAATTACACGGTGCTGATTTGATGTATTCCGAATTCATTTCTTCTGAAGGATTGATTCGCGACGCTATCAAAAGCCGAATGAAACTCGATATCTTTGATTATGAGCGTCCCGTTGGGATCCAAATTTTTGGAGGTGATGAGGAAGCGATGGCAATGTCTGCCCGAATTGTGGAAACGGTTCAGCCGGATTTGGTAGATATCAATTTTGGTTGCCCAGTAAAGAAAGTAGTATGCAAAGGAGCGGGGGCCGGCGTATTGAAAGATGTAGATTTGATGGTGCGATTGACCAAAGCCGTGATTCGCAGTACCAATTTGCCTGTAACGGTAAAAACCCGTTTGGGATGGGATGAAAGTTCTATTAATATTGATGAGGTAGCCGAAAGGCTTCAAGATATAGGTGTTCAAGCCTTGACGGTCCACGCGCGTACTCGTGCGCAGATGTACAAAGGACATTCAGATTGGTCCCACATTCAACGAGTAAAAGACAATCCTCGTATTACCATGCCTATTTTTGGAAATGGCGATATCGATTCCCCTGAGAAAGCCTTGGAATACAAAAACAAATACGGTTTGGATGGAATGATGATTGGTCGTGCTGCCATTGGTTATCCTTGGATTTTTAACGAAATCAAACATTTTTTCAAAACAGGCGAACATTTACCTGCTCCAACGATGGCCGATCGTATTGAAGCAGCCCGCAACCATTTGACTTGGTCGATGGATTGGAAAGGCGAGCGTGTAGGGATTGTGGAAATGCGCCGTCATTATACCAACTACTTCAAAGGAATTCCCAATTTTAAAGAACACCGCCTAAAATTGGTTACCATTGACGATGCCGAAGCGTTATTCAAAGTAATGCAAGAAATCGAAGAAGTGTACGCCGGACAATAAGAATATTATTCCAATAATTGTTTACTTACCCTGCTACTGGCAATACGCGTTGCGATATAGCCCAATGAAACTATGGTAGTAATTACTAGTATTACATTTTGAATTGTGAATACTACTGGGTAAGCCAAAGTATTCGTAATCATAATTAATTGAAATTGTTTTTGAAGAAAAACAACCACTATTCCTAAAGCAATTCCAATGTTTCCGCCTATTATACATAACGAAATTCCGTAGTATAAAAAGATTTTGCGCAGACTTTTAACCTCCGTTCCTAAGGAAAGCAAAGTCTTTAGGTTTTCTTTTTTGTCAATAATAATCATAAAGATGGCTCCCGCAAAGGCAAACAAGATCATGATAAATACCAAAGTGAAGATAAGATACAATACTAGGTTTTCCGTGTTTAGCATTTTGTATAAAGTAGCATTCAGCTGGGCTCTGGTGCGCACTTCTATTTTGTCGGCAAAGATTTTTTCAATTTGACTGATTACGGCAGTTTGATCTGCATTTGGTTTGGTTTTTATTTCAAGTCCCGTGATTTGATTGGGACGGAATCCCATAGCGGATTGTGCCAAATCCAAGTTTACAAAAACATATTTCGAATCCAATTCATCATTGATAGCATAAATTCCTATAGGCATCAACAGCTCTTTATTAAAAGCATTTTCCTCGGATTCAATAGCACCACGTCCTGGTTTGGGAACAAAGACTTCCAAAGGATTTTGGAAATCCATCAATCCCAGCGATAATTTATTAGCAATGCCATAACCAGCAACCGCTTGATAAGTATCAGGCTTGAGCCATTGACCGGCATATAAGTTTTTTGAAATAGAATTGATTTTGGTAAAATGATCATCAACTCCTTTAAGGTAAGTGACTTGTTCTTTTTCATTAAAATAAAAAAGCACTCGCTCTTCTACAATTTTACTATAATCAGCGAGGCCCTCTATTTTTTTAAGGTCTTGTTCCTGTTGGGGAGTAATAAAGAATGATTTTCCCGAAAGGGGCTGAACTTTTAAATCAGGATCAAAATTATTGGTAAACTGCAAACTAAATTCTCGCAATCCGCTGAATACCGAAAGCACCACAAACAGCGCTAATGCCCCAACAATAATCCCCAGCAAAGCAATTCTCGAAATAATATTGATAGCATTGTTTTTACTTTTGCTAAAAATGTATCGTTTGGCTATGTATAGGGGAAAGTTCAAGTTAAAACTTTTTTCTTTTTTCTAAAAGGTCTCTATTCTCGATAGGATTTTCTTTTCCTGCAAGGGCGTTGTCAATTTTCTCGATATAATCCAAAGAGTCATCAATATAAAAAGACAAGTTAGGTACTTTGCGCAATTGCAATTTCACACGTTGAGATAAATCGTGTTTGATTAAAGGAGCGTTGGTTTTTACAGCTTCCAACAAATCTTTGGCTTTATCTTGAGGAAAAACACTTAAATATACTTTTGCAATGGACAAATCTGTTGTAACCACTACTTTAGAAACTGAAATTACAAGATTTGTAATTCCGTTTTTTCTCACTTCACCTTGAAGAATGTCTACTAAATCTTTTTGTAGCACGCCTCCTATTTTTTTCTGTCTATTTGTTTCCATTCGGCAAAAATACAATTTTTTTAGAGCCAGAAAGCCACAAACTTACATTTTGTGTACATCGGGATTTAATCGCTAATTGTTTTTAGGGAGTTTCAAATTTTTATAACTTTACCCAATAGAAATCCAAGCCCAAGAGGCAAAATCCAAAATCATGAGAAAAATAGAACATATAGGAATTGCAGTAAAAAGTTTAGAAACCTCTAATTTGTTATTTGAAAAATTATTCGGAGCTCCTGCTTACAAACAAGAAGAAGTAGCCAGTGAAGGCGTTAAAACTTCTTTTTTTATGAACGGACCTAACAAAATCGAATTGTTAGAAGCCACAAATCCTGAGAGTCCTATTGCAAAATTTATTGAAAAAAAAGGCGAAGGCATCCATCACATTGCTTTTGATGTGGAAGACATCCGCGCCGAAATCAAACGACTACAAGGGGAAGGTTTTATTGTTCTGAACGAAGAACCAAAGAAAGGAGCCGACAACAAATTAGTCGCTTTTTTACACCCAAAAGGCACCAATGGGGTATTGATTGAATTGTGTCAAGAGAATAGTTAGTTTTTTTTATAAAATAAAAAACCGCCAGAACCCTAACCAACGCTTTCCTCTCCATATCCATTAAGATTTGCTTAAGTTCTTTTTAGAAAAAGAATATTTTTTTCAATTGTCGTTATATTTATAAAAAACAATAACATGACACGAAAAGAATTTTTACAAAGAGTAGGGTTTGGAGCAGCTGTAGCTATTGTTCCAGCCTGCATAGGTGGCTTAGCGTCCAGCTGTGAAAAAGACGGACAAGCGGTAGCCGCTCCCACTAATGTTAATTTTACACTTGACGTAAGTACTGGAGCCTTGGCTACTAATGGTGGCTTTTTGGTAACTAACGGAATCGTAGTTGCCCGCACTACTACAGGAACTTATATTGCAGTTTCCGCGGCTTGTACCCATCAAGGGACGAATGTGAATTACAATCCTTCAGGGAATAATTTTGTATGTCCCAATCACGGAGCACAATTCAGCAGCACGGGGGTTGTGACTCAAGGGCCTGCAGGAACCAACTTGGCGACCTATCACACCCAACTTACGGGAACGTCATTAAAAGTGTATTCTTAATTTAAGAATACACTTTTATTTTTTTCTGGAAATTATTTTAAATAAATAAAACCTCCTACGATATGCTCCAAAGTCCTCAAACATCAAATTTAACCTGTTAATAGCATTGAAAAATGTTAAAGATAAAGGTTCCCTATTGGAAAAAATTATCTTTGCCCTATGGAAAAGATATTGAGCAAGCTGATTTTAGGATTAGTAATAATAGGGATGAACCAATTCACCTTTGGTCAACAAACCGCTGGGATTCGAGGGAAGGTAAAGGATGCAAAAGGAGCACTTGAGTTTGCTGAGGTAAACCTCAAAAGAGTAAGTGACACTACTAAAAATGTGGCTTCTACCAATACCGATGCTAACGGAAGTTATGCTTTGGAAGGCCTAGGAAGCGGTAGCTATTTACTCCAATTTCGATTGATAGGGTATAAGTCCATTTATCAAAATATCCAACTAAACACTGCCGTTATTGACCTTGCACCAGTAGTTCTGGCTGAAAGTGCTACAGTATTGAATTCAGTTACTATTGATGTTCAGAAAAAATTGATTCAGAAAACCCAAGAAGGCTTTGTATTCAATGCGGGGAATACACTTTCGCAAATGGGAGGTACCGCCACTGATTTATTGAAAAATGTCCCTACCCTTTCCGTTGATGCCGATGGAGGCCTTACTCTTAGAGGCAAAACGCCTATGATATTAATTAATGGAAAAAACTCCACCATTACTAATTTTGATCAAATTGCAGCCAGCAGTATCGAAAGCATAGAAGTAGTGACCAATCCTTCGGCCAAATACGACGCCAATGCCGAAAGCGGGGTAATTAATATCAAACTCAAAAAGAACAATCTATCCGGAACTAATGGTTCCTTTGTTACGGGTGCTGGATTTGGTGCCAAAGGACGCGCGAACAGTTCGGTGATTGTGAATCACAAATCAGGAAAATGGAATTTCGGATTGG
>CANCJZ010000223.1 GCA_947378465.1 Flavobacteriaceae bacterium
CAATTAGTAGAATCGTTCAAAAGTACTTTGGATGAAGTTCGCGAAGCTGATTTATTGCTTCACGTTGTAGATATTTCTCATCCCGACTTTGAAGATCATATTGAATCGGTTAATCAAATTTTGTTAGACATTAAAAGCAACAACAAACCCATCATTATGGTTTTCAATAAAATTGATGCTTTCAAACATCTGACAATTGACGAAGATGATTTAATTACTGAAAAAACAACCAAACACTATACACTTGAGGAATGGAAAGCAACCTGGATGCACAATGTAGGGCTGAAGAATGCTTTGTTTATTTCGGCTACAGAAAAAGAAAACTTTGAAGCATTTAGAGAGATTGTTTATGAAGCTGTTCGTGAAATTCACATTACACGATTCCCATACAACAAATTCTTATATCCCGATTATAAAGATGCCATAGAAAAAGAGGAGTAAAACTCCTCTTTTTTATTAATTCCTTTATGATTTTAAAAATTGTAATTCACTCCTAACCCTATAACTTGACGGGTTTGAAAGCCAGCAAAAGCATTGTCGTCATAAATGGTTTGGAAGGCCAAATTAGTCGACATGAACTTATTCACTTTCATTACAATATTAATAGTATAATCAATATCTACATTTTCGGGACGATCTCTATAATTAGAATACAAATTCAAGATGTTTTCCATTGAAATGTTTTCCATTAATTTGCATTTATAATAAGCATTTACAGCCGCTCCAAATTCATAACGAGTAGTATATCCTTGTGCTACACCAAATGAAGGTCCAGTTTGAGTAAATTGTGAATCTACAATAATCAATTTTGAAGTTGCAGGCGCAAAGTTGAATTTTAAATTATCATTTCTCTTCCACAACATCCCGGGACCAAATTGTAAATACAAAGGAGACAAGAAGTGTGAAGTTCTTATCCCTGAATCAAAACCTGAATCAAATTGTGATTTAAGGTTAAAGAAAGCAGAGTAAAACCATTCTCCAGTTGCTTTTTTTCCTAATAAGGAATTAAATTGTAAACGGTCATCTGATTTTTGCTTGTCTTGGTATTTAATTTTGGTTAATCCATAACCAGCAATCAACTTGTTATCCCAAGTCCAGCTATCACTTTTATAGTTAAAGTCATAATTCAATCCAATACTTCCTGAAACATTACTTTGCCCTCCCGCTAACCAATTATTAAAAGTTGCTTGATTGGCTAAAAAGGTAAAGGTTCCTTTTTTGATCCAGCCATTAGGTCGTTCCTCAGAGATTTTAGCTACTACTTCTTCTGTTTTTTTTAAAAACTCTTTCTCGCTAGTTTGAGCCAATAGTGCATTAACGGAGAAAAAGAGCAGTGAGGCAATCAATCCTTTTTTCATTTTACTGTCTTTTTAAAATTTCGACGGCAAAGGTAGAAAATACATTTAATGCGGTCAAAACTTTAACAACTAAAAAATAGGACTAAATCGTAGAATTTGAACTACTTCTGTTTTTTAAATAAAGGGACTGCGGAACATGCTTCGCCATACATAATGCTTTTGGCAAAAGGCTGAAGGTATTGTACCGCCATCACATAAGCGCTTTCGGGTACTGGTTTTTTTGAACATCCTTTAATGATAACTGCTTTATCAAGATAAGTAGAATAATCTAATTGAGATAAAACACTTTGATAGAGAGAAGTTTCCAAATCCTTGATGTCACCTAAAACCACCTTCTGTGCATAAGGTGCAACAAAAGTAGTTACCAATATACTTGCCCAAGCAGGAATTATAGCCTCAGTAGCACAATGAACTGCAACATAATGTCCTTGGTATTGGGTCCAATTGTGTTGCTTTAATGCTTCCCGAAAGTCTTTTTCTTTTAATAAAAACCCTTCGTAAAGCCATTGGGATAAATCTATTTTGGTACGTATTCCATTTGGATAGTAATCTTCTAAATCAAAAACTTCCAAAGCGGAATTGGCCACTCTATTTACAATTTCCTCCATCATGATTTGTCTTTAATTTACGAGTCTATTCCTCTTAACACAGAAAAAAGATTAAAGCATTCCAAGCTCTAACTTTGCTTCTTCACTCATCAAATCTTTGCTCCAAGGCGGATCAAAAGTAATTTCTACTTCGCAGGACTTTACTACCTCAATTTTGGTGACTTTTTCTTCAACTTCTCTTGGTAAAGTTTCCGCTACAGGGCAGTTAGGTGAAGTCAAGGTCATTAATACTTTTACTTCGTTATCCTCATTGATCATTACATCGTAAATCAATCCCAACTCGTATATATCGACAGGAATCTCTGGATCGTAAATGCTTTTCAGCACTTTAACAACATCCTCTCCTAAATTGACTGTATCTTTAAATTCTTCCATAGTTTATTTATTTTTTATCGTTTACTTTGAAAAGCCAAAGCATACATTTTAATCTGTTTAATCATTGAAACCAATCCATTTGCACGTGTTGGAGACAAATGTTCTTTTAATCCAATTTCATCTATAAAATCCGTATCAGAGGCCAAGATATCCGAAGCTTGTTGATTCGAAAATGTTCGGATAAGGATAGCAATTATCCCTTTAGTTAAAATGGCGTCACTATCCGCAGTAAACACTATTTTCCCTTCCTGCTCTTCCCCATGAACCCAAACTTTAGATTGACATCCTTTGATGATGTTTTCCTCGGTTTTATAGTGTTCGTCAATTAAGGGTAATGATTTCCCTAATTCAATAATGTACTCGTAACGTTGCATCCAGTCGTCAAACATAGAAAACTCGTCAACAATCTCGTCTTGTATTTGCTTAATCGTCATTTGTTATTGTTTAGCAATCGATACTACTTTATTCACTAAATCAGCAATCGCCACTGGAGGATTCCCATGATCGAAAGTAGTGCTTTGATATTCTTTTTCTTTATATTTTACGATCATATTGGCCATTGCAGCACCATCGTGAAAGCGTTTTTGAGTAGGACCTTCATAAGTACTCAATTGTTCCAAATTTAATTTTGAGAACAATCCCACCAATTCCTTCCAATCCGCATCAGAAATTTTAGTTGAACTCCCTATTCCTTCATCGTTTCGATCTTTACAAATAGCAACTTCTTGGTTTTGAATCGTAATCTTTTGATACATCCCTCTGGAATTCGCAACATATTGAATTTGGGTGTTTACCAAGTCCTGACTAGTTGCTTTGGAGCAGCCTTTTAGCATAAAAAGACTCAATACAATTATACTTAATGCTTTCATATTATTATAGTTTTACGACAACATCATTTTAGCTCTTTTAACGGCTTCCACAAAGATATCAATTTCTTCTTTTGTATTGTAAAATGCAAAACTCGCTCGAATTGTTCCAGGAATTTCAAAATAATCCATAATTGGTTGAGCACAATGATGCCCAGTCCTTACCGCCACTCCTAGTTTATCAATAATAGCTCCTATATCATAAGGATGTATGCCTTCAATATTAAAGGAAATCACCGATGCCTTGTTGGCAGCCGTTCCAAATATCTTCAGTCCTTCAATAGTATTTAATTGTTCCGTAGCATAGTGTAACAATTCCGCTTCATAGGAGGCGATATTTTCAAAACCTACAGAGTTCAAATAATCAATTGCAACGCCTAACACAATACCTCCTTCTATATTTGGAGTACCTGCTTCAAATTTGTGAGGCAAATCAGCATAAGTTGTTTTTTCAAAACTAACGGTAGCGATCATTTCACCTCCTCCTTGATAAGGAGGCAATTTGCGCAGCCAATCCTCTTTTCCATATAATATTCCAACTCCCGTTGGGCCGCATATTTTATGTCCTGAAAAAACATAAAAATCACAATTCAATGCTTGTACATCCGGTTTCAAATGCGGTGTTGCTTGCGCACCATCAATTAAGATAGCCGCTCCTACTTTATGAGCACATTCAATCATGTATTCAATCGGATTGATGGTCCCTAAAGCATTTGAAATATGATTCACTGCTACTATTTTTGTACGTTCAGAAAGCAAGGCGTCGAATGATTCCATTACCAGCTCTCCTTTTCCATTCATTGGGATGACTTTGAGTGATGCCCCACTGCGTTCACAAAGCATTTGCCAAGGAACTATATTGCTGTGATGTTCCATTGCCGACACCAACACTTCATCACCTGTCTTTAACAATGTTGCAAAACCATTGGCAACTGCATTAATGGCATGTGTGGTTCCTGAAGTAAAAATTACCTCGTGCAAATGTTTAGCATTAATATGTTGTTGGATTTTACCCCTAGACACTTCATAAGCATCCGTGGCTAATTGGCTTAAAGTGTGAACACCACGATGAATATTAGCGTTTATTGTTTGGTAATATTCGGAAATGGCATCAATCACTACTTGCGGTTTTTGAGAAGTAGCTCCGTTATCGAAATAAACCAACGGTTTTCCATTTACCTTTTGTGAAAGAATTGGAAAATCAGCGCGTATCTTTTGTATATCTAACATTTGTTTATTTAGAAAAATTCTAAATACAAAAGTAGCAATAATAATTGATAATTTACAAGGGATCTATGGACAATTAAATTGAAAGGGAAACAGACTAAGAATTGGTAAGGTCATTGTCATTAATGTTGGATAAATTAGTAGTTTGGAAGTGAATGTTGAAAACTATTGTCTTAATTAATTATCAACTGAATTGAATAAATGGCCTTTTGAAGTAGGTTAATGACTTACTTGTATAGCATAATGCTCTACTTATGTAGCGCTACAATTTCATTATAATACAAACTATACTTTTAGTATAACTAACTATACTTTTAGTATAGCTAACTATACTTTTAGTATAGCGAACCATACTTTTAGTATAGCGAACTATACTTTTAGTATAGCTAACTATACTTTTAGTATAGCTAACTATACTTTTAGTATAGCGAACCATACTTTTAGTATAACT
>CANCJZ010000224.1 GCA_947378465.1 Flavobacteriaceae bacterium
AAGCTTTACTATACTATTTTTTACATTGTTTTTATCGATCTTTAGTATTATTAAGTGCTACTATTCCTTTAAATTTACATTTATAAGGATGGAACTTCTTAACTTATTTTTGTTTGTTATTTTAATAATAAAACGATTTAGCTATTTCCTTTATATTAAAGAAAAATGGTTAGGAACTTCACCAAAAGAAATAGAAAAAATCACAAATAATCGAGTAGCTTTTTTCAAAAGAGAATTTAAAAATCTATCTCATAAAGCATTGGAACAAAAACTAAATCAAGAGGTATTAACAGAAGAAGCAAAATTAGCTATACAGGAGTTAATTGAAGAAATGAAATAATAATATTTAGTATTTATTGTTATATCAATATTGAATATTAAAAGCCATCTAAAATGATAAATGAATAGTTCTATTATAAGTTATTATAATCAAATCAAAGTTGCCACTTCCACAGTATAATTATTTACACGATCTAATGACTACTCCCATTAAGCATTTTTAGAGTTTACACAAAATTTTGTCCAATCTTATACAATTCATGTAACCATCCGTAGTAAGGTTACAATAATGAGTAATGCCGTTGCAATGACGATTAATGGTGTTGCAATGATGATTAATTTTGTTGCAATGACGAATAATGATGTTGAAATGATGAATAATTTTGTTGCAATGACGATTTATGTCGTTACAATGACGATTAATGACGTTGCAATGATGAATAATTTTGTTGCAATGACGATTAACGGCGTTGCAATAACGATTTATGGTGTTGCAATGATGAATAATTTTGTTGCAATGGCGATTAATGGCGTTGCAATGATGAATGATTGTGTTGCAATGATGAATGATTTTGTTGCAATGACGATTTATGCCGTTGCAATGATGAATAATTGTTTTGCAATGGCGAGTAATACCGTTACAATGGGTAGTGTTCAATAAACTGTGTCAATACTAATGACTACTCCTAAAAAAAAGGCAATAAATACTATGTTAAAAACTACATACTATTTATTGCCTTAAGCTTATTTACAATTTACTATTTTAAAAAGTACTTTAACAGCCACAGAACAACCTACAACCAAAAAAACTTACAACTTTTTAAAATTTCAACCTACAACCAACAACGTCAAATTAAGCAAGTACTTGTTCTAAGGTTGGACCGGCGGCTACTAAACGTTTACCTTCATCGGTGTTAGTATATTGTTCAAAATATTTAATATAACGTGCGGTTAAATCTTTGGCTTTAACTTCCCATTCTTCCTCTGTTTTATAGGATTTTCTAGGATCTAATAATTCCGTAGTAACATTGTGTAATTGAGTAGGAATTGTCAAATTCAAGAAAGGAATATGTTGGGTTGGCATTTGATCAATATCACTACTGATAATTGCATCAATGATGGCTCGGGTTTCTTTTAAAGAAATACGTTTTCCAGTACCATTCCAACCGGTATTAACAAGATAGGCTTTAGCACCGTGTTCTTTCATTTTACCAATTAAGGTTTTAGAATACATTGTAGGATGTAAGGTTAAAAAAGCTTCACCAAAAGCAGGAGAGAATGATGGTTGTGGTTCAGTGATTCCTCTTTCTGTACCAGCTAATTTAGAAGTATAACCACACAAAAAGTGGTATTGTGCTTGATCATCATTTAAGATAGACACGGGAGGCAATACCCCAAAGGCATCTGCAGATAGATATATGATTTTTTTAGCATGTCCTGCTTTTGAAGGCAATACAATTTTATTAATATGATAAATTGGATACGAAACTCTTGAGTTTTCAGTGATGGTATGATCGTAATAGTCAATTTCGCCGTATTCATTAACGATAACATTTTCCAACAAAGCATCGCGTTTGATGGCTCTCCAAATATCCGGTTCGTTTTCTTCACTTAAGTCAATTACTTTAGCATAACATCCCCCTTCATAATTGAACACGCCATTGTTATCCCATCCGTGTTCGTCATCACCTATCAAATAACGTTTAGGATCCGCAGATAAAGTTGTTTTTCCAGTTCCAGATAAACCAAAGAAAACAGCAACATCTCCTGCTTCACCAACATTAGCTGAACAATGCATTGAAGCCATTCCTCTAAGAGGTAAGTAATAATTCATCATTGAAAACATTCCTTTTTTCATTTCACCACCGTACCAAGTACCGCCAATAATTTGAATTTTTTCTTCCAAATTGAACACCACAAAGTTTTCAGAGTTTAAACCTTGCTCTTTCCAGTTTGGATTGGTTACTTTAGAACCGTTCATTACCACAAAGTCAGGAGTACCAAAGTTTTCCAATTCATATATAGAAGGACGTATAAACATATTAGTCACAAAATGAGCTTGCCAAGCTACTTCCATAATAAAACGCACTTTAAGTCGTGTATCGGGATTAGTTCCACAAAAAGCATCCACCACATATAATTTTTTTGACATTGAAAGTTGTTTTAAAACCAAACTTTTCAAATCGTCATAAATGGCTTTAGTGGTCGCAAAATTTACTTTTTCATCCCAGTAAATAGTGTCTTTTGTAATCTCATCTTTAACAATATAACGGTCTTTAGGAGAACGACCTGTGAAAACACCTGTTTTAACGGCAACGGCTCCAGTATCCGTTATAGCTCCTTTTTCAT
Organism: Flavobacteriaceae bacterium; assembly: GCA_947378465.1. Classification (GTDB taxonomy): domain Bacteria; phylum Bacteroidota; class Bacteroidia; order Flavobacteriales; family Flavobacteriaceae; genus Flavobacterium. Next base: position 2,629 of record CANCJZ010000224.1, read on the forward strand.
ATCCTTTACGAACGTGAGAGGTTTCTGCTTGAAACAATTCTTCATAAGAAGGATTATAAGAAACTTCATGGTAACCTGTAATACCTAACTCGTGTAACTCTTGGATGACTTTAATATTTTTCATAATTTTAAATTTTAATAGTATAACTTTAACCACATCAAAGTTCCAATTTCTGTGTTTTAAAAGAACTGATAAATGTCATAAAAAATAAAAAGTTACGAAAACGTTTTCTTGATTTATAGGGGTTTACAGAGGCTGATATGATAAATATCATAAAGTTTTCCTCAAATTAAGTTCTAATTTTACATCATTAAAATTCACTATTATGTTTGACTGGATTAATAAATTGATTTCCCCTTGTGCGACACCAGATGCTACACAATCAATGGTCGTTTTGTTGCTTGCAATTAGTATAGGTTTCTTTGTTGGAAGAATCAAAGTAAGAGGGATTTCCTTAGGAGTGGCGGCAGTTATGTTTGTTGCTTTATTTTTGGGACATTATGGATATCGTATTAAAGATGAAATTTTGGATTTTGTTCGAGATTTTGGTTTAATTCTTTTTGTCTATGGAATTGGAATTCAAGTAGGTCCTTCTTTTTTCTCCTCCTTTAAAAAAGAAGGGATACGATTCAATATTCTTGCTATAAGTGCGGTACTTTTAGGCGGATTGATTACCTATTTCATTTATAGTATTACGCATATCAACATTGAAAATGCGGTAGGATTAATGTCGGGCTCAGTTACCAATACGCCTGGACTTGGAGCGGCCAAATCAACTTTGGTTGAAATACAAGATAAGTTTCCTACTAAGGTGTTTGGCGATCCAGCCATTGCGTATGCCATTACTTATCCACTTGGTGTATTTGGAATAATATTAAGTATCATTTTTTCTAAATCATTATTAAAAATAGACTTAGCTAAGGAAAATAGCATCAACGAAGCTGCTACTGGAAGCAAAGAAGAAATTTTAGTACATCAAAAATGTAGAGTTACGAATGATCAAGTGTTTGGAAAAAGTATTTATCAACTGCTAAAAGAATTAGACTTACACGATGTGATTATTTCTCGATTAAAAAACAGCGGTTCACAAGTGGTTTATTCTCCTTCATTGGATACTAAAATTCACGAGAAAGATGTAGTAATGGTTGTGGGGAATCAAAAAAATGTCAATCATTTTATAGAACTTGTGGGAAAAATATCTACCGATTTATTTATCGAATCAGAATCCGACATCACTACGAAAAACATCTTTGTAACACAAGCCTCAGCAACCCATAAAACCTTAGCCGAATTGGATTTGTACAACAAATTTGATTTGAAAGTAACACGAGTATTCCGTTCAGGCATGGAACTTTTGGCACAACCTACTTTGGAACTTTTTTATGGGGACAAAATTAGAGTGGTTGGTAATAAAGAAGCCATCATTGAAGTAGAAAAAATAATTGGCAATTCAGAGAAACGCTTGTTAGAACCTGATTTCTTATCCTTGTTCGGAGGATTGATTATCGGTATATTAATAGGTTCTATCCCTATATTTATTCCATCATTACCAGTGCCAATCAAACTGGGTTTTGCTGCAGGACCATTATTAACCGCCTTGGTAATTAGTCGTTATGGTGGCGTTGGAATTATCCATTCCTATATTAATAATGGTGCGGTGTATTTTATGAAAGATCTTGGAATTTGTATGTTCTTCGCGGCAGTAGGGATTCACGCTGGTGCAGCATTTTATGAGAATTTTATCAAATTCAATGGTTGGCTATGGATTTATTACGGATGTTTTATCACATTTATTCCGCTTCTATTAATGGTACTTATCGGTCGATTTATTATGAAACTCAACTTCTATCAATTGGTAGGATTAATGAGTGGTACTTATACAGATCCTGCAGCACTTGCATTTAGCACTAAATACTTAGACAGCGATATTCCAACTCAAGCCTATGCAACAGTGTATCCATTGGTAACCATTTTTAGAATATTTGTAGCGCAATTGTTGATTTTATTGTTGGTGAAATAAAGTATTAAGTATTGAGTATTGAGTATTAAGACTGGGTGGATATGGTGCGTTTAGAGGAGAGCGTATAGCGCGCACAATAGTTTGTAGGGTATTGCGGAAGACCTATCCACAACATCTTTATGAACTTCCCTGATTAGTGTTGACCGATTTCTAATTGTTTTTTTTCCAACCCTCGCAGGGTTTAAACCCTGCGAGGGTTCGAGACGTGAATAT
>CANCJZ010000225.1 GCA_947378465.1 Flavobacteriaceae bacterium
ATGGCCAAGACTTCGGTACCGTCGATAACGGCGCCGCCACGGATGGAGAATCCGATGCCGGCACCGAGGAAAAATCCTCCGAAGATGGCGACTAGTAGGTTGTCGTCGGTGACGTTTGGGAAGGTTACGGTGGCGAGGACGAGTGAAAGTCCGGTGATGGCGAGGGCTGTTTTGATTGCGAATTGTTTGCCGACGACTCTAAAAGCAAGAACGACAAAGGGCAGATTGATGGCGATGATTAATAGATGTAAGGGTATTGGGGTCAGGGCGGAGATGAGTAGGGAGATTCCGGTGGCGCCACCATCGATAAAATGGTTGGTCAACAGAAATCCTTTGAAGCCGAAGGCGGCGGAAAAGATGCCGAGGGTGATAAGGAATAGGTCTTTGAGGTGGTTTTTGAGGGCGATTTGGGCTTTGCTGATGGCTTTATCGGGGCTGTCCTTGGCGGAAATGATGGTGGTGCGGAGTAGGATTTTTTTCCAAAGTGTGTTCATAGTTGGTTGTATTGGGGATGTTATTAGGTGTTATGGTAAATATAAGACAATTAATGGGTTTTTTAATTATGAATTATGAGTTATGAATTATGAATTATTGTTGGGGCGGGGTGAATTATGAATTGTGAATTATGAATTATTTTGGGGTGGAGATTTTTGCGTGGTTGGGTTAAAAACTAACCCTATTGAAGCCGTATTGGGATTACGAATTGGAATTTGGAATTTAAAAATTGGAATTTAATTAAACACATAGATTCGCATAAGTACATAGTTTTTCTTAGGGCGCATAAGGCGCTTTGCTTTACATAGTGCACATAGGTTTGTGCTGATTTATTTCACGCAAAGAGGCAAAGGCGCAAAGCTGTTGGGCTTTTCTTGGGTTTGGAGCTTTGGGAGTTGGTCATTAATTGTGAGGAACTTAAGGAAGTGTGCTTGGGTGTGCTGCAAATGCTATTAGGAAAAGATAAAAATAGTTGCACTAAATAAAAAATAGTAGTAATATTGCAACCTCTTAACCGGTCCTATAGCTCAGTTGGTTAGAGCACCTGACTCATAATCAGGTGGTCCTTGGTTCGAGCCCAAGTGGGACCACAAATTGAAAATCAAACCCTTACAAAGTATTTTGTGAGGGTTGTTTTTTTTATGTTTGCGCACGATTTGCACACATGTACTTTGTAATTACAAAAAAACCACAATAACACTAAATTATTGTGGTTAGTAAATTAAGCATTAATTTATTTTAATCCATATTCTTCAGCCCAATGAAAGAATGTTCCTATTGTATATGAATATTTTTCTATTAAACATTTGGAGTATAAATTATCACAGGTTGAAGGATTATATTTTGGATGGTTTTCCGAAACCTTTTGAAACAACTCACGTCCTTCTTCTCCAAACTCATTTGCTAAAGCACATCCAATTTGAAACCATTGTTCATATTTTTCTGTGATGTCAATTGAAGAATTTGAAATCAATTCTATAATTTTTAAAACTTTTTTTTCTGATGAAGATTTAAAGTCTTTATAATTCTTATTAATAAGATTAATAGGTAATCTATCTTCTATCAAATTTTTATATTCATATATTTGATTAAAAACTATTGCATTCTCATTTAAAAAAGCATTTTCATCATAAGAATATCCTCTAAGTCTAGCAACATCACTACATGCTGCATCTATTTTAATTCCAATATTTGAGAATTGAATTTTGAGAGCTTCAAAATGTTCTTTATGTTTTTCTGAATTTTTAATTGGTATTAGACAAAAAACCCCTTGTCCACTTACCGAAAGTGCTGCGTAGGCTATGTTTTTTACCTTTTTGAGTTCGTCTCTTAGGTTTTCAAAATCTTTTATATGCGGATTGTCATCCGCATCAATATCAATACAGATATAGCCACTATGTATCAAAAGTTCCTTGGCATTTCTTTTTATGAAAGTCCCGCTAGGAGTAATAGAAGGGAGCCTTGATTTAAACTTTTTTCTTTCTTCTTTGGTAGTCAAGGTTCTGATTTTTTTTACAATTTCTTTGTGAGTCTCATCTTTTAGCCAATCTAGTAATTTGATGTCTTCAATTGGTGTTGGTGTATTATAATTTGAATATTTTGATACTATTATATTTTTCATTTTTTTTCATTTTAAATTTTAAAATAACTTGCTTCTCTAAAATTTAACCGCTAACCTTGCCAAGGTTTCATATCACTAAGCTGACAAGTTTACTTTAATAAACTTCCCACTTGACGCTAAACAAAACCTTGGCAAAGTTAGCGGTTAAATAAAATCTATATTTTTATGATTGTTGCTCCATCACTATCTATGTTGGGTATTATTTTATCATAAAAAACATTTGTAAAGCCATTTGTACTTCTTTTCACTTCAAATCCTGCATTTCTTAACTGTGAACTTAAGTTTTTTACCTGACAAGCATAAAATCCATTTCTATTACAATAATCTTTATATAGTTGATAGAAAACTTCTAACGGAAGTTTATTAATATTTGATGGATGATAGTTTTCATCATCAATAAAAGAGAGTACAGAATTAGATTCTTTTCTATATTTAGAAATTTCATTATCAATAATTTCAGACTTTGTAAACATTTTTTGCCTATTTAATCTTATCATACCTTCAATAAGCAAATTAAAAACACCAGGAAGTTCCGAATCAACTATTTTTTTTGCTAAATTTATATCTTTCTCTTCATCTGAAATTGTTTGATTAAAGGGTATTATTATAAGTCTACGAAAATAGCCATCTGTGTTTTCGGAATGTTTAGGTAATGTATTGCAATTAAATGCAAATCGCCCATAATTTTCAATCATATAAGGAGTTTTGTAAAGAACTTTAACTTCGCAAGACTGATTACTTACTAAGGTTTTAAATATATCTACATCAAATGCTCCATTACCTATTTCCTGTGCAAAATTTAGTAATGTGTTTTCTATTAAAGCTCTAGTTTGGCTTTTAGAATCACAAAGACTTGCAAGAGAGAAATTCGTTATGTTATTTTTACCTAAAAGCCCATATATCACATCATTAAGCACGCTTTTGCCGTTACTTCCAAAACCGTATAATAATAGCATTTTTTCAATTTTCATATCTTTTAAAAAAATGTACCCTAAAAATTCAAATAATACATATTGCAGTTTTTTATCTGGTAAAACTCTTTCAATGAATTTTTGAAAAATTGGGGCTTTAGCATCTGGGTCATAATCAAAGTTAAGTTGATATTTTAAAAAATGGTCTTTCGAAAAACCTTTTAGTTCAGGTATTCCATTTTTAAACATTACAGTACCATTTCCTACTGGAATCATAACTCTATCTGGTTTAGTGTTAAAATCAGGTATAACAGCAGCAACTTGAAACTGTTTTAATAAGTTTTCTTTTGTTTTGAATTGTTGCGCTTCTATACTTTCAACGCCCCAATTTTGATCAAAATCTCCAAGAAAAGCAATAATAATGTCTTTATATATTTTCTCCCAATATCTTCGATTATAAAAAAAGACTTCATCATTATTAACACCAATTCCATAACCTTCATGTTCAATTAAGGATAATAATCTACTAACAATCAATACTATTTTTTGTAAAATATTTGGTGATTTTTTTTGTATTTCTTTTTGAATAATTTCTTTTGTTTTATAATCTTTAGCTTGCTCAAGTCTGTTTCTTAAATCATGAATATTCTCTTTATTTGCTTCCAAATCAAAATCCATAACTTCTGTTTTATCAATTAAATGTTTAAAAAGGGTAACCTTTTTAACGGATATTTGAGCCATTGTTTGAAATCTTTTTGGCTCAGTATTAAGTTCTTTTACAGAAATTAATTTTAATGGTCTGTCATTAAAATCAATTTCATTTTCTAAATAAAATTCATTATTTTTCATTATTATTTTTTTCTATTAAGTTTTATGTTTGCAGAATCAGAAATCATTTTTATCGAATCATTTTTCGATTTATCTGATGACTTCGTTTGAGTATCTAGCCAAATAATAAGTTCTGATTTATCAAAAACAATTCTTTGACCGAACTTATAAAATGGAATTTCTTTTTTACTTGTTAGTTTGTAAAGTTTGGATATACTTATTAAATACCCATTTTCTTGAAAAAACTCAATAGTTTTATCCATTGATAATTTATTATGTGTTGGTTTTCCTCGTGAGTTATTGTTTACTAAAAGACCTTTGATTTCAGTCAATTCTATAAACAATCTGCTTACTGCTTGTGGGAGTTTATCAAAACTCATTTCGTTACTGTAATCCATTATTAAAATATTTTAATTATCCCTCTTAATTGAGGGAATGGACTATATAGCTGAGCCAATTTTGATTTTTTTTTGGTTATTTTATGTTGTAAATTCTTTGAGATGAAAAATTTATCAAAGAATTATGAAAGATTTATTTTAAAAATTTTTGATAACTTCAAAAGAATTTATTTTCATCTTATTCATTATCAATATTTTAAAGATTTCCTCATACAAAAAAGGCTCCCAAATATTGGGAGCCTGATAGAATAATATTTTATTTAAGTTTTTAATAAAGCTTAAAAACATTATTGTTCCATTCGTTTATTTTATCTAAAATACCTGATTCTTCGATAGTTAATTTATCCTGAATTTTATCATCTTTATCTTCGTTACTGTCGATTTCAGATAGTTTATTTGCTGTGATTTTTAAGCTTTCAAGGGTTTGATTATATTTTTTCTTATCAATTAAACTAACTCTGTCGGAATCAAAATAACCTTTTTTTGTTAAATATTTTTTTTGTATTAATAATAGAACATCAATATTTGTTCCTCCACTTTTGATTAGAGATTTATATTTTATTAGCAAATCTTTTTCTGATAGAGATAAATTT
>CANCJZ010000226.1 GCA_947378465.1 Flavobacteriaceae bacterium
CGACAAGTTTTTTCTCTTCTTGATTTAAATTGTTATTCTGTGAGTGACCATTTTGTGCAAATAGAATTGACAAAATAAAAAATAGGACCGAAGTTGTTTTTCTAATTTTCATTTTTGGTGGTTTTGATTGCCTTAACAAAGTTTTGTCCTATCGCGAAGTTACAAGCTATGAGGGGTATATTTTTCGTTAAATATAAAACTTTTCACAAAACATAAACGAGCTTTTTACATAATTTACATAGGGGCAAAGGATCCGTTATTGACTACATTTATTCCGGCCATTTGACATAATTGTTTGCATTTTCAAAATCTTTCCATCGTATTTTCAAGCTGTCTTTACTGACCGAAATTATTTCTCCTTCTTGGATAAAATCATTATAGTAAACTTTCAAATGATTGCCAATTAGTTCAAATGGCATATCTCCATTTCCATCGTAATCAGTTACGCTAAAAAAATCTTTTGTTATTTCAAAATCAGCGTGAGGACCATTTGGATCAGCAGTCCAAATAGCAAATAAATTGCTAGTGTTTAGTTTCGTATTGATAATAGACTTCTCTGGACGTTCAATGTTTTCAATTTCAGGGTTGTCGGAATTGTAATCAGAGATTGTAAATGTTGCTCTGTTGCTCTGGTCCGCTAGTTCGTTGTAACCATGATTAATTGTATCGGTTATTGCTTTTTTTTCTTTTACTGCTTTTCCCTTTTTTTCCTCTTTCTGTTTATAGTTGCATGAAATGGATAGAAAAGTTATGAAGCAAGCTATGATAGTATTAATATATTTCATCTTGTGAATTAGAGTTTGATAGTTGGCAGTACAGTACAGTATTGAATGACGTTGCCTTTAGTGCTGTCTGTTTATTTATCTTCAGTTTGTGACGTTTACTTGAGTACAGCACTTGGTTAGTAATTGGTTAGTAATCCCAATTATCTGAAATGATATTATAAATCGGTAATCGACAATTTGCCAAATTATTTTTGATTTATTATAAACAAAAGCGAGATAGTCGGTATTCTTATTTGTTTCATTTTCTGTTGACTCAGAATAGGAGATACTGTTTTCATAAGTTGCATTTTATATTTTAAATACTACTTTCAAATATATAAAAATTAATTAAAGCTTAGCGTTAGAATAATTAGCTGCAAAAAGGCAGAGATAATTAATTACATCATTGTTGTACTTAATAAATATACTTTGGTGTCCTTTAATAATACTGCTTATCAATTGCAGATTATGTTAAAAAAGGTAATCAGTTGTTAATAATATACATTATTTATTAGTTGTTTATGTTTTATAAAAACAAGTTAAATACATTTGCCATTATTCTTGTAAAAAAAACGTCTTACGATAAAGTTTTCAACCTTATTTCAAATGTTTAGCTTTATTGGTTCAGTTTAATATGGTATTAATAAAAAAATTAAAAAATTAAAAAAATATCATTAGATACAGCTTCAAAAGCTTGGGAAAGGAATGACTACAAAGCGTTTATAAAAAGTATGGATGAAATAGATATTGAAAAAGTCCCCCAGTCTTATCAGCTAAAATATAAAATAGCAAAGCAAAAATTATAAAAGCAAAAGCCACCTAAAAAGGCGTAATGGCTAATCCACAATTGGGAAAAGTGATAATGACAGGAATGAAAGATAGTCGTTGGTTAGGTTGGATTAAAATGCAATATTATGTTGAATCTGTAAATGGCGTAAAAGTAATTGTTCATTATGTAGGTAAATGGGAAAATGGAGTTTTAAAAGCAGTTGATGATTTTAAGCTCAAGTAATCTATGAAAGTACGTTGTGTAAAAAATACAGGAGAAGCACTTAGGGCTTACGAAAATAAATCTTTAAGTAAAGATGAATTAGAAAGATTTTGAGCTACGGGACATACCGAATTTGGGTTAACAATAGGGGATGAATTTTCAGTAATGGGAATTGGATCAAATTATATTTCAACAGTATTAACTACAGCTGAAAATACTTTTATTGATAATTATAACAATGCTCCTCAATTACCTGAATATCTATCAAATTTTGTTGGCACTCTAGCAGAAAGTCATAGTTTTGTATAGAATTATACTTTTAAACAATTTAGTTATGATACAGATCGCTTTTTACGTCATTTAGACAGCGAATCCGATGGTTTTGCAATTGCATGTGGTGATGCTATTACGAGTCTTTTTCCGCCTGTTGCATTAACGAATGCATATAATGGTTATACTGAAGGGAAAGATATATATGGAAGAGAAATGGGCAATGGAGATGTTGCTTTATCTGTCATTTCTGTAGCACCTCTTGGTAAGGTTTTTACAGTTACAAAGGAGTTTAGCGTAATGGAAAATGCCGCTAAGGGGGGAAGTCAAGGCGGACTTAATTTATTTAAGTGGGAGGCGGAGCAAACAGGAAAATATACAGGGTGGAAAGCAGGAGATTATATGCTTCATCTTCCTAATAAATGAACCCCTGCATTGAATTGGAGAGCCAACTATGGAGCTTTAAGAAGAGAGATGAATTTGGGTAAACCAATATTTGACTCCTATCGCTTATCAAATGGCAATCTAATCCCAACAGGCGGATTTTTAAATGCTGAAAGATTTACTTTACAAAGTCGTGGTTGGATTTATAACCCTGGGCAAAGAGCCTGGTTACCACCAATAAGATAAACTTGACCTATGGAATATAACACACTTGTAAGAACTTCACTTTTTCCAATACTTAAAAAGTATGGATTTGATATAGCAGAAGAGTTTAAAAACATTGTTCGTTTTCAATCTTCTGTTATGAAGGTCAATGTTGTTTTTAATGCTTTTGAGAAATCAAACTTTATTGAAATTGGAAGACAAAATGAAGTATTGTACCCGTTAAGTAATAATGCTATTAGAATTATTTTTAACTCTGAACTGCATATTGTACACGTTACACCTGAAATTTTTGTAGAAAACCTTTCTATTATTTTTCAGCAAAAAGAAGGTATTGAAATACTGAAAGGGAACATCAAACATTTAGTTGAGTTCATTGAAAAAGAAAGTAATGATTACACTTTTGAATTAGTGCAACGACAAACATTAGATACAGCTTCAAAAGCTTGGGAAAGGAAGGACTACAAAGCGTTTATAAAAAGTATGGATGAAATAGATATTGAAAAAGTCCCTCAGTCTTATCAGCTAAAATATAAAATAGCAAAGCAAAAATTATAAAAGCAAAAGCCACTTAAAAAGACGTAATGGCTAATCCACAATTAGGAAAAGTGATAAAGACAGGAATGAAAGATAGTCGTTGGTTAGGTTGGAGTAAAAAGCAATATTCTGTTGAATCTGCAAATGGCGTAAAAGTAATTGTTCATTATGTAGGTAAATGGGAGAATGGAGTTTTAAAAGCAGTTGTTGATTTTAAGCTCAAGTAATCTATGAAAGGTGCAACATCTTATAGTCGTGGAATTCCACCATCAGTTGTTGAAAATGCAGTTAAGTTTGGTAAGATTACATCAGGGAACACAGCAGCAGAAGTAGTACGGACATTTGATAATGTTAGAGTAATTACAAATCCTGAAGGTACGAGAGTTATTTCTGTTTTTAAAATTGGAAATTAAATATGGAATTTAAAGAACTTCAAAAAAGGCTTTGGGCTAATATGCTTATATCAACGGAGAGTTACCGAAAAGGCGAATTGCGCTATTCTGATTTTGTTTATGGATTAGAAGGCTCTTTGGATGCAGGAGAGTATCAAGATAAAGAACTCATTGAGCAATGGTATAATTTATGGACACCATTAGAAATTTTATCTGCAACTAAGGGCGATAGTACGACAGTTGAAGATGCAGACAAATACCTATTAGAAATGGAAACGTTTTTAAAGAGCAAATCAGATTTTCGTTTTCAAGAAGAAGAATAGAAGTAGTAAAGCCCCGAATACGTGCTTTTGCTTTATTCAGGTAAATATAATTTTTTTCTATTGGCAATTTTTAATTGTTGCGATTACTTCTTGTAATAAATCTAAGGTAGGTTTTGTTATTTCTAAATTTTCACCAATATTTCTGTTGACTTTATCTTAATTTGGTGTAAAATTGTATATGATTACCTAAAGCTAAATTGTAATTATTCTAAGAAAGTGTTTAAATAATAACTCATAATTAATGGACTTACATAATAAAATTTATTATTCTTCAATTGATTTATTCCAAAATCTAATTTTCTAATTTGAAAACAAAATTCATTATAGCAGTTTTTTTTATATACTCCCTCGCTTTTTCCCAGCAAGAAGCGAGTGTTTGGTATTTTGGAAATAATGCAGGAATTAAGTTTGATAGTAGTGGTAACGTTACGGCACTTATAGATGGGCAGTTAGATTCAATTGAAGGATGTGCTACAATTTCAGATAGTAGCGGTAACTTATTGTTTTATACCGAAGGCAGCACTATTTGGAACAAACTTCATCAACAAATGCCTAATGGTTATGGGTTAATGGGGACAGAAACAACAACACAATCCGCAACTATAGTTCCTTTGCCAGGTTCTACTACAATATATTATGTCTTTACATTAGATTATGAAGCCCATCCCAATGGATTTCGATATTCTATAGTTGATATGAGTTTGAATGGAGGCTTAGGAGATGTTACTTCTGTCAAGAATATTTTGATATACACTCCTTCTAACGAGAAAATGTCTGTTATTAAACATGCGAATGATCACGATTATTGGATAGTAACGCATGGCTGGAATAACAACGCATTTTATAGTTATTTATTGACATCAACAGGACTGAGTACTTCTCCTATAACTTCAAATGTCGGCGTTATTGTAAACGGAACAACTGAAAATGTTTATGGCTATAT
>CANCJZ010000227.1 GCA_947378465.1 Flavobacteriaceae bacterium
CAATTTGGGTGGATAGAGGTTATCTGTGGCTCGATGTTTTCTGGTAAGACCGAAGAGTTGATTCGCCGATTGCGCAGAGCTCAGTTCGCCAAGCAGAAGGTGGAAATTTTTAAACCCGCGGTTGATGTTCGTTACGATGAAGAAAATGTAGTTTCTCACAATAAAAATGAAATTCGTTCTACTCCCGTTCCTGCTGCAGCCAATATCGCTATCCTTGCCCAAGGTTGTGATGTGGTGGGTATTGATGAAGCTCAGTTCTTTGATGATGAAATTGTAAAAATTTGTAACGACCTAGCTAATTCTGGCATTCGTGTAATCGTAGCTGGATTAGATATGGATTTCAAAGGAAATCCTTTTGGACCTATGCCTGCTCTTATGGCAACTGCGGAATATGTGACTAAAGTACACGCCGTTTGTACGCGGACCGGTAACTTAGCCCATTATAGTTTTAGAAAAGCCGACAACGACAATCTAGTAATGTTAGGGGAAACAGAAGAATACGAACCCCTAAGTCGTGCCGCCTATTTTAGAGCTATGCGTGAAAACATCGACGTAAAAGACCCCGAACATTTGTCTGATGAACATAATAAATAACCTACCTTGACCCTATCTGTCCGTAATATCATCCCAATCATTAAAGCCCAATTTTTAGGTACTAATGATATCGCTATTATTGATGCCATTTCTATTGATAGTCGTTCCTTACAAAATACCGAAAGCACTTTGTTTTTTGCTTTGGTAGGACCCAATCACGATGGCCATCAATACGTAGCTGCCCTAATCAAACAAGGGGTGCAAAACTTTGTAGTGAGCTATATTCCTTCCAAATTACAAGGTAAAGCTAATTTCTTAGTAGTTGAAAACACCCTCGTAGCGCTGCAAACTATTGCCGCTACCTATCGAAGTGATTTCGATTTTCCCGTAATAGGAATTACTGGAAGTAATGGTAAAACCATTATTAAAGAATGGTTGAACTTTTTGCTCAGCCCTGACTATAACATTATTCGCTCTCCTAAAAGCTATAACTCTCAAGTGGGAGTACCTCTATCGGTTTTAGGGATTAATGAAAAACACAATCTTGGTATTTTTGAAGCCGGAATTTCTACGACCAATGAAATGAAAAACCTGCAAAAAATAATCCAACCTACTATTGGAATTCTTACCAATATTGGGTCCGCTCACGATGAAGGATTCCACGATGTAGGGGAAAAAATAAAAGAAAAATTAAAACTCTTTACCTCGGTTGAAGTTTTAATTATGAATAAAAACAGAACTATCGAAGCCTTTTTAAATCCTAAAATAAAAACCTTTACATGGAGCTCTGAAGACGGTAAAGCCGATGTGTTTGTTATTGCTAAAGAAAACTCAGATAAAACAGAATTCAAGATTACCTATCAAAAACTTTGTTTCAAAATAGCGATTCCTTTTTCCGATCAAGCCTCAATCGAAAATACCATTCAATGTTTAATGGTCTTGTTGTATTTGGGCTATGATCAGGCAGTCATTCAACAGCGTATCGCTTTGCTCTATCCTGTGGAAATGCGCCTTAAAGTCAAAAACGGCAACAGTAATACCACTATTATTGACGATAGTTACAGCTCCGATTTCCAATCTCTAAAGATTGCTTTGGATTTTCTTGAAAGTCAAAAGCAATACAAAAAGAAAACCCTAATCCTTTCCGATATTTTCCAAAGTGGATTAGCCACAGAAGAATTATATTCAAAAGTTTCGCAACTCATCGTTTCCAATAAAATAAATCGTGTTATTGCCATTGGTAAAACCATTGCGGCTTATAAAAAGAAATTCCCAAATTGTTTGGCTTTTGCTTCTACCGAATTGTTTATTGAAGCCATAGACAAGATTCCTTTTGAAAATGAAACAGTATTAATCAAAGGGGCTCGTCATTTTCATTTTGAGGAAATAGTTTCCTTGTTAGAAGAAAAGACTCACGAAACAGTACTTGAAATCAATCTCAATGCCATCAGTCATAATCTGAATTTCTTTAAATCTAAGCTTAAACCCGAAACCAAAATGATGGTGATGGTCAAAGCTTTTAGTTATGGTAATGGAGGCTTTGATGTCGCCAAATTATTATCCCATCACAAAGTAGATTACCTTGGTGTAGCCTTTGCCGATGAAGGAATTAGTCTTAGAAACGCTGGGATTGATTTGCCTGTAATGGTGTTGAATCCTGAAAGCACTAGCTTTTCGGCCATCATTCAGCATCAGTTGGAACCCGAAATCTATTCCATCAAAGGATTAACTGCCTTTTTAAAAATTGCCAGTCAGAAAAAACTAAAAAAGTTTCCTATTCATATCAAACTGGATACGGGGATGCACCGTTTGGGATTTGAAGAAGAAAATCTAAATGATTTGATAGCTTTATTAAAAGACAATACTACCGTAGAAGTGAAAAGTATTCTCTCGCATTTAGCCACTAGTGATGAAATGAAGTTTATCGATTTTACCCTAGCGCAAATCAAACTTTTTGAAAAATTATCTTCGAAATTAATGACAGAATTGGAGATTAAACCAATTCGTCATATTCTGAATACCTCTGGAATCTCTAATTTTCCCCAAGCCCAATACGATATGGTTCGTTTAGGGATTGGTTTATATGGGGTGTCAAATGATGAAGACGAACAAAAGCTTTTAGAAAATGTAGGAACCTTAAAATCCATTATTTCTCAAATCAGAACCATAGACGAAGGTGAAAGTGTAGGTTATGGTCGCCGATTCATAGCCAGCCGACCTTCCAAAATAGCGACTATCCCTATTGGCTATGCCGATGGTATATCCAGACATTGGGGCAATGGAGTAGGCTATGTGGTCATCAAAAACAAAAAGGCACCCATAGTAGGAAGCGTTTGTATGGATATGTTAATGGCTGATGTAACGGATATCGATTGCAAAGAAGGAGGCGATGTGATTATTTTTGGGACCAATCCTTCGGTAAACTTTATGGCCAAACAACTTGGTACTATTCCTTATGAAATTATGACCAGCATTTCTCAAAGAGTGAAACGTGTCTTTTATAGAGAGTAGTTTTAATTCTACATTTTTCTTAAAATTCTTACATTTAATTTATTATTTTTGTTTTGCATAAACAAATAAACAGAATACTAATTAAAAAGATTTTATTATGGGAATGATTTCAGAATTTAAAGCCTTCGCAATGAAAGGCAATGTTGTAGATTTAGCTATTGGGGTAATCATAGGAGCAGCATTTGGAAAAATTGTTAGCTCGTTTATTGAAGACGTTCTTACTCCTTTAATGTTAAAGCCCGCTTTAGAAGCAGCTCATTTGTCAAAAATCGAAGATCTTACCATCTTTGGAAGTGTTAAATACGGTTTGTTCCTTTCGGCAGTAATCAACTTCCTTATTGTAGCTTTCGTATTGTTCTTAATCATCAAAGGATTAAATGCTACTAAAAAGAAAGAAGAAGCAGCTCCTGCCGCTCCTGCGGGTCCAACTCAAGAAGAATTGTTGATTCAAATTAGAGATTTATTAAAAAAATAATTCCGCTATACTATATATTCTAACCTAAACCATCTCATCCCAAATGAGGTGGTTTTTCTTTTTATATATTTGTGTTGGTTTTGTATAAAATTATATCCAATCAAATGAATCCAAAATTATTATTTCTCCTTCTGCTTTTCATCTCTTGCAACAAACCCAAAGAGCATATAAATGCTTCTCCCAAACAATTGCCCCCAAAAGCCTCAAAGACAAAAATCCATTGGCTCAAAAGTCCTAAATATGCAATTGAAATAGATTCTACATTATCCCATCACAAAGGATTTGAATGCGATTCTGTTATTGGGATTGATTATTTTGGTTTCGAAGGAGAGCACTTTTTCTATCCCATAAACAAAGATGGAGCAGAAATCAGTACCATTAAAAACAGAAAAAAACTTACCAAGCTTCAATTCGACAAACTAAACGCCATACTTGGCAGCAAAGAAACCTACAAAAACCCTCAAATTGTAGGTTGTTATGAACCCCGATTGGCTTTTGTTTATTTCAAAAACAACAAAGTCATTGGTCAAACACAAGTATGCCTAAGTTGCGCCCAACTCCAGTCCACTGCCCAAACCATTGATGGAGAACACGGAAACTGCTTTAATCAAAAAGCCACCGACCAACTTAACCAATTGCGAATAGAATTAGGCTTTTCTAATACCCCAAGATAATATCGTTTATTTTTATACTCAATTTAGCCACTTTGCGTCTTAGCGTGATAATAAAAATAATTAAAGGGATTTTTTACAAAGGAAAAAATTGGTGTTAATTCCAAATATCAAATGCATAATTATTGTAAACCGTTCCAATAAATCAACCAAAAAAAACCTAAGTAACCCCGCCGAACCTAAAACCTATAACCCAAACAACAACCTAAAAAACCAAAGTAACCCCAACGAACCTACAACCTACAACCCCAACAAACCTATAACCTAAAAAAACCTCCAACCTTCAACTAAACCAATTGATTTTCTACATACTTTTGTATTTCAAAAAATTATTCAAAAAATTATTCAAAAAATCTAAATATATTCATATGAAAGTTGCTGTAGTTGGCGCAACCGGAATGGTTGGTGAAGTAATGCTTCAAGTTTTAGCAGAAAGAAATTTCCCTGTAACCGAATTAATCCCTGTAGCCTCTGAGAAATCAGTAGGTAAAGAAATCACTTGGAAAGGGAATACCTATAAAGTGGTAGGCCTAGAAACGGCAGTAGGAATGCGTCCTGATATTGCTTTGTTTTCGGCAGGAGGACAAACCTCTTTAGACTGGGCTCCTAAATTTGCAGCAGTAGGT
>CANCJZ010000228.1 GCA_947378465.1 Flavobacteriaceae bacterium
TATAACCTATAGTGCTGTAGTTTTTGTTTTGTATAGTGCCATCATTTTTAAAATAACCTACAGTACTGTAATTTTTATTCATGATCGTACCATCGGTTTTAATGTAGCCATCGGTGCTGTAATTATTGTTTTGAATAGTTTGAGCACTAGAAATAGAAAGGCTAAAACAGCATAGAAGTAGGAAGAAGTATTTCATTTTATTTAAATTAAAAATTTTGTAAATCAAATGTAAAAAAAATCCTCAACTGTTAGTACAATTGAGGATATATTATAGGGAAAGATTAGGAACTTTTTATTCGTTTACCAAAACCCATTCGCCGTTAGCAATCATGCCTTCCGCTTTTTTGAATTTCATAGTTTCCGTTTGACCGCTAATCACGTGTTTGATTGTAACGGTATCATTGCGATTGATTTTTGGAGTCTCTCTAACAATTGTTTCGGTTACTTGACGTTGTTGGGTTTGTCCCGCTTCTCTATTTTGTTCTGCTAATTCATCTGTAGTAGGCCCTTCCGATCTGGATTCGGTGTAGTTTTCTTTTCTACGAACTTCTCTAGCTTCCTGAATGTCATTATTTTGTTGTGGTAAATCGCCTTTGAATAAGAAAGAAATTACTTCTTTGTTTACTCCATCAAGCATACTGCGGAACAAATTGAATGCTTCTAATTTATAAATTAGTAAAGGATCTTTTTGTTCGTGAACAGCTAACTGAACGGATTGTTTTAATTCGTCCATTTTGCGTAAATGTTTTTTCCAAGCTTCGTCCACAATCGCTAAAGTGATGTTTTTTTCAAAATCTGCCACTAAGCTAGCTCCGTGTGTTTCGTATGCTTTTTTCAAGTCGGTTACTACGTTCAATGTTTTTAATCCATCGGTAAATGGAACAATGATACGCTCAAATGTATTACCTTCTTTTTCATACACATCCGCCATAATAGGGTAGGCCTCACGTGCACTGCGTTCTGTTTTTTCAGTGTAATAAACCATCACTTCTTTGTATAACTTACCAGTCAATTCTACTTCTGACATTTTGTCGAATTCTGAAGTTGTGAATGGAGAAGTAATAGAGAAATAACGAATCAATTCGAATTCAAAGTTTTTGAAATCGTTTCTACCTTTATTATCCCCAACGATTACTTCACAAGTATCATACATCATATTGGCGATGTCCAGTTTCAAACGCTCTCCGTGCAAAGCATGACGACGGCGTTTGTATACTACTTCTCTTTGAGCATTCATAACATCGTCATATTCTAACAAACGTTTACGAGTACCAAAGTTGTTTTCTTCTACTTTTTTCTGAGCGCGCTCAATAGATTTGGTCATCATTGAATGTTGAATTACTTCACCTTCTTTTAATCCCATTCTATCCATTACTTTGGCTACTCTTTCAGAACCAAACAAACGCATTAAATTGTCTTCTAAAGACACATAGAATTGTGAGCTTCCTGGATCTCCTTGACGACCTGCACGACCACGTAACTGACGGTCTACACGACGCGAATCGTGACGCTCTGTACCAATGATGGCCAAACCACCTGCCGCTTTAACTTCAGGAGTCAACTTGATATCCGTTCCACGACCCGCCATGTTGGTAGCAATAGTTACTACTCCAGGTTTACCCGCTTCGGCTACAATATCCGCCTCTTTTTTGTGCATTTTAGCATTCAATACATTGTGTGCAACGCCGCGCATTTTCAACATACGACTCAATAACTCCGAAATCTCTACCGAAGTAGTACCAATCAATACGGGTCTTCCGGAAGCTGAAAGTTGTGTTACGTCTTCAATTACTGCGTTGAATTTTTCACGTACCGAACGGTAAATTAAATCTTCTTTATCGTTACGAGAAATTCCTCTATTGGTTGGAATCTCTACTACGTCTAATTTGTAAATTTCCCAAAACTCACCCGCTTCAGTTACTGCTGTTCCCGTCATACCCGCTAACTTGCTGTACATACGGAAATAATTTTGAAGGGTAATGGTAGCAAAAGTTTGCGTAGCTGCTTCAATAGTAACTTGCTCTTTAGCTTCAATAGCTTGGTGTAATCCGTCAGAGTAACGACGACCGTCCATAATACGACCGGTTTGTTCGTCTACAATAAGGATTTTGTTATCCATAATTACATACTCTACATCTTTCTCAAAAAGAGTATACGCTTTTAGTAATTGCGTAAGGGTATGGATTCTTTCTGATTTGATACCGAAATCTTGGAACAAATGTTCTTTAGCTTCTGCTTCTTTATCTTTGTCCAGATTTTGTTTTTCAATATTGGCAATTTCGGTTCCAATGTCTGGTAATAAGAAAAAGTTTTCGTCAGTGTCTTGCGATAAATATTTAATTCCATTATCGGTCAATTCCACTTGATTGTTTTTCTCTTCAATAACAAAATACAAAGCTTCATCCACTTTAGGCATGTCGCGATTGTTATCTTGCATGTATTGATTTTCTGTTTTTTGCAACAATTGTTTGATTCCTTCTTCACTTAAGAATTTAATCAAAGCTTTATTTTTAGGCAAAGCGCGATATGCTCTCAATAATTGGAAGCCACCGTCTTTGCTGTTGCCTTCTTTAATCAAACGTTTTGCTTCCGACAAAAAGCCATTCGCTAATTGACGTTGTATGTTGTAAAGATTTTCAATCTTTGGTTTTAATTCATTAAATTCATGACGATCACCATCAGGAACTGGACCTGAAATAATCAAAGGAGTTCTAGCATCATCAATCAATACTGAATCCACCTCATCGACTATCGCATAGTTGTGTTTTCTTTGTACTAAATCATCAGGAGAATGAGCCATATTATCTCTTAAATAATCAAAGCCAAATTCGTTATTGGTTCCATAAGTAATATCCGCTTCGTATGCTTTTCTACGTTCTGAAGTATTTGGAGAGTGGTTGTCAATACAATCTACGGTAAGTCCGTGAAATTCAAATAAAGGCGCTTTCCAAGTACTATCACGTTTTGCCAAATAATCATTCACGGTTACTAAGTGAACTCCGTTACCAGTAAGTGCATTTAAGTATAGTGGAAGCGTTGCTACTAAAGTTTTTCCTTCCCCTGTTTGCATCTCTGCAATTTTACCTTCGTGCAATACGATACCCCCAATAAGCTGCACATCGTAGTGAATCATATCCCAAGTAATTTCTTTACCAGCAGCATTCCATTGGTTTGCCCAAGTAGATTGATCGCCGTTAAGAGTGATATAAGGTTTGGTTGCTGAAAGTTCGCGGTCTTTAGCAGAAGCAGTCACTGTAATAGTGCTGTTTTCTTTAAAACGACGAGCGGTTTCTTTGATGGTAGCAAAAGCTTCAGGAAGTATTTCAATCAATACTTTCTCCGTTATTTCATAAGCTTCTTTTTCAAGTGCATCTATCTCGTTATATAAGTCTTCTCTTTTGTCGATATCAGAGGTCGCTTCAGCGGTTTCTCTTTTAGCGGCAATTTCAGTATCTTGTTTAGCGCGGGCTTGACTGATTTTTTCTTTGAAAGCAGCAGTTTTAGCTCTCAATTCGTCGTGAGAAAGCGCCATCAATGCAGGCTCTAAAGCTTTGATTTTGGTGATATAATGTTGAGTGGCTTTGACATCTTTTTGAGATTTGTCGCCCACAAAAGCTTTAATGATACTATTTATGAAACTCATAATGGTTGTATTTAATAAGTGTGCAAATTTAAACAAAAAAAAAGCCCCAAAGGAGACTTTTTTTCTGTTGTGTTAGTTTATTTTTTTAATATTCATCCTCATTCCAAAGATAATCTTCGTCAGTTGGATAATCCGGCCAAATTTCTTCCATCGATTCGTAAATTTCGCCTTCATCTTCAATTGATTGAAGGTTTTCAACTACTTCAAGTGGAGCACCAGCTCTAATTGCGTAGTCAATAAGCTCATCTTTGGTAGCTGGCCACGGTGCATCGCTTAAATAAGATGCTAATTCTAATGTCCAATACATCTGCTTTCGATTTTATAATTTATGCAAAAATAAATTTATTACTGAAAAAGTCAAGTAAAAATTGATTTATTTTATGATTAAAGTTAA
Organism: Flavobacteriaceae bacterium; assembly: GCA_947378465.1. Classification (GTDB taxonomy): domain Bacteria; phylum Bacteroidota; class Bacteroidia; order Flavobacteriales; family Flavobacteriaceae; genus Flavobacterium. The sequence continues at coordinate 4,038 of CANCJZ010000228.1, forward strand.
GAACGTTTGTTTTTAGTGGGTTGTAGACGGAGTTCGACGTTCATTTTTACTTAAAATCAATTGTTTTAATTGAAAAACAATTACGGTTTAGGTAGTGCTGAAACGGATATGTATCAATACAAAGCCACTTTTACTAATTTCGGTAGTTAGGAAAGAACTTTATTTTCTCGGAATCCATTTTACTTCGTCAGCGTTCAGCTCAAGAGACAACTTCCGTGCCAACACAAAAAGGTAGTCAGAAAGTCGGTTGAGATACTTGATTACGAGCTCATCGGTAGGTTCTATGTCATTCAAATGTACCGCTAAACGCTCGGCTCTACGGCAAACACAGCGTGCAATATGACAATATGACACTGTAGTGTGACCTCCAGGAAGGACAAAATGTGTCATAGGAGGTAATGCTTCTTCCATAGTGTCGATTTCATTTTCTAAAAATTCGACGTCAGATTCTAATATACCAAGGTTTTGAAGTCTTTTTTCACCGCTTTTAAGTGTTTCCTTTTCAGGAGGAGTAGCGAGAACAGCTCCCACAGTAAAAAGACGATCTTGTACTTCAATAAGCACTTCTTTGTAGTGAGTGTCTATGTTTTGATCGCGAATTAATCCGATATGAGAATTTAATTCGTCAACCGTTCCATAACTTTCGATTCGGATATGGTGTTTGGGAACTCTAGTGCCACCAAATAAAGCAGTGGTTCCAGTATCTCCCGTTTTAGTATATACTTTCATGATTGTTTATAGCTTGTAGATTTTTATTTTAAAAAAAA
>CANCJZ010000229.1 GCA_947378465.1 Flavobacteriaceae bacterium
TGATAATTGTTTTTTACTTTTGCACCCGAAGACCGAAGGTCCAATTGAATGTATAAAAAATTTATTCCAATGTATAGAAGTCATAATTGTGGCGAATTGAACGCCGCTCACATCAATCAAGAAGTTACACTAGCGGGCTGGGTACAAAAATCCCGCGACAAAGGATTTATGAATTGGGTTGATTTACGCGACCGTTATGGAATTACCCAATTGCTTTTTGATGAAAGCCGTTCGGATAAAGCCGTTTTTGAAATGGCCAAAACATTAGGAAGAGAATTTGTTATCCAAGTAACTGGAACCGTTATTGAACGTGAAGCTAAAAACAAAAACATCCCAACAGGAGAAATCGAAATTTTAGTCACAAAGATGACCCTCCTCAACGCTTCTCTTACCCCTCCTTTCACTATTGAAGACGAAACTGACGGCGGCGAAGACATCCGAATGAAATACCGTTATTTAGATATTCGTAGAAACCCTGTTAAAAACAGTTTGTTGTTCCGTCACAAAGTAGCACAAGCCGTTCGTAACTACCTTTCTGATTTAGACTTCTGTGAGGTGGAAACCCCTTATTTAATCAAATCAACTCCTGAAGGTGCCCGTGATTTCGTCGTGCCAAGCCGTATGAACGAAGGACAATTCTACGCCTTACCGCAATCGCCTCAAACCTTCAAACAGTTATTGATGGTAGGTGGTATGGACAAATACTTCCAAATCGTCAAATGTTTCCGCGACGAAGATTTAAGAGCCGACAGACAACCCGAGTTTACTCAAATCGATTGTGAAATGGCCTTTGTAGAACAAGAAGACATCTTAAATGTTTTCGAAGGACTAACGCGCCATTTACTAAAAGAAATCAAAGGAATTGAAGTCGATAAATTCCCTCGTATGACCTACGATCACGCAATGAAAACCTATGGTAATGACAAACCAGACATCCGTTTCGGAATGGAGTTTGGCGAATTGAATGCCGTAGCGCAACATAAAGAATTTCCTGTATTCAACAGCGCCGAGTTAGTAGTAGCAATCGCAGCTCCAGGCTGTGCAACCTATACCCGTAAAGAAATTGATGCCTTAATTGACTGGGTGAAACGCCCACAAATTGGCGCTTCAGGAATGGTTTATGTAAAATGTGAAGCCGACGGCAGCTACAAATCTTCCGTAGACAAATTCTACGATCAAGACGATCTAGCACAATGGGCTAAAGTTACTGGTGCAAAAGCAGGCGATATGATTTTTGTACTTTCAGGTCCAGCGGATAAAACCCGTACGCAGCTTTCCGCTTTGCGTATGGAGTTAGCAACGCGCTTAGGTTTGCGTAACCCACAAGAATTCGCTCCTTTATGGGTTGTGGATTTCCCACTGTTAGAGTTTGATGAGGAAAGCGGTCGTTACCACGCCATGCACCACCCATTTACCTCTCCTAAACCTGAGGACATGCACCTTTTGGAAACCAATCCTAAAGCGGTTCGCGCTAATGCCTACGATATGGTTTTGAATGGAAATGAAATTGGCGGAGGATCAATCCGTATCCACGACAAAGCAACACAACAATTAATGTTTAAATACCTAGGATTTACTGAGGAAGAAGCGCGCAATCAATTTGGCTTCTTAATGGATGCTTTCCAATTTGGAGCGCCACCACACGGCGGATTAGCCTTTGGTTTGGATCGTCTAGTAGCCATCTTAGGTGGACAAGAAACCATCCGTGATTTCATCGCCTTCCCTAAAAACAATTCAGGACGCGATGTAATGATCGATGCCCCTTCTGCAATTGATCCAGCGCAATTGAACGAATTACACATACAATTGGATTTAAAATAATTCAATTCAATCCTTTTCAAGATGCCACAATTTGCAAAAGTTGTGGCTTTTTTTTGTTTTTTTGTAAAAAGTAATGCACTCCAAAAATAACTAAAAGCAATATTTATTACTTCAACTTACACGGATGCAATAAAAGCAACCTACTACCTAACAAACAATAGTTTAAGTACTCGTTTTTTGAACAATTCACAATTAACAGTAGTTAACACAATAAAAAAGTAATAAAACGAAACTGTTTTGACTAGTAATTTTACAATATTTGAAATACTAAACTGAAAATCATTCAATTATAATTTTAAATTATTATTAAATTTTAAATTATTTTCTTTCGAATTTGTTTGCTATGTCGGAAATAAGTATATCTTTGACGAATATTAATTTTTTTACATTACAAAATGCGCACAGGTACAGTTAAATTTTTCAATGAATCAAAAGGTTACGGATTCATTACAGATGATGAAAATGGAAAAGACATTTTCGTTCACGCAACAGGTATTAAAGCTGAATCACTTAACGAAGGTGACAAAGTTTCTTACGAAGAAGAAGAAGGAAGAAAAGGTAAAGTAGCTGCTCAAGTAGTAGTTATCGAAGACTAATATATATTATTTTTTGGTTACCTCAATGGTCTAAACGCCCCGAAACTCTCGGGGCGTTTTTTTATAGCTAAAACATTTATTTAGAATCTGTTTAAATAAGCAGTTTTAAGTAAGAAATAAGAAACGTTTATCTTTTCATTTTTGAGAATTAAATAATGCAATGTATATTTGTAGCTATTTTACAAAAGTCTATAAATTTAGGTATATGCAATCTACTCAACATGATTTTTTACCAATCCTAATGCAGGCAGGTTTAGCCATAGGATTTGTTGTTATGACTATTATTGGCTCTAGTTTTCTAGGCCCAAAAAGACACTCCAAAAACAAAGACAAAAACTTCGAATGTGGAATTGAATCGGTCGGTAACGCTCGTATCCCATTTTCAGTAAAATATTTCTTAGTCGCTATTTTATTCGTCCTTTTTGATGTAGAGGTTATCTTCTTATATCCTTGGGCGGTTAATTTCAAAGAATTAGGAGTCGACGGAATGATTAAGATGGTAATTTTTATGCTATTACTTTTAGTAGGTTTCTTCTACATCATCAAGAAGAAAGCTCTTGAATGGGAATAAAAAAACAACAGCTATGAGTACTACAAAAACAAATATGGTTGCTCCACCAGAAGGAGTTACAGGCGAAGGGTTCTTCGCTACTAAGTTGAACGATGTGGTGGGATTGGCCCGTGCCAATTCGCTTTGGCCTTTGCCTTTTGCTACATCTTGCTGTGGAATCGAATTCATGGCAACAATGGCCTCTCATTACGATTTAGCGCGTTTTGGTTCTGAGCGTGTGAGTTTCTCTCCTCGTCAGGCGGACATGTTAATGGTAATGGGGACTATCTCGAAAAAGATGGCCCCTATTTTACGTCAGGTCTATGAGCAAATGTCCGAACCACGTTGGGTAATTGCAGTTGGTGCTTGTGCTACTTCAGGAGGTGTTTTTGACACTTACTCTGTACTTCAAGGAATTGACAAAGTAATTCCAGTGGACGTATACGTGCCAGGATGTCCTCCAAGACCAGAGCAAATTGTTGATGGAGTAATGCAATTACAAGAATTGGTTAAGAACGAATCTGTGCGCAGAAGAAATTCACCAGAATACAAAGAATTATTAGCTTCTTACAACCTATAATATGGCTTTAGAAACTGCAACTATACAAGAAAAATTATCGCAAAAATTCGGAACTAACGTACTGAATTTCGAAATGAGCCGAGACATTTTTTCATTTGAAGCTACTTCAAACACTGTTCACGAAGTAATTCAATTCCTAAAAGAACAAGAAGACTTAAATTTTCATTTCCTTACCGATTTGTGTGGGGTTCATTTCCCAGACAATGAAGAAAGCCACCAGTTTCAAGTGGTTTACCACATGCATAACTGGATTGAAAATGTAAGAATCCGTATCAAAACCTTTTTAAATGGGTCAAATCCTGAAGTAGCTACCGCTACCGATTTGTTTCTTACCGCCAATTGGATGGAAAGAGAAACCTTCGATTTTTACGGTATTAACTTTATCGGACACCCGCAGTTAAAACGTATTTTGAATATGGATGAAATGGTTTCCCATCCAATGAGAAAAGAATTCCCAATGGAAGACCAAGGCAGAACCGATAAAGACGATCGTTTCTTCGGTAGAACACCATCCAATTGCTAATTCTATAAAAGAAAAGCAATACATCATCCATGCTTATGACAGCATTTCTGATGAATATATTTGGAGTATAACAATCAATTCTATTCCAGATTTAAAAATTGAAATTGAAGAAAAAATAAATAATTCAACATTATAAAATGTCAGAACTATTATTACCACCAGAGCATCGCTATGCTAAAATTATAGAAAGAACTCACAACGAAGATGGAAGTGAGCTTTCTATATTGAATTTGGGGCCAACGCACCCAGCAACACACGGGATTTTCCAAAACATCTTATTGATGGATGGTGAAAAAATTGTTGATGCTGAACCAACCATTGGTTATATTCACCGTGCCTTTGAAAAAATCGCCGAAAACAGACCGTTCTATCAAATCACGCCTTTGACAGACCGTATGAACTATTGTTCATCGCCCATCAACAATATGGCTTGGTGGATGACTGTTGAAAAGCTTTTAGGCATTGAAGTTCCAAAACGCGCGCAATACTTGAGAGTAATCGTGATGGAATTAGCGCGTATTGCTGACCACTTGATTTGTAACTCGATTTTGGGTGTAGATACTGGAGCCTATACAGGTTTCCTTTATGTGTTCCAATTTAGAGAAAAAATATATGAAATCTACGAAGAAATTTGTGGTGCTCGTTTGACTACTAATATGGGTCGTTTAGGCGGTTTTGAAAGAGACTGGTCTGAAGAGGCTTTCCGCAAATTGGATATTTTCTTAAAA
>CANCJZ010000230.1 GCA_947378465.1 Flavobacteriaceae bacterium
CCAATCTTAGTGTTATACCCTAATGGATACTCTTGAATAAACTCTTTTATATTGGCTACGTCCGATGCATATACTAATCGCTCTTTATCAATAGTGCTTTCGCCAATGGCAATATTATTGGCAATCGTGTCATTAAAAATATAACCTTCCTGCATCACACAACCAATGTGACTGCGCCAGGTGCGTTGTGATATATTCTTCAAATCAATTCCTTTTTTAGCAGGGAATGGATTTCCATTTAGCTTTTCCTCGTTTTTAGAAGAGAGGAAAATTGACCCTTCATTAGGTTCATAAAATTTTAATAGCAATTTCATCAAAGTAGTTTTCCCACTTCCGCTGGTTCCCACTATGGCAGTAATTTTGTTAGCAGGGATAATCAAATTCAGGTTCTCTAAAACATTTACATCAGAACCTTTATATTTAAAAGACAAATCACTGACTACTATATCTTGATTTTCTGGAATATAATGTTGTTGAAATTCCTCTTCCTGTGCTTCATCCGTTTTATCGTGTATTTCAGACAATCTTGAAAGCGATATTTTGGCGTCTTGAGCTTCTCGAATAAACCCAATAAGTTGTAAAACGGGTCCATTCAAACTTCCAACAATACTACTAATCGCCATCATCATCCCTAAGGTAATTTGACCATCTATTACTAATTTCGCAGAAAGAAATACGATTACAATATTCTTTAATTCGTTTATAAAGTTAGAACCAATACTCTGCGTTTGTTCTAAAACCAAGCCTTTCATTGACACTTTAAACAATCGGGCTTGAATATACTCCCATCCCCAGCGCTTTTGTTTTTCAGCATTGTGTAACTTTATCTCTTGCATTCCATTAATCAACTCTATGACCTTACTTTGTTCTTGACTCACTTCTGAGAAACGCTTATAATCGAGCTTTTCTCTACGTTTCAAGAACAAAACAACCCAAATGAAGTACAACAAACTTCCAAGAAAAAACACAAAAAATATTTTTAAATTATAATAAGCCAAAACACCGCCCATTATAAACATATTAACCACTGAGAACAAAACATCCAAAGAGGAGGTAGTTAGTATACGCTCTATTCGATGATGATCATTAATCCTTTGCATAATATCCCCAGTCATTCGGACATCAAAAAAAGAGATTGGAAGATTCATCAGCTTTATAAAGAAATCTGAAATAAGTGAAATTTTTATCCGAGCTGATAAATGCAGTAAGATCCAACTCCTAATAACCTCTAGCAAGGTTTTACCAACAAACAAACTTAACTGAGCGAACAAAATCAAATACACAAAATGAATATTCTGATTTTGAATCCCTACATCGACTATGCTTTGTGTTAAAAAAGGAACTATTAATTGCAATAAACTCCCTGCAAACAAACCAATAGCCAATTGAACAACAAAAGACTTATAGGGATAAATATATTGAAGCAAAAAAGAAAACCCAAAAGCCTTCCCTCCTTCTTCTTCAAATTCCGATTGGAAAAATTTGGGTGTGGGTTCTAACAGCAACGCTACCCCTTCTTCAGTCACGGTAGTTGCATTATTCCCAATCCAAAATTTTAAAAACTCCTCCTCAGTATAATCAATAAGGCCAATAGCTGGATCGGAAATTCGATACTTCTTTGCGGTTTTTCCGCTAAAAAAACCTCCTGTTTGAATAGCATACAACACTACATAGTGTTCTTTATTCCAATGGAGCACACATGGAAGAGAGACTTCCTCTAGCTTTTCCGCATTTAGCTTTACGCCTAAGGTTCTAAATCCTATACGCTCAGCAGCTTCTGATAAAAACAATAAATTACTTCCTTCTCTATTGGTTTCTGACCAATCTCTTAGGGATTGAATGTTAATTGTTTTACCAAAATGTTTAGCGATTATCTTTAAACAGGTTGGTCCGCAGTCTTTGGAGTCTGTTTGGGTTATTGAAGGAAACTTTTTCAAAGATGAATATATAAAATTATAAAAAGGAGAGGAACATTTGATTCCTCTCCAAATAATGTATTAAAATGTTTAATTCAAAAATGCTAGATGCAAATTAGACCAGAAAAACAGATTAAGATTAACAACAACAAGCGGGAAAGCTGGAATAAAAATAAGTTGAAATTCCTGAACAACAACCGCATAAATCGCCTTTAGGAGTTGGTATCAAAGTTCCTTTACATAGCATTCTACCGCCATTAATTGCCTTTAGTTCAGACTTGGTAAGCTGTTTTGCCCCTGCTAAATTTAAAATTAATTTTTTCATTTAATTTTATTTTTTAAAAATTATCAAACCTTAATCATTTAAAGACAGTCAAGGCTTCTGTCTTTCGTTACAACACTATTCTAAATTCAACAAACAGAATAAACAAATACTAAAAATTTCTATTTATTGACTTATCAACAATAACCACTTGTATTGAATTTATACTTGTGTCAAGAAAACTCAGGAGATGTATTTCTCCTCAGTCAAATTTCAATAACAACTTTTGTACAGAGAATTTTCATCACAAGTAATAGAACAGGCAAAATATTAGATTCCTTAATAACCAAAACGTCTTCGGAAGCTTGAGTTTTTAATTCCGAAATGCTATTTGTTTTTTTGTTCAGGCTAAACATTATACTATGGCGAAGAAATACTGTTTCCAAGTCGTTGTTTTGGTTATTAAAGTTTAACCATTAATCCCTATATTTGGATCCCATTCAAGACAAACCCTATTTCTAGGATCCCATCTCAAACATCCATATGGTGGATTACCTCCATTAATTTTTTTCAACTCTTCAGAACTTAACTTACGAGTTCCTTCTAAATTTAAAATTGACTTTTTCATTTTATTTTATTTTTAAAAATTATTAAACCTTAATCATTTAAAGACAGTCAAGGCTTCTGTCTATTGTTGCAACAATATCATTAATTACTTATTTTAAATTGAAAATAATCCGCTACTTCTTTATTTTCTTTAAAATCATTCAGAAAAAAATAAAGTTCCTCCAAAGTATATTCTGAAGGAATAAGCTTGCCATTTACTATGATTACAGGAGTATAATTGAATTGATTACTTATTGCCCATTGGTATTGTTTTCTCAATTCTTCGTCAATACTTTCAGTTGTATTATTATCGCCCCATTTATCAATCCATTCATTAACCGACATTCGTTGAATATGCCAATCGGAAATGGCAGTAAATACTTCATTCGTTCTTTCGTTATTTATTGCTGTCAAATGCTGAACAATGGATCGATAAGGATTGTCCACATTGTCAACATTCAAATTAAAAAGGATATTTAAGGACACTTTTTGAGGAAATTTGTCAAGCAATTTCACAGCCTCTTCAAATGCCTTATGACAATGGCCACAACTCGGACTCAACAATAAAGTCAGCATAAGTTCGGCCTCAGTAGGACCCAATTTGATTGCTTTCAATTCCTCTAATCCACTAGCATTATCAACGGGAGTAGACAAAAAATCAAAAAGTTGAAAATTCCTTTTAAATCGCAGTAGTTTATTGATACTTTGTTGCGATTGTAACTGATTTTTTACTAAAGGACGAATAATGAACCAAGCCGAAGTAACGATCAAAAATGCTAGAAAATAATAATATGCATCATTGATATTTTCAATAGTAATCGAACTGATCGTAAACAGGAAGAAACCACTTTGAACCAAGATGATACTTGACACCACTAAACACAAAACACACCATTGTTTTAAAGTACTTTTTTGCAACCAAATGGAATAAAAAAGTAATGGTAAAATCCCAGTACTCAAAAAACCTATTATCGACATAGCGGCAAAGGGTTGGAAAGCTAAGGCAAGAAAATTAGTTAGAAAAAACAGTAACGGCAAATCCGAAAAACTCAGCCACTGATTCCATTGATTCTCTGAGGACTGAATGACCTCGCTACAAGAGGTGTTAAAGCTTCTACAAATTTTTGTTACCGCTTCATTTTGTATCCCTAACTTCTCTTGTACTATCAATATGCTGATATAACCCCCAAAAAGAGTAATTAGCAAAAATCCAACAATACTAACATTTACGTTATACTTTAACAGAGTCAAAATTGCCATCAATAGGACAACACATACAATTATATTTAAAGCAGGATTCACTGTTGACGCCTTTTCGTCATTGCTTTTAGCTTTTTCCCCTTTAGGTTCCACCGCAATTACAATGGTATTCCAAATATCAAGAAAGGAATCAATCGAATAAATAGTTTTCTTTTTTTCATTTAGCTCCACTATTATCTGTTGCTCTTTGATTTGAACAAATGCCAAACTTTCTTCTTTTTCAACTATAGCTAAGAATTGTTTTGGCATACTCATCAAAAGGTCTTTCTCTACTCGGGCAACTACATTCTCAATCCCTAACAAATCTAAAGTGTCAGTTACAGCAAACAAACTGGGATAATTAGGATGGGAAAGAAATAAATTTTCGAATTCTTTTTTCTCTTCAAAATAGCCATTCTCATTAAGATACTTTTTAACTAAATAATTGGTCGGGTGTTCCATTGTCTGATGACTATTTTAAACTTAATAAATGATCTTTATCGTAATAGAATATTTCCATCGAGGATAGTATTATTTCGATTAGTCCAAAATTAGCATAGCCAAAACAATTAATTCGTTAATTTAATTGCGATTCTATTGCGATTTTATTGCGATTATTCGCAATAAAATCGCAACTAAACAATTATATATGTGCTTATTACAAAAACCGATCAGAGGTTAAACCGAAAACCACTTTCTTTTATATAAACAATTAAGCAGAATTGTCTTTTGGACAATATTTTTTTTAAAATGGAG
>CANCJZ010000231.1 GCA_947378465.1 Flavobacteriaceae bacterium
AGGAATGCGGCAAAGTTTCGAGAATCAATAAAAAATACTACTTTTGAAACACTAAGTTTGATTACTTCAATATTGTGTTATAATGATGAATATAAAAAGACTATTGCTTTTGACGTTTTTAATGGTTTCAACAGTCCAATACGGTCAGTACACTGATCTTATTAACTCCAATAGACCTGGTGAATCCATGTCGGCCTTCTCCGTAGGTAAAACAGTTATTCAGGCTGAGGGAGGAGTATATGGCTTCAAAGAAAAACACGATTTGTTACGCTATGAGGCTAATGGTTTTGGCAGTGAAGTAGACTTAAGGTATGGAGCTATTTACGACCAGTTAGAGTTTGATTTAAATACACAATACCAGTATGATTGGTATCAGGCACCCTTAGTAAATGATACTCGAGGGGGCTTCAAACAATTTACTCTCGGAGCCAAGTACTTAGTTTATGACCCGTTTTTAAAAGAAGAAAAACCTAACCTATACAGTTGGAAAGCCAACCATAAATTTAAATGGAATGATTTCATTCCTGCTGTAGCAATATATGGGGGCTTTAATCTTCAGTTGGGTACCAATCCATTTACTTATGATGGAGATCCAAAGTTTAGCCCAAAACTAATGGTAATTACACAAAATCAGTTTGGAAAACATTGGGTCTTAGTGACTAATCTGATTGCAGATAAAATTTTAGCTAAGTACCCAAGCTACGGAATGATTGCTACAATGACCCGCGGATTCAATATGCGGTGGTCTGGTTTTATGGAAATTCAAGGGTATAAAAGTGATTATTATGCCGATACAGTATTTAGATTTGGTGCAGCTTATTTAGTACGTGAAAATATACAATTAGATGCCTCATTAAGTAAAAATGTTAAAGCAACGCCGTCTATTTTGTATGCAAGTATCGGTGCTTCTTGGCGTTTTGATGCCAATTATGAAACCAATTATAAAAGAGTAAAGAACAAAGCGCTTGACGACAAGAAAGGTAAAAAAGATAAAAAGTCTAAAAAAGATAAAGGCAAAAAACGTAAAGACGAAATCGAATTAGAAAAAACAAAATAATGATTACCATAGTTGAAGCTAGTAACCCAAGGTTGCTGAAAGAGTTTGTGAAATTTCCGTTTTCATTATACAGGAACCATCCCTATTGGGTACCCCCCTTGATAAATGACGAGTTAGAAACCTTCGATAAGTCAAAAAACCCAGCCTTTGCAACAGCAGAGGCTACTTTTTATTTAGCCTATAAAGACTCAAAAATAGTAGGTCGAATTGCAGCAATTGTAAATTGGAATGAAGTACGAGACCAAGAAAAGAAGAAAGTTCGTTTTGGATGGTGGGATGTAATTGATGATATTGAAGTAACTAAAGCACTATTAGAAAAAGTGTATGAATTAGGTAAGCTATATAATTTAGAATACGTAGAAGGCCCTATGGGTTTTTCTAATTTGGATAAAGTGGGCGTACTTACAGATGGATTTGATGAAATCGGTTCCATGATTACTTGGTATAATTATCCCTATTATATGGAGCATTTAGAAAATCTTGGCTACGTAAAAGAAAAAGAATACCTAGAAAATCGCTTTCCATTTGCTAATGTAAAAACAGAGTTTTTTGTAAAGGCCAATGATTTGATTAAAAAGCGCTATGAATTAGAATCCTTAAACTTCACTGATAATAAAGATATCATGCCTTATGTGGATAAAATGTTTGATTTGTTTAATTCAAGTTATGCGTCATTATCCTCTTTTGTAGCCATTACCGATGTGCAAAAAGAATACTTCAAAAAGAAATACATTAGTTTTATAAATCCAGAATACATCAAGTTTATTGTTGATAAAGATAACAATATGATTGCCTTCAGTATAGTGATGCCAAGTTTTTCAGAAGCATTACAAAAAGCAAAAGGTAAATTATTCCCTTTCGGATTTTATCATATGCTTAAAGCTAAAAAGGAAAGTAAAGACGTATTATTTTATTTAATCGGAATTGACCCTGAATATCAAAGTAAAGGTGTCACCGCTATGATATTTAATGAATATTATAAAGTATTTAAAGAGAAAAAAATACAAAATTGCATTCGTACTCCTGAATTAGAAGATAATCATGCCATTCATAATATGTGGAAACACTTTGATCCCATTACTTTTAAAAGAAGGAAAACATATAGAAGATCTTTGTAATAATTTTTAATAATGGAATTGTTGTGACACTATAATCTTAAGAGGGTTTGTTAAATAAACGACTGTGATTGCTTTTAAAAGTAACCATAGTCGTTTTTTGATTTGACCACGTTCACTTTAAAAGGTATTGCATTAAAATGGTACGACATAAGATGTGAAAATAATGATTGGACGATTAAATCGTTTGTTTTTAAGGTCTCAATAACAACCAATGAGCTATTATCCAAGCATGGTGTAATGTATTGTAATAGAATTAGAATGGTCTCCTAACAAATAATTCAAATTACGACAGTTACTGAAACCGATTGTCAAGTCGATATTTAGGGCTTGGTTGCAAAGGTTTATAGTGCATTAGAATAAGGTCAAATTATAGGACTAGGAAATCTAGGTTCATTTCAAGTCAGTTTGATTGGAACGCCAAGCAAAAGTCGAGAAGAAGTTACAAATAAAAAAGTTAAAAGTGTTTCACTGATTTTCCGTCCTGGTCCAAGATTTAAAAAGATGCTAACTCATCGTAATTTCATAACAGTAAAGTAGGCCAGAAAAGCGCTTTCATTTTTGAGAATTAAAATGGATGTAATTTTGAAAAAGTGGTAGGAAAAGGCAATTGTCAAATTCTTATAAATTTTAACAACAATTGTATTCGTCTTCAGAATTGTTTATTTAAACGATTATTTTTTTGCGTTTTATGCATTTAGTCGATAAAAGGTATTGGTTTGTAGAAAATTTACGCCCTTTTTATTGAAGCATGGAGATTTAACATAATTTTATAATCCCAAACATTATCTACCAAAAATTATTTTCTCTATCAACGAGAATTTACTTTTAGTGCTTGTCCCAAAAATACGCATGCATAACCTATTCGTGATGTGGTATTATCTTAATACCTAACATTATGAAAAAAAGTACATTATTGAATTTTTTTGAGTTTTCTGAAATGAAGGACTACGTCTTGATTGAAAAGGAAAACGGATTTAAAATGGATTTTAGTCGCCCTAACTCAGCAATGACTAACAACAGTTCCATTAATGAAAGAAGTGTTAGAAAAAGTAGAGTAACTAGTTTGTTACTAATACTTCTTCTTTTTTTATTTACAAACTTCTTATTTGCTCAACAACCACCAGCTTGTAACTTACAGGGTCCTTTAAAGGCCACCTTTAGTCAGAGTGGAGGGCAAACAATAACCTTTAGTTCAGAAACAGTAAACACAGTACCTGGTACTAATTATTACTGGACTCTGAAATCGAACACTTCCAACGCGAAGTTTATTGGTAAGAATGGTCAATCTACAATTAAAGTTGCTCCCGGTACCCGTGGAGGTACATTTACTGTTCAACTCAAAGTAATAAATCCTGGACCAAAGAGTAACATTAAATTTTGTTTATGTACTCAATCGGTAACAGTTATTGCTCCTATCTAGGAATCCTAACATATCAAATAAAACATTCACTTATGAATTTAAATTTACTTAATTCAACATCTAACGAAGAGTCATATTGTTGCCAAAATGGCAATAATAAGGGATGGAAAAATAGCGTCAAAACTTTGGTGTTATTTTTTATGTTGGTTTTTGGCCATGCAGTTTATGCGGTCGCACCAACAATTAGCTCTTTCGCACCAAGTACTAGAGCTGCAGGTCAAACGGTGACTATTACAGGAACTAATTTTACTGCTGTTACAGGTGTTTTCTTTGGAAATACAGCTGCTACAACTTTTACAGTAATAAATCCAACAACCATCTCGGCTGTTGTCGGTAATGGTTCGTCAGGTTCGGTTAAAGTAACAACCGTTGGAGGTATTGCACAGAAAACAGGTTTCACTTTTGTACCTGCTCCTTCTTGTAATCTTTCAGGTATATTAAAACAATGCCTCAGTGCAGGAAATATTTCAATTACCACTACGATTCAATTTGCAGGTAGTGCAACTCCTGATGTGGAATATGGATTCCCGTCTGGATCTCAAAATACGACTGGAGCTTCTATCGTTTCTGAGGGGCCAATCTCTTATGATCCTATTAACGATGTAGCTACTCAGACCGTAATTATAAATCCAGGAACTACAGGAGGTCAAATCAATTTTCAATTAATAGTTAACACACTTGGAGGACAATGCGAATGTAGTAAGTCCATTACTATCGTTGATGTAGGATTAGATTTGTCATATAATCCAATTCAATGTTTTGGAGGTACTACTTCTTTATTTGCAGACGCTAATTCAAGTGGCTCTTCAAATTATACTTTTACATTAAACCCTGGTAATGTTACTATGGGTCCGCAATCTAATCCTTCGGCAGAATTTCAAAATATTCCTGCTGGAGATTATACGGTAAGCGTTGTTGATAATAATGGTTGTTCGAAAGTACAACAAATAACCATTGAACAACCCCCTTTAAATCCGGTCGTCCTTAATTGTCCAGAAGATAAAACGGAAACTTCTTGTAAAACACAAAATGAAATCAATGCATCTTTTGCTTCATGGTTAGCTTCTTTTAGTTATACAGGTGGTACAAATCCGGTTTTGTCAATTTCTCCAAATGCAATTGCTCCTTTAGCATGTGGAACAACATCTTCATCGGTTCAAGTAACTTGGACTGTTACTGATG
>CANCJZ010000232.1 GCA_947378465.1 Flavobacteriaceae bacterium
CTATTCTCTATCCTCTGTATTCGATAAATTATTTACTCTTCTTCACGCTTGTTTCTGAACTTCCTTGATTAGTGTTGAGCGATTTTAAACTGTTTCTATAATTTGTGTTCTTTTCAAACCTGACAGGTTTTAAAAACCTGTCAGGTTTCGAGACTTGAATATCTAACTTAATTACTTTTCTCTCACTTCTATTCTCTATATTCTATACTCTATTCTCTATCCTCTACCTTCTATTCTCTATATTCTATACTCTATCCTCTTTCCTCTACCTTTTCTATTCTTCTCACTTGGCAACGCCTAATGCCTACTGCTTACTGCCTAAAGCTTTTTAAATCAAGTAAACTGCATCTTCACCTTCATTTTCTTTCCAGCATACTTTCACTTTATCGTTGTTGATGGCATCCACTTGTCGGCCGCGGTAATCCGGTTGAATGGGCAAATGACGGCTAAATCGGCGATCGATTAGCGTCAGCAATTCCACTTCCGAAGGACGACCAAAGGATTGCACTGCAGTCAATGCCGCATTGATGCTTCGTCCCGTATAGAGCACGTCATCAATAAAAACGACCTTTTTATCTTCCACGAGGAAATCGATTTGTGTTTTATTGGCTTCCAATGGTTTCTCCCCTCTTCGGAAATCATCTCTAAAAAAGGTAATATCTAAAAAACCGAGTTGGATATTTTGAACTTGATATTCATCTTCAAGGAGTTGTTTAATGCGGCTTGCTAAAAATCGTCCACGAGGTTGTAAGCCGATCAATACCGTATTGGAAAAGTCAAGATGCTTTTCGATCAGCTGACAAGCCAATCGATGAAGGATAATATTGACTTCTTTTGCGGTGAGTAATATTTTCTGACTCATAATGAAGTGTTGTTTAGGCAAATTTAAAATTAAAAATCAATTCCTACTAATTATAAATAAAAAACCGCTTCATTGCTGAAGCGGTTTATATATTAGGAATACATTTTCTTTCTCATCTCTTGAATTTTTTCATCATCCAAGTACTCGTCAAAGGTCATATAGCGGTCAATAACACCATTAGGAGTAATCTCCAGAACTCTGTTAGCAACGGTTTGTGCAAACTCGTGATCGTGCGTGGTAAACAATACCGATCCTTTAAAGTTTTTCAAGGAGTTATTGAAAGCTGTGATCGACTCTAAGTCGAGGTGGTTCGTCGGTTCATCTAACATTAATACATTAGCGCGAATCATCATCATACGCGACAACATACAACGCACTTTTTCTCCTCCTGACAAGACCGTACATTTTTTCAAAGCCTCTTCTCCTGAGAAGATCATTTTACCAAGGAATCCACGAACGTACACTTCATCTCTTTCTTCTTCGGTTTTAGCCCATTGGCGTAACCAATCCACTAGTGATAAATCGCTTTTGAAAAATTCACTGTTATCATTTGGCAAATACGATTGGTTAGTAGTAATTCCCCAACTGAATTCGCCCGCATCAGCAGTCATATTGCCATTTAGGATTTCATAAAATGCCGTTGTAGCACGAGAGTCTTTTGAAAAAACCACCACTTTATCCCCCTTAGCCATATTCAAATCAACATTTTTAAACAATACTTCCCCATCAACAGAGGCAGCAAGGTTTTGAACGTGTAGAATTTGATCCCCTGCTTCTCTTTCCGTATCGAAAATGATGGCAGGATAACGACGACTTGATGGTTTGATTTCATCAAGGTTCAATTTGTCAATCATTTTTTTACGAGAAGTAGCTTGCTTTGATTTAGCCACATTCGCACTAAAGCGGCGAATAAATTCTTCCAATTCAGCTTTCTTCTCTTCTGCTTTTTTATTTTGTTGCGCTTTTTGTTTGGCTGCTAACTGGCTTGACTCATACCAAAAGGTATAGTTACCCGAATAGTGATTGATTTTACTAAAATCAATATCCGATATATGCGTACATACCGAATCCAAAAAGTGTCTATCGTGCGATACTACAATAACGGTGTTCTCGTAATTCGCCAAAAAGTTCTCTAACCAATTGATGGTTTCAAAATCCAAGTCATTAGTAGGCTCATCCATTACAAGCACGTCCGGATTCCCGAAAAGAGCTTGCGCCAATAACACACGTACCTTTAACTTCCCTTCCACTTCACCCATCAAGGTGTAATGCATATCCGCAGAAATCCCTAGGTTAGACAACATTGCGGCAGCGTCCGAATCAGCATTCCATCCATTCATTTCTTCAAACTGCACTTGCAACTCTCCTATTCTATTAGCATTCTCGTCAGTATAATCGGCGTACAATGCATCCATTTCAGTTTTCACGGCAAACAATACTTTGTTCCCCATCATTACAGTTTCCAACACCGTATGCTCATCGAACATATTGTGATTTTGATTTAAAACCGACATACGTTTACCTGGCTCTAATATCACACGACCGGAAGTAGGATCAATATCACCTGCTAAAATCTTCAAAAAAGTCGATTTTCCAGCTCCATTCGCTCCAATGACACCATAACAATTGCCTTGAACAAAGGTGGTATTTACTTCGTCAAATAATATTCTTTTACCAAATTGAACTGATAAATTAGATACAGTAAGCATATAACAAGGTATTTTAAAATTTGGTGCAAAAGTAGTCAAAAGTGTTTAGTTTTTGGGACTTTATTTTGAACTTTTTAATAGGGATTTGAAGGAAGGGATTTTTAAAAGAATTTGGCAGGGGATTGAAGTACTATTTATGGATGATAAACAATTGACGAGTAATTATTTTAAGTAATAATTTATGATCGATTTAGCACCGTATTTAAGTGATTAACTTTATATGATTTCTTGCTGTAGTTGAAGGGATAAACTTTAGGGGGTCTTTGGGGGTAATTGGGTGGTTCCTTTATGTGAGTTCCTTTATGTACTATTATACTTTGGACGAATGGACGAACGAGTGCGTTACTTTATGGTCAAAGAAAGTAATAAGGAAATGAATTTAAGTTTTTTATAATTATCAATTATACATTATCAATTATCAATTCTTTTCCAATACCTCTTTCAATGCGACATCCAAACTTTCGAAATTCAATAATACCTTTAGGATTTTCCCTTGCTTGTCGAGAATAAAATGGGTAGGAAAGGCATTCAAATGAAGCGATTCATTCATATAGTGTTTCATATTAGGAACCACGGAATAAGACAACGGTTTTTTAATCAAAAAGGCTTTGAGCTGCTCGGGTGTATCTTCGGCCAAACTGATAAACTGCAGTTCTCGGCGGTCCTTGTAGTGCGCCGCTAAAGCATTAACCTCGGAAAACTCCTTGATGCAGGCAGCACAATGAATGTACCAACATTTAATCACCACTATGTTCCCCAACATCGATTGGTTCGTGATGGGATTGCCTTGTAAATCGATATAATTGAAACTCGGGAATTGCTGTCCTTCCATGGCATAATTCTGCAATTCATTAAACGCCAGCGAAGCCATATAGGCTTTGATGCTCGTATCGGAACTGGGCAGCACTTTGTAGAGTTGGTAAGTAGTAATTTGATTCTTATCAGACAGCATTTTTAATGGAAAATACTCCCCAGTGGTCAGTGTTGTTAAAAATTGTTTTTTGGAAATGTTTTGCGCTTGGTCATCTAAAGGAACAAAATCAAGGGAAAGCATAATATGATGGTCCTGATAATCCTGCCAAAGTGCAAAGGTTTTTTGAATCGCTTCAGGATTCACTTCAGGGGCTAAAGCAGCCTTTTGACTGCTTGCGGTAAGGCAAAGCAGACCGATAATCAATCCTAATAATGCTTTTTTCATAACACTTAAAGTAAAATTCAAAATTAGCAATCCTTGACCATTAATAGTAACAATTTATGAAAATACTTATATTCGCTCAAAAATAAGTCTGCCCTATGAATTTTCCAATTCACATAGAAGCCTTTGGAGCTAACCTCCCATTGCATTTTATTTTCGAAACCTTGGCGTTTTTCGTAGGCATACGGCTGTATTATTATTTAAAAAGAGACTTCGTCGACCCTATTTCAGACCTCAATAGGTTGTGGATTCTGCTCGGTGCGATGGTTGGTGCTTTGATTGGTTCCCGTGTACTGGCACTATTAGAAACGCCTAGTGAAATTGGACATCAAACCCTGCTTACCATTTATCAAAACAAAACCGTAGCAGGAGGATTCCTAGGAGGTTTGTTTGGAGTGGAATTGGCTAAAAAGCTTGTTGGAGTCCGCATCGCTTCGGGGGATATTTATGTACTGCCTATCCTGGTCGCCTTGATCATTGGGCGCATCGGTTGTTTCTCGATGGGCATCGCCGAACCTACTTATGGAATTCAAACGACTTGCTTTACAGGAATGGATCTTGGGGATGGCAAATTACGACACCCTGTAGCATTGTATGAAATCGTTTATTTGTTAGGACTGATTGTTTTTTTTAATAAAATAAAAAACAAATCACTTCCCAATGGCGAGCGTTTCAAATGGTTTATGCTGTTCTATTTTGCCTATCGATTTGCGGTAGAGTTCCTCAAACCGTATCATCCTTTATTTCTAAATTTGAGCAGTATTCAATGGGCAGCACTATTTGTGTATGCGTATTATTATAAATGTTTGTTAAGATCTTTTCATCTTATGAAAAATGATTAAATTCGTTCACTGATGTGTTTGCTTTTTATTTTAATAAAATAAAATACAAACCGTCAAATGTTCATACATAAACTGATAAGAAAGGAAGCTAATTATTTTATATTAATTATAATACTGATGTGTAAATCATCACATAAATTA
>CANCJZ010000233.1 GCA_947378465.1 Flavobacteriaceae bacterium
TCCAATTGAAAACTCGCGGTAATTGTTTCAATCAATACCGTCGCTTTGATGGTGCCAGTAGGTAGTTTGAAATAACTTTGAGCAAATTCAAATACTTCGTTCCACCAACGTGCTTCTTCATAATGCTCCAACTTTGGTAAATAATAGTAAGTGCTACTGCCTTGACTGATTAATACCGAAATATTGTGAAAGAAATACAATCCAAAATCCAATAAGGAACCTGAATACAATTCTCCATTAACGTTAATGTTTTTGTCTTCCAGATGTAATCCTCTAGGGCGTACAATTAAGGTGGCTGTTGTTTCGTTTAGCTGGTAGGTTTTACCATTTTGTTCTAAGTGAATGGTTTTTCTAATGGCATCTTTTAGGTTTTGTTGGCCTTCCATTAAGTTGCTCCAATTGGGGGTGCAGCTGTCTTCAAAGTCAGCCATAAATGTTTTAGCACCTGAATTCAAAGCATTGATCACCATTTTACGATCAACAGGTCCAGTGATTTCGACTCTTCTATCCAATAAATCTTGAGGAATTGGAGCAGCAGTCCAATCCGAGTTTCTTAAATGAGCAGTTTCTTTTGGGAAAGCAGGAGCGATGCCTTTGTCAAATTCCAATTGTTGCAATTGTCTTTTTTCTAATAGGTTTTTGCGTTTATCGTTAAATCGCAGGTGTAATTCTAATAGAAAACCTAATACTTCTGGAGTAAGTAGCTCCTGATAGTCGGTTATATTTTTTACGCTGAGTGTTTGTTTTTGTGTGGTTTCCATAGGTTTTCTGTTTTGATGTTGCAATACTATAAAAAAAATAAATACAAAACAAGCGAACGTTCGCTAAAATGTAAATAATTTAAAACAGCGCTTTATTCTTTGATTATTTAGTTTATATTTGTCTTAATAAAAACACGACTTCAACAGACAGTAAATGATAGAAGAAGAATACATTCGTTTGATCTTTGGTTTGAAACTCAAACAAATTCGTTCGGACAAAAACCTTTCCTTATTTGGCTTAGCCAAAATCACAGGACTCTCCAAATCCTATTTGAATGAAATAGAAAAAGGAAAGAAGTATCCCAAAAGAGATAAGATTATTCTATTGGCGGAAGCCCTTGAGGTAACTTATGACCAAATGGTTTCTTTAAAATTAGATAAAAACCTTGCACCTATTGGGGAGATACTGCAATCGCGAATTCTAAAAGAAATCCCTTTAGACATCTTCGGAATTAAGGAAAGTGATTTGATTGATATCATAGCGGAAGCACCGCTTAAAGTTAATGCGTTTATCAGTACGCTTTTCGAAATTGCCAAACATTATAATTTGACCAGAGAGAGTTTTTTTCTTGCCGCCTTGCGTTCCTATCAAGAAGCCAATAATAACTATTTTGATCATTTAGAGGCTGAAGTAGAAAAGTTTGCCAAAGCCTATTCGTTGGATCTTTCTCAAAAACTAACCGTTGATGATTTAGAGGAAATCCTTATTGATGAATATGGATATACCATCAATAATGAAGAGTTGACAGAGTATAAGGAATTGATTTATCTACGATCGGTATTTGTGCCTAAATCCAAAACACTTTTGGTTTCTAAAGAGGCCGATACTTCGCAACGTATGTTTATTTATGCCAAAGAGATTGCTTATAACTATTTGGATATCAAAGAGCGGTTGTACACTTTTTCGTGGATTAAGTTTGATAGCTTTGATCAGGTATTGAATAATTTCTTTGCTTCTTATTTTGCAGGAGCACTATTAATTCCTCGTAAAGAATTGGTTAAAGACCTTAAAGTCTTGTTTGAGCAAACTACTTTTAAAGAAAATGATTTTACATCTTTGATTGCCAAATACACAGACTCACCAGAAACCTTTTATCAGCGTTTAACCAATATACTTCCTAAGGATTTTAATTTAAAAAATATTTTCTTTTTGCGTTTCAATTACAAACCCGAGCGCAATGATTTTCAGTTGACCAAAGAGCTGCATATTACCAATTTGTTAGAACCTCATGCCAATGAGAATAATGAGCATTATTGCCGAAGATGGATTTCTTTAAGAACCTTACAAGAGATTCCAACTGCTATTGAAAATCATCTGTTTGGAGCCCAAATCTCAAGTTATAATCATACGGATAATGAATATTTGGTCCTTTCTTCTGCTACTAAAGATCCTTTTAGAAGTGGATATTACCGTAGTATTGCCTTAGGGATTATGATTTCATCTCATTCACAAAGTAAGATGACCTTTTTGAACGACCCTTCAATATTGCGCAAAAAGGTAGGTGTCACTTGCGAAACCTGTCAAATTGAAGACTGTTTAGAGCGCGTTGCTCCTCCTAAAAAGATTGAACGTCAACTCCGCTTTGAAAAGACTGCACAAACGGTTCAATCGCTTATGGAGAAATATAGTGGTTAGATTTTTAAGGTTGTAGGTGTTGTAGGTTTTAGGTTTGTGACGTTGATTAAGGAACAAGTTATTATGTTAGAGAATAGATCAAATAGACAAAGTATTGAACTGTTTCTACTAATCGATTAATATTCGGTGGGCAGTAGTCATTACAATCCTTTTTATTTTTTAGGTAAAAAGTTATAAGTATAGGCTTCAAAACAAATTGTAATAGACATAAAATTAAATACTTTTTCCTTTATATCATTTTCTTCTTGTATGATTCTATCGAGTATTATTTTAGAGTCTTCTATAATCTCTATTTTCCATAATCTTGATTTTCCAAAGCAATCTGGTTTAAAGGGATCCATTGATAGAAATTGTTCTTTTTGGAGGTTGAGTTTTTTGAATGTTGGATTCATTCGAGGATTAAAGAAATCTTCTTCTTTTCCTTTGTAGAGTACTGAAACGAATTCTATTTCTTCATTTTTTAAGTCGGTTGGCAATTCAATAGCTCCCGTTTTTTTGTTTAAAACTTTTATCTTCTTGTATTTTTTGTTGGAAGTATGAAGGTAAAATTCAAAGTTTATTTTGGAATAATCCGTAATGACTTTGTTGTCTATGGTTAACTTTAGCATTAAGTCTTTATCGTATTGTTTTGTGGATTCTATAAAACCCTCCAATAGCTGTTGGTATTCATAATAATCACTAGAAAGTATAGGGCTAAGGAGATTGAAAATGCCTGTTTTTGTATACAAGGTTTCAATGTCATTAGTGGATTTGCTGAACGAGTTAATCTCCTCTATTTTGGTATTGCCCAAGTCGAGTAAGCTGTAAAACATTTTTGTGGTTGAGACTTCGGATACTTTTTTAAAATGGTCTTTGATTAAGTTTCTAAATACATTTTTATGAAGTGTGTCAATTGGAATTGCATTGCTAATAAAGATACTGTCAATTTTTGCAAATTCCGCTTTGTACATTGCATTATAATTCAAATCCAATACTTGCTGTATTTTGATGGATTGCAATAAATTGGTAACTTTAATGCTGTCGTTTTGAGCAAATAAATGACTCAATTGGAAAAATAGAACTACAATTAGAATTTTTTTCATTTGCTCATGAGCGATTATTAAAGCCTTTTAATTATTTCCCTTTTTTTGGCTTTACCGTTGACTTGTATAAAGGGATAAAATATGAAAGGGTATAATTAAATCCAGCGCCAAAACTACCGGCATACGTTCGACTAAACCCAGGGATGTATAAATTGTCAAAATTGTCGGGTTTGTTATTGGTCACTAAATCTTTTAATCGAATACTGAATCCTATATAAATATTGTTAATGACTTCTACTTTTACTCCTGCTACTACTTCAATCCATTGGGCTGAAAGTCCATTGAATTTTTCATTAACAACCTGTGTAGGGATTTCTCCAAAATACGGATTGGGATTATAGATATTGTAGGTGTTTAATGTTTGACTGAATGAGCTTACTCCATAACGCAAACCTACATATATCATATTTTCCATTCCCGACCAGTTTTGATAGGAATTGTAATCAAATCCCACTTTGACATAACTACCTTTAGTAGTAAAGTTCAAATGAGGATTGTCCACAGTGAAGGCTTCATTTCCTATTTCAGCCGCAAGATAATGTCTTCGGGTAACTCTAAAGTCGCCTACAATTTCACTTCCTTTATAGTTTTTGTCATAAAAAGAGCGTGTTAACTTGTATAAATCCGCACCTACACGCAAGCCGTATCGCTCTTTTTTAGGAGGAATACTGTCTTTTTTTGTCGTTTCTTGTGCTGATGCTAGCAATGAAATAAGCACCAAGCAAAGGCTAAAAATATATTTTAAGGTGTACTTCATTTTCGGTTTCTACATTATATTTTTCTACAGTAATATTTTGAATCCACAATCCATCAGCAGTTGGTCCATCTGTTAGGACAAAAGGAGTAGTGCTGTCCAAATTATATAGTGATTTATACCCACAAGCACGAGAAACATATACATAATTCGTGCTATAGTCAAAGGTTAAGATATCAATATTGTCATTGGTAGTGTCTGTATCGGCACCATTTTGAATAAATTTCCAAGTAACAGAATGTATATTCGGACTTGGATCTAAGGGAACCTGTATACGGCTTACTCCGGTAAAAGAATATCCTGTAGTGTATCCAGGTGCTACTATCATCAAATTTGACAATGGTTTTAAAGTAGGAGTTGTTGCTGCGTTGTTGTAAAAATCAATAATAAGTCTTGGTGTCGTTGGAGTGCCGGAATCGCAAATATCATCTTTCTCACAACTGGAGAAGGACAAAGCGGCCAATACAATCAAAATTAGTTTTTTCATAATTCCTA
>CANCJZ010000234.1 GCA_947378465.1 Flavobacteriaceae bacterium
TAATACCATTTGTACTTTAGAAGATTTACAATTACTGCCTGTTACCACCAAAGAAGATTTACAAAAATTCAATGACGATTTCCTTTGTGTACCCATCAATCAAATAATTGATTACGCTACTACTTCCGGTACTTTAGGCGAACCTGTTACCTTTGGTTTAACCGATAGCGATTTGGATAGACTCGCTTATAATGAGGCTATTTCTTTTGATTGTGCTGGAATTAAACAAGGTGATGTGGTGCAATTAATGACTACTATCGATAGACGATTCATGGCCGGTTTGGCCTATTTCTTAGGTTTGCGAAAACTCAATGTCGGGGTGATTAGAGTAGGAGCAGGCATCCCTGAATTACAATGGGATTCCATTTTGAAATACAAACCTACCTATCTAATTACCGTACCTTCTTTCCTGCTAAAACTAATTGAATACGCCGAAAACCATAATATTGATTACAATAACTCAGGAATTAAAGGCGCTATTTGTATAGGAGAACCATTGCGTAATCAAGACTTTTCATTAAATACCCTCTCCCAAAAAATTAACGACAAATGGAACATTAAGTTGTTTTCAACCTATGCCTCCACTGAAATGAGCACTGCATTTACCGAGTGTGAATTCGGTATGGGCGGGCATCATCATCCCGAATTAATTATAGTAGAAGTCCTTGATGAATTCAATAAACAAGTTAAAAATGGCGAATCAGGGGAATTGACATTTACTTCATTAGGAGTACAAGCTATGCCTTTAATTCGTTTCAAAACAGGAGATATTATCAAAGCACATTATGAAAGTTGTTCCTGCGGACGTAATACGTTGAGAGTAGGCCCTGTTATTGGTAGAAAACAACAAATGATTAAATACAAAGGAACCACTTTGTATCCCCCTGCAATGAATGATATCCTTAATGGTTTTGAAAATATTCAAACCCACATCATCGAAATACATAATAATGATATTGGAACAGACGAAATAGTAATTAAGTTGGCAGTTAAGCAACAATCCGATGAGTTTTTATCTGAAATTAAAGATCATTTTAGAGCCAAACTTCGTGTTACCCCTAAAATAGAATTTACCACCAAGGAAATTTTGAACACAATGATTCTTAATCCCATGAGCAGAAAGCCCATTCATTTCTTTGATCTTCGAAAAGAGAAATAACATCGCATTAAATAATCATTTAACCACAACGTTCAATGCCTAAAAACTAAAGCTTGAAAAAGGGGAGTAGTATCGAACTTTTTTTATGTGGTTTTACGACTATTAGATATATTATTTATGAAGTAATATTGTGAATCGTTATTTGATAAAATCTAAAAAAATAACCCCATTTTTTAAATCAATTGCATATTATCGAATTCACGTTAATTATGAACAGGTTTGTTTGTTGGACATCCTAAGTTTCGATACTTTATTTGTCTTTCTGGAATAATTGTTCCTAATTATGAACAATTAAGTTGATCCTCCTTAATTTCTATTTTAAAAAATTATACTTACTCTTTGTTTCAGTTTTTCGCTTCCCTGTCAAGTTTTTAAGTTCTCCGAAATAGAAAGATTTCGGAGAACTGGGGAATTTTAATTAACAAGGTTTTACTCTCCAATGTGCAGGATTTTTACGATCTTGTAAACAACGTTCCCTTGATACATGTATAGGTCTGTGTCCTTCATTACATGTCTTTTCTTTGGCTGCTTTTTGAGTACTAAAGTTCCCATAAACACTTCTTTACCATCTACAATGATAACATAATGTGAATTTGAAACATTTTCACTTGTTGCATGTGGTCTGTGTTCAATGTATACTGCTGACATTAAAAAATATATTTTTCGCCTATTTAATTCAGGTATCGACATTCCTGTTTGTTTTGCGATTTCAAGCCGTCGTGTATAGTTTTTTTATTCTTATTTGCAAACCCCACAACTTCCTCCCTCTTCAGCACAATGTTTACAGTATTTGCAATTTTTACATGCGTTACAATCTTTTGAACCAGTACATTTTCTTCCAGTTGTATAAAAACTAATTGCTCCTATTGTGATTAGAGTTAAAGTAACAGTTATTAATATTATTCTTTTCATATTATTCTTTATTAGTTAATTGCATTTATATGGATCAGGATCGCCAATTGCAGGCGTAATGTTTTTATCGAAGCAAGGATTTAAATCGGATGCAGATATAGTTTGTTTAGTTAAGTTTACAGATATCCCCCAATTGCTATCTGGAGTAGATAATGATTTGTTTTGTTTTGGAGAAATATTATTAAAAGTAAGAGTTTCTGTTTTATAGATACCTTTGTTTTGTTTTATATAAACTATACTGATAGTCACTTGGTCTATAGTATAATTTGTAATGTTTGTGACAATTACATCAAGATTAGAGGTACCTCCAAAAGTATCTACTGAATATTTATTTGTGTTGACTTTGATCAAGCTTGTGATGTTATTTCTTATTTCTCTTTTAATTTCATCATCTACGTATTGATTGATTTCTATCGTTGTTGGAAATGATATTACTTCCTATTGTAATAAAACCTGTCAATGCAACACCAATCAATAAATGTTTAAATAAATTTATAATTAACAATTTTATAAAATATGTAGAATACTATTTTACGGTTTTTTGTAATATTTTTTACGGGATTATTTTATATTACAATAGATGAAATGATTTTATTAAACAGAATAATTGATAAAAAAAGCCTCTAAATTAATTTTAGACGCAACAGGATAGTTTTTAAATAACACCAATTTTTTTTGCAATATCAATCAGTTCTCTATCTGTAGCAGAATTAAGCAATAATTGTTTCTTCATATTCGCTTTTCTTTTTTCAATACTACTCAAAGAAAGAGGTATATAATCAGGTATATTAATTGTTCTAATTCCTTCCGAAAGAAGTTGTATGATTTTACTGTCGTGCTCATCCCAATTAATGTTTTTTTGGATCATTAATTTTTGAGCATTTATAATTGAAGGACTAAAATAGGTCTCGTCTTTTTCTATGCACTTAAATATTTCAGGAAAAATTTTATAATTAATATCACTTTTTGCTATAAATCCTTCAGGCATTATACTTTTCTGAATTTGATTTACCCATATTGGTTCTTTGTGCATTGAAATTATAGTTATTTTGCAATTAGGAAATAATTCCCTAATAATCAATGCTACATCACTACCTGAAAAAAGATTTTTTTCTTCATAGGGTGGAAGACTAATATCGATAAAAGCAAAATCAATCAATTCCTTATTATAATGATTTTTTGATATCGCATTATAAGCTTGTTCACAATCAAAAGCAATAAGATAATCGGCATTTTTATTTGATTCAATATCCGACAATAGAGTTTGATAACTTTCTACATTAATAGGATGATCATCCACAATTAATATTTTTCTTAATGGCTGATTCGTTTTAGACATACTATTAAAGTTGAATTAAGAATGCCAAAATTAATAAAAATATATTAATTGTGGTTTTACCGTAAAATTTGCATTTAAGTCAATATTAAATTGCAGAAAAAAAAATGCAGTTCTCCTATGTCATTATAGATAACTCTAACTTCTTAGAATTACTAATTGATTCTATAAAAGAATTTGATGAGTTTTTGTGTGTCGCTGTATGTAAAACAAGAAATGAAGGGATTGATAAGGTTCTTAAACACAAACCTAACATTGTTTTTTTATCCATCAATAATTCCATCATTAATTCATCTGAATCAATTTCTTTTTCTTTATTGAGTGAATTGCATGAGTTCATGGATGAACTTCCCACCATCATTGTGTTAAGTGATACTAAGGAGGATGCCTTTGAAGCATACCAAAGAGGCGTATCAGGATATTTACTTAATCCAATTGATCGATTTGAATTGAGAAAATGTTTAATGCGTTATCAAAAAAAGCATAAACAGTTATTTAATGAAACCATTTCTATTAAATCAAATGGAGATTATAATTTCTTACGATTTAATGAGATTATTTATTTAAAAGCGGATAATAACACTACTGATTTTTATTTAAAATCAGGTAAAATTGTGTCAGCATTTAAAACACTTAAACATTTTGAAAAATTACTTCCGTTTTATTTTTTCAGGATTCATCATGGATATATAATAAACATAAATTATGTTAATAGGATTAACTTAAGGAAAAACAGTTGTTATTTGTTTGATAACAATTTAGTATTACCCTTTTCTAGAACCTATAAAGAAAGTATTGATACTATTATTCTTCGAATCTCATAATTAAATTAAGGCTAGTTAATATTAAAGTCTAACGAGTTACTCTTCCAGCTATACATGTTACTATAGACTTATTTAAATATGGTTGTAAAAAGCTTATTCTAAATAAATTTGACTATTCCAATTAAGGAATATTAAAGCTTTAATGTGTGTTTTATTGTAGGGGAAAGACCTTAAAACACAACTGCAAAAGACATCCCTTCTTTTCAGAAAAATCAATGAATGGTTGTACCAAAAAGGTATGACATAAAATTCTATTTCTAATTTTTTAAATGATTTTTTATGAAAACAAAATTTTTATCAATGTTAATTTTAGTGTTATTATTAAGTGTTTTAACTTACTCCTGCACCGCCGATGATTCCATTTCAATTAAAAAGGAAAACAAAGATGTTATGAAATCTACATCAGATACTATTGGGACGCCTGGAGTCCCTATTCCCAAAAACTAATTTGAATATTATTAATTATCTAGCTAATTAATTTTAATTATTAAAA
>CANCJZ010000235.1 GCA_947378465.1 Flavobacteriaceae bacterium
AATCCAAATGAGGCGGGATATATTTCAAGCAATTGCCGATCCAACAAGAAGAGCTATCATCGTATTGATTTCGTTACAAGCTATGACCCCCAACGCTATTGCCGATAACTTCAAAATATCGAGACAAGCGGTCTCCAAACACCTGCGGATACTAACCGAGTGCGAACTGGTACTTCAAGAGCAAAAAGGAAGAGAAATTTATTACTCTCTTGAAATTGACAAAATAAAAGAAATTGACCATTGGATGGAACAATTCCGAAAAATTTGGGAAACCCAATTCAACCAATTGGATCATTTATTAGCAACTATTAATCAAAATAAACTATGAGCAATTTACAATTTGACTTTAACGTTGACCTAGCAAACAATACCGTTTTAGTGGTCAGAGAATTTGATGCAGCATTATCATTAGTTTGGGATGCCTTTACCAAACCAGAAATATTGGACCAATGGTGGGCACCTAAACCTTTCGAATCACGTACAAAAGTGATGGATTTCCAAGTGGGTGGCCGCAGGTTTTATGCAATGGTCAGTCCAGAAGGACATGAAATGTGGCAAGTGCAACAATACACTTCCATCACCCCTAAAACAAATTTCAAATACCTCAGCGCCTTTGCCGATAAGGACGAGAATATGAACTTACCTGGTTCCGATTGGGATTTGACTTTCAGTGAAGAAAATGGAATCACAAAAGTGAGCATTTCCATTTATAACGAATCACAGGAACGCATGCAAAAAATGATCGAAATGGGATTCAAAGAAGGTTTTACTATGACCTTAAACTATTTAGATCAAATATTATAAGCTAATATAAAAGAATAGCAGCATGAAAATAGCAATTAAAGCTTCGCACTTTATTAAATATAGTATCGTAATAACAGTTCTTTTGGGTGCTGTATTTCAATCCTTAGGACAACAAATCAAACCAAAGGAAAGCGGTTACGCCAATACTAATGGAATTAAAATGTATTACGAAGTATATGGGGAAGGACAACCGATTATTTTATTACACGGGGCTTTTTATACTATTGAAATGAATTGGAGTGAAATCATTCCGGAATTATCCAAAACAAGAACGGTAATTGCTATAGAATTCCAAGGTCACGGACACACTCCTTTTTCCAATAGAAAATTAGACATTGTATCCTTAGCAAAAGATATTGAAGGACTTATGGATTACTTAAAAATTGACAAAGCCGATGTGGCGGGTTATAGTATGGGAGGTTCAATAGCCTACCAATTTGCTATACAAAGTCCTACTCGATTAAATAAATTAATCATCATTTCTTCCACCTACAAAAACGAGGGATGGCTTCCAGAAGTAAATAACGCCTTCGATGATTTCAAGCCCGAAGTTTTTGATGATACTCCACTAAAAACTGCTTATGACGCTGTAGCTCCAGATAAAACCAAATGGCATCCCTTTTTAAAGCAAATGTTTGATTTTGCCAAAGAGCCCTTCAATTGTGGGGATTCCAATATTGCCAAAATCACTTCCCCCGTATTGATTATTTCAGGAGACAATGATGGTTTGGATAAAGTAGAATTGATGAAAACCTACCAATTACTAGGAGGTGGCATCGCCGCTGACCTGCAACCTATGCCTAAATCACATTTAGCCGTAGTACCTTCACAGGGGCATGTAACACTAATGATGCAAACCAAAACAATTGCTGGTTATATGGAAGATTTTTTAAAAAATAAATAGAACAGTTTATAACATAAAACAAATAACCTCGTTTAAAATAATTAAACGAGGTTTTTTATGTACTATGAGTAAACAATTCATCAAATGCAATTGTAATTTCTTTGGTAGTATAAAACTTTAAAATATCTTTAACCACTATTAGTAAGAGCAATAGCGTGAACAAAGCACCATTAACCGAGAAGCACAACTTTATCAACGATACTATCTTCCAATTCAAATCGGTTTTGCTTATAAGCAAAAGAGGGATTCGCAACGCAATTGCTCCTGTAAAAAAGCATCCTAAGGGCTCACAATTAAAAGGAGTTCCTAGTATTGCAAGCTCGGAAAGTGCACTTTGGAATCCTTCAGACAATAAGGAAAATTGGATATTAACAGCAGGGAAGATTGAAAATCTTCGAATCGCGAGTAAGCAACTCCACAGTATTGAAGTTAAGGCTAATCAAACCTTTAGTTTCTGGAAGCAAATTGAGAATCCTAATTTTGGCAAAGGCTATGTTGTTGGGCGAGAAGTGCGAGAAGGTTGCATAGTACCTACGGTTGCTGGGGGTTTGTGCCAACTGTCCAATGCCCTTTACGATGCAGCTTTGAAAGCCAATTTTGAGATACTCGAACGTCATAAGCACACTAAAGTCATCAAAGGTTCCTTGGCCGAACAAGATAGGGATGCAACGGTAAAGTGGAATTATGTCGATTTACAATTCCGCGCACCTTTTGATTTTAGAATAGAAATAGAATTAACCGCACAACAGCTTATCGTTACCTATAAAAGCCCTCACAAAAGCGATGGCACTAATGAGATTCCCAAGCTATCCAGAGCTACAAGCGTATTAAACGATTGCTATTCGTGTGGGAATTTGGCTTGTTATAAAAATGCCGATACCATTGCTCAAAAGCAAGAGCAATCACTTACCACTTATATACTCGACGACCGTTGGCCCGAATTTGATGATTATATTACAAGTCAGGCGCAGTCGACCGATTATTTTATAGTCCCCTTAAAAAAGAATGCTTTTATTAAAACCCAACGCTATGTATGGAGTGCTGCCCTGGCAAAAAGAACGATTGCAACTCCCTTAGCGGCTATTAAGAGGGCTTTACTGTTGCGCTTGCGAAAAAAAAGCAATGTGTTTGAATTGAGTTTGACATTAGATGAAAAGTTGGCTAAGGCAATGGTAAAACGCATTCCATTGGCGACGACACATTTGGTGATTTCCCAAAATCTGCTCCCTTTTATTGCCGAGACAGGCGTTTTGGGTGGACGTACTTATGAGGTACTGATGACACGTTTCCCTATGGAAAAACTACACCAACGTTTGGACTTTGCCTTTGCCCAACATCAGGAGAGTCCAACGCTCAATGATTTTAGAGCCCCACAAACACTGATTGATAAAGAAAATAAGGCATTGAACAAAGCACAAAGAATCATCACTCCTCATATTGAGATTGCAGCTATCTTTAATAACAAAGCAACACTGCTGCATTGGAAAGTACCCAATATCACCAAGCCTGCTACTTTTGGCAAAAAGATACTATTCCCAGCTTCATCAGTCGGTCGAAAAGGAGCCTACGAACTGCTGCGCCTTGCACAAGAACTGCAACTTGAATTGGTTATCGAAGGTCAGGCCATAGAGAATAACGGTTTTTGGAAAGAAGTACGCACCACACCCTTTAATGGAAATCTAGAAGACATCGGACTCATCCTATACCCTACTTATATTGAGCACCAACCGCGTTTGCTATTAAAAGCTATTTCAATGGGAATTCCTGTTATTACCACTACCGCTTGCGGAATTCCTGCTTCAGAAAATGTAAAGGTGGTAGAGATTGGGGATTATGAAGGGTTAAAAGCTTCGTTAATTATGAATTATAAATTATGAATTATGAATTATTGTTGGAGTGGAGTTGCTTTATGCTAAAATCACTATGCAAGTCTTTGGTGTAACTTCTTTATGTGAAATAACTACACTAAACCTAAAGGTTTCTAATTTATAATTTGACACCAACTACTTCCGAAACAGCCTACTGCCTACTACCTAATATCTATTACCTAATGCCTATGCCTATGCCTACTGCCTAAAAAAAACTCCATTACATAATCATCCATCACAAAGCCTTCGCCTATATCGATGAGGATGTCTTGGGTGATATTAAACCCGTATTTGGAATAGAATACTTGGGCGTTATTGTGTTTGTTGACATTAAGATAAATCGCTTGATCATTGGCGAGAAGCGCTTGCGCTTTGACATAGTCTACTAATTGACGGCCAAGTCCCTTACCTTGGGTTTGAGGCAGGACGTAAAGTTTGTGAATTTTGGTTTTAGAGGTGCCTTCAGCGTGCAGTTCGTAGGCTACAAAGCCTTGAAATTCGCCTGCTTCTTCAGCCAGTATAAAATTATGTCCTGCGGCTTGCTGCTGTTCCAAAGAAGGTACTGCGTAGAATTTGGTCAACATATAATCCAATTCTTCTTGAGTATGCGTGGCCCCGTAAGTATGGGGCCATATTTTATAAGCCAAGTCTTGAATGATTGGCAATTGTTCTTTAGTAGCAACCGTAAGTGTCATCTTATTTTTTCATTCGTTTTTGTTCTCTTGCCAAAAGGGTATTTTTTAGCAACATCGCAATAGTCATTGGGCCAACCCCTCCAGGAACGGGAGTTATAAAAGAGGCTTTCTTAGAAACGTTTTCAAAGTCGACATCTCCAACAATTCTATAGCCTTTTTCAGCTGTTTCATCCGCTACACGGGTAATACCCACGTCGATCACGACCACATCATCTTTCACCATTTCGGCTTTTAGATAATTAGGCACTCCTAAAGCAGTGATGATGATATCCGCTTGGGAGGTGATTTGGTTGATGTTTTTGGTATGACTGTGAGTCAATGTCACGGTAGAATTTCCAGGAAATTGATTTCTTCCCATCAATATACTCATAGGTCTCCCCACGATATGACTTCTACCAATTACCACGGTGTGTTTACCATTGGTTTCCACCTTATAACGCTCCAACAATTC
>CANCJZ010000236.1 GCA_947378465.1 Flavobacteriaceae bacterium
TGTTCCGCTTTCTTTTCTACATAATATTTCTTAGTTAACTCAACTAATTGTTCTAAACTTTTCGTTTGGTTTTTACTTTGTTGTTTCAGCTTATCCATCTTTTCAAACAACTCCTCTTTTTGTAATTTCTCATTCAATTTTTGAAGTTCGTCAAGCAATTGTTTGTTCTTTTCAATATCCTTATCCACCTTATCTAAACGATCTTTCAACAAGTCTTTTAGTTCATCTTTCTTATCCGTTTTAACCTTTTCAAGATTGTCTTTCATCTTCTCTGCAAAATCTTTCATCAGTTCGTCTTGTTTCTTTTGACGCTCTAAGAAATCATTTACTTTCTGTTGTTCTTTAAATTCTAAAGACTCTTTTTCTTTTCCCATTTTTTGCAGCTTCTCCATCTCGTTCAATTGCTTGTCTTGAGTTTTTAAGGTCTTCTCTAACGAATTGATGTTGTCATTTTGCTGTTGTAATAATTGATCTTCTTTCTCGCTTTCAGTAGCAATTCGATTGCTAAATACAATGGATTTAGTACTCTTGAAATTATGTAAGGCATCATTGTCAAAAATCTCAAAATAGTATTCATAAGAAACTCCTTCTACAACAGGTAAATTACTTGGAAAAGCAAACACAAACTGATCGTATACATCATTGTTAACCTTAATTGTTCCACGTTTGGCTAATTGGGGTTTATCCTTAGGATAATACACCACTGACAATTTAGAGAAGCCATAATCATCAGAAACCTGCCCTAAAACAAACTTTTTATCGATTTTAAGGCTATCAGGAGCATTCCCTACGGTAATGGTTGGGTACTGATCTTTAACGACCGCAATTTGATAGTTTAATTTCTCGTAGTTCTTAACCTTACTATTAGAAGTAATAATTTGATAATCTGTATTTTGGTTAATATTTTTGCTTAATAAAAACTGATTCTCCGTCTTTCTAAACGACCAAGTTCCTGTTGCATCTAACCAATCTACTCGTTGTGTAGCCAAAGTATTCATTCTCCAAGTTACTCGAGTTCCTTCAGGAATAACCGCATTACCTGTTCCTTTGATTACTTCTGACTTTTTCTTTAAGTAAGAAGGGAAATTCAACACCATTTCGAAATTAGCAATAGAAGGAACGGTTACTACTTTTAATTCGTATTCATGAGAGGAAACTTCATTCGCTTCAATATGAAAATCCAAATCAGCACTTGGTTTCGGAATTACAAATTGAAACTCACCTGCAGTAGTACTTTCCATAAAATAACTTTCATCACCAATAAAAATCATTGCATTTTCAGGAACGACCTTACCTACTGTTTTCACTTTCAAAAGAAAATCTTGATTCTGTTCAGTTAGTAAACTCTTATTCAAAACCTGAAATTCAAAAGGCGCAGGTGGTAAAAACTGTTGTTTATAATGTACCACTCTATTAAAACTTTGTGAGATTAAATTGCTGTTCCCACTAACGAAGAAAAACACAAAGAATAAAATTGGAACAATGGCCAAAGGCAAATACTTTTTATTCTTGTTATAATTAATAGCATTGCCAAAAGGAATCGGTTGCAGCGAATTTGCCTTCTGGTCAATCGAAGCCAATAACAATTCTGAAGTATTGGTATCTTGAGAAAGCTGAAGGAAGTTTGTCAACTTGTCCCCTACTTCACTGAAATGTTCTCCAATAATTTTAGAAGCTTGATTGTAATCAATTCCTTTTTGTATTTTAAATAATTTGAAAATAGGGAAAAGAATGAATCGAAGCAACAAGAAAAGCTCCACCAAAACGAAGGTCCAAAACAACATCGTTCGAGCTGCTGGCTTTAACCAAAGGAAATACTCTACAAATAGGGTAAAAAGAAAATAAATCAAACCAATACCTACGAAGAAAATACTGCCTCGTAGCAATTCATTGGTGTAAAACTTCTTGATAAACTGTTCGAGTTTACTGTAAATTAAGTGTTGATTTTCCAAAATTGTTAATCATTTGTTTATAACCGATAAAAGTACAATATTTCCTGAACTAAAAAAGCTAATTTTTTATTAAGGCATTTGAAAACCTACTACTCTTCAAATTTTTTATTTTAAACTATTGAAAACGTATCTTTGCAGCAAATTTTACTACAATGTCTAAACAAGTTCGTGTGCGTTTCGCACCTAGTCCAACAGGACCCTTACATATTGGTGGTGTGAGAACTGCCTTATTTAATTACCTTTTTGCGAAAAAAAACAACGGAGTATTCTATTTGCGAGTAGAAGATACAGATCAAAATCGATTTGTTCCTGGTGCCGAAGCGTACATTATGGAAGCGCTAAACTGGTTAGGTATTGCGCCAAGCGAAACCGTTGGTATCAACGAAAAATTTGGTCCATACCGTCAATCAGAACGCAAAGAGATATACAAACAATACGCTGATCAATTGATTCAATCCGGTTGGGCGTATTATGCATTTGATTCTGCGGAGACCTTAGATGCTCAAAGAAAACAACACGAAGCAGCAGGAAACAGCTTTATTTACAATTGGAAAAGTCGTACTTCATTGGACAATTCATTAACGCTTTCTAAAGAAGAAACCGCTCAACGCATTGCAAATGGTAACGATTACGTTATCCGTTTTAAAATGTTTGATGGGGAAGATACTTCACGTGGAACATTAAGTACTCAAGATATCATCAGAGGTCAAGTGGATTTCAAATTAGATCTATTAGATGACAAAGTATTATTTAAATCAGATGGTATGCCTACCTACCATTTAGCCAATATTGTGGACGATCATTTAATGGAAACCTCTCACGTCATTCGAGGAGAAGAATGGTTGCCTTCATTGCCGTTACACATACTTCTGTACCAAGCTTTTGGTTGGGAAGCTCCTGAATTTGCGCATTTACCTTTGATATTAAAACCAATTGGAAATGGTAAACTATCCAAAAGAGATGGTGATAAAATGGGATTCCCAGTATTCCCATTAGAATGGAAGTCGGAGGAAGGCATCTCTTCAGGGTATAGAGAAAAAGGATTTTTCCCTGAAGCTGTAGTTAATTTCTTAGCCCTATTAGGTTGGAATGATGGTACCGATCAAGAGTTATTTTCATTAGAAGAATTAGCTGAAAAATTCGATTTGAATCGTGTACATAAAGCGGGCGCTAAATTTGATCCAGAAAAAAACAAATGGTTCAATCATCAATATTTACAAAAACAATCAGACGAAAGTCTGGCGAACAGCTTAGCTCCTATTCTTGTTGAAAAAGGAATTCAAGCAGATCCAACAAGCTTAGTAAAGATAGTAGCAGCAATAAAAGAGCGTGCCAATTTTGTTTCAGAATTTTGGGAACTTAGCGCATTCTTCTTTGAAGCGCCAACAACTTATGATGAAAAAGCAGCGAAAAACTGGAAAGAAGAAACTCCAGTATTAATCCAACAATTGATTGAAGTGCTAAATACCATCGAAGATTTTACTTCCGTAAATATCGAAACAATTGTAAAAGAATGGATGACAGTTAACGAAATCGGAATGGGTAAAGTAATGCAACCTTTCCGTTTAAGCTTAGTAGGCGCGCTAAAAGGGCCTCATTTATTCGATATTGTGGAATTAATTGGAAAACAAGAAACCATTAAACGATTAGAAAAAGCAATCGCAAGCTTATAAAAATAATAAAGTCCCGATAATCTCGGGACTTTCTTTTTGTTATAAATTAATGATCAGCTGACCATTGATACTTCCTATATTTCCCTTAAAGGATTTATTGCCGTTAAGCAAACTAAGGTTATCTTGATGATTCAAATTCCCAAACACATTAGTAAATCCATATTGGTAAAACACCAAAGCTCTGACCACCTTCCCTCCTGCTGATATCCCAATGTAAGCATTTCCATTAATCTTAGAAACATCGACAATATCAGTGGCTTTAAGTAAAGTACCACCAATGGTTTTGTTCTCGTCTCCACCATTAACAGCCATTTTTCCATTGATTTGTAATACTGGTCCAAAATCCACTGAAATGTGATCCTGTATGATATTATAACTCATCAATAGACGTACTTGAACTCCAGATAAACTGTAATTAATGTCGTTTTTAAAGTTAGATTCTAAGGAGAAATTGTTCACAAAAAACTGCATTCCATAAATCATACTCCAATTGTTGTAGTAATTCCCACGTACGGATAATCCACCTGCATATCCATTAGCCGATTTAGCTGTAAAGTTAGAAGTAAACAAAGTACACTGTGAAACGCCTCCAGAAATCCCGATTCGATTTCCATCCCTGTTGTTGTATTGTGCAATAGCCATAGAACTAAAAACTATAAGCACAAGACTGATAAATAATTTTTTCATTGTCGTTTTTAAATTTGTAACAAACATACATTTTTCTCGTATAACAAGCACACAATCAATTTAATTTATTATGGGACCATTCCTTATTTTCTTATTAGTCTTCGGACTATTCGTTCTGTTATCCTCATTTTTTACCGTAAAACAACAAACCGCAGTAGTCATTGAGCGTTTTGGAAAATTTATGAGTATTAGAAACTCAGGATTACAATTAAAAATTCCAATTATCGATCGTATTGCAGGTAGAGTCAACCTGAGAATCCAACAGTTAGATGTTATTATTGAAACAAAAACCAAAGACAACGTATTCGTTAAAATGAAAGTTTCTGTTCAATTCAAAGTAATTCAAGAACACGTTTATGAAGCATTTTACAAATTAGAGTTCCCTCACGATCAGATTAC
>CANCJZ010000237.1 GCA_947378465.1 Flavobacteriaceae bacterium
GTTATGGTGGCGTAAAATGTGGGACATCGCCTATAGCGTTTCCAGTATTATGTTAGCTTTTTTACTTGGAGTTGTTTTGGGTAATGTTTTAGAGGGATTGCCTCTTGATAAAAATTTTGAATACAAAGGCGGACAGCTACTAGATTTCCTAAACCCTTATGCCTTGATGGTTGGCTTTACAACTTTATCTTTATTTATGACCCATGGCGCTATTTATCTGCTAATGAAAACTGAAGGTCGTTTATATACAAAGCTCACCTTATTACTTAAAAACGCAATGATATTTTTTATTGTAAGTTATGGTATAACTACTTTATACTCCCTAATATACATTCCACATCTTTCTGATATGTTTAAGAGTAATCCGTTGTTTTTTTCAGTCCCGGTGTTGGCCTTTTTAAGTATTTTTAACGTGCCTCGTTTGGCAACCAAAAGAAAGTTTGGGCTGGCTTTTCTATTTTCATCCATAACCATAGCTTTGCTATTTGCCATAGTAGCTATCGAACTCTATCCAACCTTATTAATTTCGACGATTAATCCTGTGTATAGCATTACCATCTATAACGCAGCTTCGTCACAAAAATCATTAGGAATAATGTTGGTTATAGCAGCAATTGGAACACCATTGGTTTTAGGATATACCATATTTGTCTATACTACTTTCAAAGGAAAAGTAACTATAGATGAAACAAGTTATTAATTCATTAAAAAAATACTCATGTCAGATCAACACAAATACCAAGTAAAACTAAGTTGGATTGCAGATCGCAAAGGAATCATACAATCCGATGCTTTAACAAGCGAAATAGAAGTAGTAACGCCTCCCGAATTTCCAAAAGGGATTCCGGGTTTTTGGTCGCCGGAACATTTATTTGTGGCTTCGGTAAATAGTTGTTTTATGACTACTTTTTTGGCTGTGGCCGAAAATTCTAAATTAGACTTTACTCATTTTGAATGCAATGCAGTTGGAACCTTAGACCGCGTGGAAGGCAAATTTTGCATTACCGAAATAACACTGTCTCCAGTACTCACTATAATAGATGAAACTCTAAAAGACAAAGGAACTCGGGTAATGGAAATGAGTGAGAAAGCATGCCTTATTTCAAATTCAATCACCTCTAAAGTGATACTTCTACCAGAAGTTAGAATCGAGCCGCAATAACAAATATTCAGCCATGGAAAAGCTAATTTTTGGAATTATACTGTTACACCTTGTGGTGGGTTTCGGTTGGTTATTCTACAAACTGGAAATTCAAAAAAAGAAAACCAAAAAATAAATATTTAAAAAACTAATTAATAATCTTAAACACAATAAAAATGAAAAAAATGGTTTCAATGATGGCTCTAGCAGCTGTCTTATTTTCAATAAATGGTAATGCACAACAGCAAAAACCAAAAGAGAAAGCAAAAAAAGAATGTTCTGCCGCAGAAATGAAATCTTGTAAAAAAGGTAACAAAACCTGTTCTCCAGCAGAAATGAAAACCTGTTCTAAAGAAAAGAAAGCAGGATGTTGCGCTAAAAAATAATATTTTTTTAGATTGATTTACTAAAGAGTGTTTGAGAAATCAAACACTTTTTTTGTATGTGACTAAAGTTACTGT
Source organism: Flavobacteriaceae bacterium (assembly GCA_947378465.1). Taxonomy (GTDB): domain Bacteria; phylum Bacteroidota; class Bacteroidia; order Flavobacteriales; family Flavobacteriaceae; genus Flavobacterium. The sequence goes on from CANCJZ010000237.1 coordinate 1,603, forward strand.
GATCCCTAATCTGTTAAGCTACCTTTGATAGAAATAACAATCAAAATGGCGAAAATTGTAATATTGGGAGCTGGAATTGCTGGGCATACAGCTGCTACTCATTTAAGACGTAAATTGTCTCAAGAACACGAAGTTTTAGTAGTTTCTCCCAACAGGAATTACCAATGGGTTCCATCCAATATCTGGGTGGGCATCGGCCGAATGAAACCTAAAGAAGTTTTTTTTTCACTCTTACCCTTATACAAAAAGAAAGGTATCGGATACAAACAAGCCAAAGTAGTTTCATTCCATCCTGAAGGAGATACATTTGAAACAAAACCGTTTGTATCAGTCGAATATCTCTATGGCGAAAATGCAGGCAAGCAAGAAAATGTAAACTATGATTATCTAATTAATGCTACGGGGCCAAAATTGGCATTTGATTTAACAGAAGGGCTAAACCCGGGAACAAATAATGCATATTCCGTTTGTACTTACGATCACGCTGGTCACGCATGGAATGCTTTGAAAGTTTTGATTAATAAATTAAAAAAATCAAATGAAAAAGCTAAAATCCTAATCGGAACTGGTCATCCAAAAGCTACTTGTCAAGGAGCGGCATTTGAATACATCCTAAATGTTGAACAAGAACTAAATCGCCATGGAGTGCGAAATAAAGTAGAAATCACATGGATTTCTAACGAATACAGATTAGGAGATTTTGGTATGGATGGAATGCTAATGAGTGTTGGCGGTAAACCAATGGCTTCATATGACCTGGTAGAAATGGTTTTTGCCGATAGAGGCATAAAATGGATATTGGGTGCAGGAGTCCATAAAGTAGAAGACGGAATGGCACATTATGAAAATTTAAATGGGGAATATAAAACAGAAAAATTTGATTTTGCAATGCTTATCCCTGCCTTTTCAGGGCATGGTTTTAAAGCTTATGACAGAGTCGAAAATGATATCACCGATAAATTATTCAATGGATTTATGATTGTTGATGCTGACTATACCCAAAGACCTTATGAGCAATGGACTGTCCAAGACTGGCCCGAAACCTATCAAAACCCAAGTTATCATAACATCTTTGCACCCGGTATTGCTTTTGCACCTCCTCACCCCATTTCAAAACCACGAAAAAGTAAAAATGGTACCGAAATTTTTCCGGCACCGCCACGAACTGGAATGCCTTCGGGTATTACAGCGAAATTAGTAGCTGATAATATCATCGATAGTATAAAAACGGGGAAAGAAAGTTTACATCATAAAGGCTCAATGGGCAATATGGGTGCTGCTTGTATTGCTTCATCAGGCTATGGTATGCTAAAAGGAAAAGGAATTAGCATAACAACGTACCCAATAGTGCCTGACTATATTAAATACCCTAATTCAGGTGGACGTGATTTAAACAAAACGTTTGGAGCACTTGGCTTAGCAGGTCATTGGGTAAAATTATCATTGCACTACGCCTTTATTTATAAAGCAAAGATGAAACCTTTTTGGTGGTTAATACCTGAATAATAAATAAACTAAAAATAGTATGGTACAAAAAATAACGAGGTTCCAAAAGTTTGTAATGCACAATCCATTCATTCAGTTTTTTATGTTCTTATTTTTAAATTTAAAAATATTGAGCGTGGTAGCTTTTGGGCATGGAGGTACAAGAGATAAAAAATAGTAAACCACTTCTTTTGATTAGGTAATTTATAGTATTTCAATAAAATTGAAATACTATATTTATTCCTATTGATGTCAAGAACTTGCATTTCGTAGTACATTAGATTGCTATATAATGTAGTAAAGGAGGGCTAATCAACAACTTCAATTTTTTATACTAATGTGACAATAGTTACTGACTACAGAATTTCACCACAATATCTTTGCTTCATAATTCAGAAGAACAATTATGAAACATCAATTTCTTATCACCATCGGAATTTTAAGCTACTCGCTTTTCGGCTACAGTCAGGATACTATTACTATAGCCAAAAAGGATTTACTCGAAAAAGTAACTGATACTAATCTGCAAATTCAATTAGAGCAAAAAAATTACCAATCCGCAAAAGCTGATTACCAACAATCCAATGCGCTCTTTTTACCCAACATTACAGCAAGCCATACCGCTATTTCAACTACCAATCCCTTAATGGCTTTTGGTTCCAAACTAAATCAGGAAATCTTAACAGCTTCCGACTTTAATCCGGCACTGTTAAACGACCCAGCCAAAACCCAAAACTTTGCGACGGTCATTAGTGTGCAACAGCCATTACTCAATGCTGACGGACTTTACGAAAGAAAAGCGGCCTACGCTAAAATGCAAGCCTACCAACTGCAAACCGAGCGTACCAAGGAATACATCCAGTTAGAAGTAAGCAAAGCCTATATGCAATTGCAGTTGGCATACAAAGCGGTTTCAGTTTTAACAAAAGCATCCGCTACAGCTCAGGCTAACTTAAAGTTTGTCGATAATTATTTCAAACAAGGATTAGTTCAAAAAACAGATGTTTTAAATGTTCAGATACGAGTAAATGAAGTTTTCAATCAATTGCAATATGCTAAGAGTAATATTCAAAACGCTTCCGATTATTTAGGTTTTCTATTGAATGAAGACACCAAAAACAAAACCTTCAAACCTTCGGAAGAATTAGAAAACACCATTACAGTAACCACCGTAACAACAGAGGTTCCCGAAAACCGAAAAGATATACAAGCCTTGACACTATCCACATCAGCGTACCAAAAAATGTACTTGTCAAGCAAAATGAATTTTTTACCAAGGTTAAATGCTTTTGGAAGTTATGAATTATACGACCAAACGGTATTTGGCACCAAAGCCAAGGGATATACTGTAGGAGCGCAATTATCTTGGAGCGTTTTTGATGGGTACAAATCCATCGGTAAAATGGCAAAAGCAAAAGCCGATTATCAAAAAGCAGGAATAGAAGCTGAGCAATACAAAAAGCAAAGTAAACTTGACATTAATAAAACCAACCGTCAACTTTTGGATGCTGAAAATAAAGTAAAACTTTCTCAATTGGCATTTGAGCAATCACAAGAAGCCTATCGTATCCGACAAAATCGTTTTACACAAGGCTTAGAAAAAACAACCGATTTATTGCAATC
>CANCJZ010000238.1 GCA_947378465.1 Flavobacteriaceae bacterium
ATCTATTAAACTTTATTAATAACTCATTTCCACGATTTCACGTACTTTTTCAAGGGTGATGTTTTGTTTTTCGCCCAAAGCTTTCCAACCTCTTTCTTCAAAACGATCCACAATAAAGTTGGCGGTATCTTGATAGTTATCCGTATTCTCGGAGATTTTAGTTTTCATTCCCATTGTATGGAAAAAATCAACTGTTTTTTGAATGGCTTGACGAGCTATTTCGTCTGTGCTGCCTTCCAGCTGCCATACACGTTGTCCGTATTGCGCTAATTTGTCCTTTTTGGTATCGAACATAACGGTATACAAATTGGGGCCGATGATGGCTAAAGTACGCGCGTGGTCGATTTCGTATAAAGCGGTCAACTCGTGACCAATCATGTGCGTAGCCCAATCACTTGGAACTCCTTTTTGAATCAGTCCGTTCAAGGCCATAGTCGCACACCAAACAAAGTTGGATGCCAATTTGTAATCCGTTGGGTTTTCCACCACGCTCGGACCGATCTCGACTAAGGTTTGAAGGATACTTTCCGCCAATCGATCTTGCAAAATGGCATCGTGTTTATACGTTAAATATTGTTCCATAACGTGCGTAAAAGCATCTACTACGCCGTTTTGCAATTGTCTTTTAGGTAAGGATTGAATCACCGTAGGGTCTACAACAGAGAATTTAGGAAACAAAGCACTTCCGCCTAAGGTCAATTTTTCGTGAGTCGCTTCAATGGTAACTACCGCTCCCGAATTCATTTCGGATCCTGTGGCTGGAAGTGTCAATACGGTTCCAAAAGGAATCACTTGGCTGAGGTCTTTAAACAAGATGCGTTTTCTAAGAATGTCCGCGGTATCGCCTTCAAAAAGCACCGCAGCAGAGATGAATTTCACGCCATCAATAACGCTACCGCCTCCAACGGCAAGGATGAAATCAATCTTTTGTTCACGGATAATTTCTACCGCTTTCATCAAGGTTTCATAGCGAGGATTCGGCTCTATGCCTCCAAACTCAACGATCTCAAAACCCTTAAGTGCTGTCGTCACTTGTTCGTAGATTCCATTTTTAAACAAACTCCCACCACCATAAGCCAATAATACTTTGGCATTTTGCGGAACTAATTCGCTTAGTTTTTGAATTTGGCCTTGGCCAAAAATATAATTTACCGGATTGTAAAGCTCGAAATTTAACATAGTAGTATAACTTAAAGGATTAGTATGTATTGCACTTTATTTAAGCGTCACAAATTTAAGGAAACTCCAATGGAACAAACGATAAAGTAATGTTAAGATTCGTAGTGCTTACAATGTCTTTAAATAAAAAAAGTCACTAACAACTTTCCTTGGAAAGTAATTAGTGACTTTGAAATCAGTAATTAAGAATTACCAGATTTTAACTCTTTTTTCAGGAGCTACATACATTCCGTCGCCTTGTTTGATATCAAAGGCATTCATAAACGTATCTAAGTTGATCAACGGCACGTAAGCACGGTACATTCCTGGTGAATGCGGGTCGGTTTTTACTTGGTTTTTCAAAGCTTCATCGCGGATTTTACTTCTCCAGATGGTTGCCCAAGAAATGAACAAACGTTGCTCAGGAGTATATCCATCAATTAAACCTGGGTTTCCATTGGCTTTCAAATCCATTTGTAAGCCATCATAAGCCGCATTAATACCTCCTAAATCACCGATGTTTTCACCCAAAGTAAATTTTCCATCCACGTGAATTCCAGGAAGGGGTTCCAAGGCTGAATATTGATCCGCCAAAGCCGTTCCAAGAGCAGTGAATTGTTTGAAATCACTTTCTGTCCACCAGTCGATAAGGTTACCTTCAGCATTATAGTTCGCTCCTTGGTCATCAAATCCGTGAGAGATTTCGTGTCCAATTACTGCTCCAATTCCTCCATAATTAACCGCTGCATCCGCTTTGTAATCATAAAAAGGAGGTTGAAGAATCGCTGCTGGGAATACAATTTCGTTATACGATGGATTGTAATATGCGTTCACCGTTTGTGGTGACATTCCCCATTCGGTTTTGTCCACAGGCTTGTTCAATTTATCTAAGTCTTTTTTCCAAGCCCAGCTTGCCACATTTTTAAGATTGTCAAAATAACTTCCTCCTTCTGCTGGACTTTTTACTACTAAAGCAGAATAGTCTTCCCATTTGTCAGGATATCCAATTTTGATAGTCAATTTATCTAACTTTTCATTCGCTTTGTTTTTAGTTTCAGGCGACATCCAAGTCAGGTTGTTGATTCTGATTTTGTAGGCTGCAATGATGTTTTTGATCATTCTTGCTGCTTTGTCTTTCGCTTCAGCAGGAAACATTTTTTCAACATATAATTTTCCTAAAGCTTCCCCTACGGTTCCATTCACCACTTGTAATGCTTTTTCATTACGAGGACGTTGTTTTAAAGCGCCTGTTAAGGTTTTTCCATAAAAATCAAAATTAGCCGCCTCAATATCCGTTGACAATTGTGATGCAGCACCTCGCAACAACATCCAACGCATATATGCTTTCCAATCGTCTACTTTGTTTTCAGTAAATACCGTTTGTAAAGCCGCCATATAACGCGGTTGTGAAACGATAATCGTGTCCAATTTGGTAAAACCAACACCTTTCAAATACGTATTCCAATTGATGATCGGCACCATTTTTTGCAAATCACCAATCGCTGTTGGGTTGTATTGTTTTTTGTTGTCTCTGCGTTCTACACGATCCAAACGAGGACGGGACATTTGGATTTCTAAAGCCAAAATTTTATCCGCATCCAATTTTGCTTGTTCTGGAGTCTCTCCTAAAAACTGCAACATCTTCGCTACGTGAAGCACGTACTTATCGCGTTTTTCTTTTGAATCTTTTTCATCCGATACATAATAATCACGGTCTGGCAATCCCAAGGATCCAGGTCCAAGACTCACTACGTTACGGTTGCTGTTTTTTTCATCAGCTCCAACACCCACACCGAAAAATCCAACACTTCCACCTACTGCTTCGGATTCCATCATCAGTTTTTGCAAGTCTTGTATGTTTTTAACTGCATTGATTTTGGCTAAATACGGTTTTAATGGCGCAATCCCTTGTTTGTTACGCGCTACTGTATCCATCGCCGATTTGTACATATTGATGGCTTTCCCTTGATCCGTATTTGATTTGTATTTAGGATTTTTAGTCGCCTCATTCAAAATCGCTAAGGCATCTTTATCGGTGTTTTGACGCAATTCATCAAAACTACCCCAACGGGTTTTGTCCGCTGGAATCGCTGTGTTTTTAAGCCAAGTACCATTGACGAATTTGAAGAAATCATCATTCGGGCGAACCGATTTATCCATTAAATCCAAATTGATTCCATGGGTTTTTTGTTGTGCGTAGGAATGACTTAATGCAAAAACCGAAGTTACTGCCAAAGCCATTTTTACTTTGTTTTGAATTTTCATATTGAAGTTCTTATGATTGTTTTGACAAATCTATTAATTTTTAAATTACAATTTGTTAAAATAAAATAAAATGAACGTACCAAAACGGCTTTGAATGAGTTGTTTTGTAACTTTGCCGAAATTTATGCCATGCTAACGACTCTTAAAAAATACAAACTATTCCTAGGCTTCTTTCTCGTATTCTCTATCATTACTGTAGGTCTTTTTTACAGTGTACTCAAGCCTAAAAAAACCTTACCCATCTACAATCCAAGTGATGTCAATCCTGAAATGGTGGATTCTACCATTCAATTTATTGCCCGAGATCATACCATAGCCGACTTTAAGTTTACCAATCAAAATGGCAAAACCATTACCCAAGAGGATTATAAAGGTAAAATTTATGTCGCCGATTTTTTCTTTACCACTTGCGGTTCTATTTGTCCCAAGATGACTAACAATATGGTGTGGCTTCAGGACCACCTCCAAAACAATCCTAAAGTACTGTTGCTGTCGCATTCCGTGACTCCGGATATCGATAGTGTTCCCGTTTTGAAAAAATACGCCTTAGAAAAAGGGGTTATTGACGGCAAATGGAATTTGGTTACGGGTAACAAAAAGGACATTTATTATATCGCCCGTCAATCGTATTTGGCGGTAAAGACCGGAAAGCCATCAGAAATGTACGATATGGTGCACACCGAAAACTTTGTACTAGTCGATGCGAAAAGACGCATCCGCGGCTTCTATGACGGCACCAACCTCGACGGACCGACCGAACCGGGGATTAAAAATGTTAAACAGTTGCTGGAAGACATCAATTGGCTTTGTGCAGAGGAAAAATAGTCCTGTTTTTCTCTTCTTCTTTCTTTTTATTTTAAAATAAACCAAAAACCTTTTCTATTAATGAAAGCGATTTCACTTAATAAGGGAAATCGCGACATTAATTGTAGCGTTTGCGCTATTATTAATAGCACTTGCGACACTAATAATAGCGTTTTCGATACTAAAAGTAGCACTCGCGACACTAATAGTAGCGTTCAGTATATTAATAATAGCGTCAGCGATATTAAAAGTAGCACTTGCGATACTAATAATAGCGTTCAGTATATTAATAATAGCGTCAGCGATACTAAAAGTAGCACTTGCGATACTATTAGTAGCGTTCGCTATACTAAAAGTATGGTTAACTATACTAAAAGTATGGTTCACTATACTAAAAGTATAATTCGCTTTACTAAAAGTATGGTCAGCTATACTAAAAGTATAGTTGTCTATACTAAAA
>CANCJZ010000239.1 GCA_947378465.1 Flavobacteriaceae bacterium
AAAACAGGCGGTTATGATTTAGTAATTTGTGGAAAAGAATCATTAGACTATAACGGTGGAATGGTTCCTGGAATGTTAGCAGGTTTATTGGGTTACAACTTTGTAAATTCTTGTACAGAGCTAAGCGTTGATGGTACTTCTGCAAAAGCAGGAAGAGAAATTGACGGTGGAAAAGAAATCGTATCGGCATCTTTACCTCTTATTATAGGTGGACAAAAAGGATTAGTTGAAGAGAAAGATTTGCGTATTCCAAATATGCGTGGCATCATGACTGCTAGAACTAAAGTATTGACAGTATTGGAACCTATTACTGCAAACAACAATACTAAGGCAGTGAAATTTGAAAAACCAGCAGCTAAATCGGCGGTGAAATTAGTTTCAGCGGACAATTTGGATGAGTTAATCAACTTATTACACAACGAAGCGAAAGTAATCTAATCATTAGTATACTGATCAGCGTATTTGAATTTATAAATCAAATACCAAAACATCAAAACTATCATAAACTCTTAAATTTAAAACAATGTCTTTATTAATATACGCAGAATCAGCAGAAGGAAAGTTCAAAAAAGTGGCCTTTGAATTGGCTTCTTATGCAAAAAAGGTAGCTGAATCTTTAGGAACAACAGTTACTGCCGTTACCGTTAATACCGGTGATGTATCTGAATTATCAAAATACGGTGTCGATAAAGTATTAAAAGTAACTAATGACAAATTAGCCAACTTTTCTGCTAAAGCTTACGCTGATGTAATCAAGCAAGCGGCACAAAAAGAAGGAAGCAAAGTAATTGTTTTGTCTTCAACAACGGACAGCTTGTATTTAGCGCCTCTAGTAGCCGTTGGATTGGACGCAGGATTTGCTTCAAATGTAGTGGGATTGCCTTTAAGCACTGCTCCATTTCAAGTAAAAAGAAATGCTTTCTCTAACAAAGCTTTTAATATCACTGAAATTGCTACCGATGTAAAAGTATTATGTTTAGCTAAAAACTCCTACGGATTAAATGAATCAGCGGCTAGCTTAGCTACTGAGGATTTTGCTCCAAGCTTAAACGACGCTGACTTCGCTGTAAAAGTAGAATCAGTAGAGAAAGCTACTGGAAAAGTAACTATTGCGGATGCCGATATCGTAGTATCAGGCGGTAGAGGAATGAAAGGTCCTGAGAACTGGGGAATGCTTGAAGAACTTGCAAGCGTACTTGGAGCAGCAACCGCTTGTTCTAAACCAGTTTCTGATTTGGGATGGCGTCCTCACAGTGAGCACGTAGGTCAAACAGGAAAACCTGTAGCAACCAATTTATACATTGCTGTGGGAATTTCAGGAGCGATCCAACATATTGCAGGGATTAACTCATCAAAAGTAAAAGTAGTCATCAATACAGATGCCGAAGCGCCTTTCTTTAAAGTAGCAGATTACGGTATTGTAGGCGATGCTTTTGACATCATCCCTCGTTTAACTGCAAAACTAAAAGAATTCAAAGCACAGAATTCATAAGATAAACAAAACTAACTCAAACTTAATGGGTCATCTTTATAGGTGACTCATTTTTTTTGCAAAATACTAAGATTTGTTTGTAAAAAGAATTAGAGTTTTTTTTCGTTACTTTGCAATCCAACAATTATACAACAACACAAAGTATAGTGATTCCATAAACTGTACTTTATACTATAAAGCAATGAGTTTAGTAAAGCTTACTATTAAAGGAATATCGTATAGTCAAACCCAAAATGGCGCCTATGCTCTTATCCTAAACGAAGTGGATGGAGATCGAAAACTACCTATAGTTATTGGTGCCTTTGAAGCCCAATCCATCGCCATCGCTCTCGAAAAAGAAATCAAACCACCACGTCCGTTGACGCACGATTTGTTCAAGAGTTTTTCCGACCGATTTGATATTGTCATCAAACAGGTAATCATCCACAAATTAGTGGATGGGGTATTCTACTCGAGCATTATTTGTGAAAGAGATAAAATTGAGGAAATTATTGACGCACGTACTTCGGATGCTATTGCTTTGGCATTGCGTTTTCATGCACCTATTTTTACTTATAAAAATATTTTAGACAAGGCTGGAATCTATCTTAACGCGAATCCTTTGGAAAACGAAGGTCGTGATATGGATGAAGATGGGGTGTTGTCAAATCCTGAAACTTTTGGTATGGAAGAGGACCAACAAGAAGAGGGTTATAAAAAATTCAGCCTATCGGAATTGCACGAACTATTAGAAAGCGCAGTGCAAGACGAAGACTACGAGAAAGCCGCTAAGATAAGAGACGAAATCTCTAAGAGATAGTTTTAGGTTGTAGGTTCTAGATTCTAGGTTTTAGGTTCTGGTATTGAAGGAGAGATAGGATTAAATAAGTTTTCGAATAAGATTTAGTTTTTACATATAATAAGTCAAAGAATAAGATGAAACAGTATCACGATTTAGTAAAGCATGTATTAGAGAATGGCGTTCAAAAGGGAGACCGAACAGGAACGGGCACTAAGAGTGTTTTTGGTTATCAGATGCGCTTTGACTTGAGTGAGGGTTTTCCAATGGTAACCACTAAAAAGCTTCATTTGAAATCCATTATTTACGAATTGTTATGGTTCCTGAAAGGCGACACTAACATTGGTTATTTGAAAGAAAACGGAGTAAAAATCTGGGATGAATGGGCCGATGAAAACGGCGATTTAGGTCCTGTATACGGACATCAATGGCGCAACTGGAACAGTGAAGAGATTGATCAAATCACCGAACTTATAGATACACTAAAGAACAACCCAAACAGCCGTCGTATGTTGGTTTCAGCTTGGAATCCATCCGTTTTACCTGACACGAGCAAATCCTTTGCAGAAAATGTAGCCAATGGCAAAGCGGCGCTTCCTCCTTGTCATGCGTTTTTCCAATTTTATGTGGCCGAAGGCAAATTATCGTGTCAATTGTACCAACGCAGCGCGGATATCTTTCTTGGCGTTCCGTTCAATATAGCATCCTACGCCTTGTTCACTATGATGGTGGCTCAAGTGTGCGGATTGGAAGCAGGTGAGTTCATCCACACTTTTGGCGATGCGCATATTTACAACAATCATTTTGAACAATTGGAATTGCAATTGTCTCGCGAACCAAAACCGCTTCCAAAAATGATTTTGAATCCTGAGGTGAAGGATATTTTTAGCTTTACTTTTGAAGATTTTACGTTAGAAGGCTATGATCCGCATGCTCATATTAAAGGAGCTGTAGCGGTATAATCTACTTTTTTTGTTGAGCTAAGCCTATTTCAATTGATTCAATAAAGGAACGCGGATTGGCGCGGATTTATGTAGGTTGGGGAAATATATGGAGGGCTGATTTTTCAACACGAATTACACAAATTCTCCACAAATTCTTTGCGGAAAAAGGAATTGACACAAATTCATATTCAATAAAGGAACGCGGATTGAAGAATATTTACGGCATAAAGTAGGATTATCGATTCCTTCTGAAGATTTACAGGTGTTTTATGAAAATTTACAGATGCTATCCGAAGTTTACCAATGCCGTCCGAAGTTTTGAAGGTGCTGTCCGAAGATTTACAGGTACCATCCGAAGTTTTACAGGTACCGTCCGAAGTTTACCGATGCCGTCCGAAGTTTTACAGGTACCGCCCGAAGTTTACCGATGCCGTCCGAAGTTTACCGATGCCGTCCGAAGGTTTGCAGGTGCTGTCCGAAGATTTACAAGTGCTGTCCGAAGATTTACAGGTACCGTCCGAAGATTTACAGGTACTGTCCGAAGATTTACAAGTGCTGTCCGAAGATTTACAGGTGCCGTCCGAAAGTTGCCGATTGCCATCCGAAGTTTACCGATGACTTCCGAAGATTAACAGATGCCATCCGAAATTTGCCGATTGACGTCCGAAGTTTACCGATGACTTCCGAAGATTTACAGGTGACGTCCGAAAGTTGACGATTGCTGTCCGAAGTTTACCGATAACTTTTGAAGATCTACCAAATCCCCATCAATTAACCTTCTTTCCCCTCAATCAAAAGACCTGTCCTTTTCTCGCTAGGCTGAATCCTTTTCGCGCTAGGCCGAGGTATTTTCGCTCCAGGCCGAGGAATAATCATAAAAGTCCTGTCCTTTTCGCGCTAGGCCGAGTCCTTTTCGTGCTAGGCCGAGGTATTTTCGCTCCAGGCCGAGGAATAATCATAAAAGTCCTGTCCTTTTTATGCTAGGACGAGTCCTTTTTGCGCCAGGCCGAGTCCTTTTCGCGCTAGGACAAGATGTTTTTGTATTGATATATATAATTATCCTAAAAGAACGAGGCATGCTCGAGTTGGCGAGAAATATTTTTGTGCTGTGGACTGTACATTTTGAAGCAAGGAACCTACTAATCACGTTGAGAAGAAAGATGTTGTGTTTAGAGGATAGAGAATGGAATATAGAGAATAGACGAAAGAGGAAATGAACTTCCTTGATTAATGTTGACCGTCTTCTAATTTTTTTTTCCAACCCTCGCAGGGTTATAACACTGCGAGGGTTCGAGACGTGAATATTTATCGTGATTATAGCTCTTGATACATGTCGTACCTACGGGACTTATTGTTAGCTTCAATCATTTTGCTACCAATATGTCACCCCTGACGGGGCTTTCAAATTCCACAAAATCTTGCTTCTTAC
>CANCJZ010000240.1 GCA_947378465.1 Flavobacteriaceae bacterium
CAACCCAGAGCAAATTAAAGAAGCTATGAAAAATTCTTATGAAAATATCAAACTGTTGTTTGAAGAAGAAAATGTTTATAGCGAGCAATAGTTAGTGTTCAGTGTTCAGTGTTCAGTGAATTTTTTTGTCTTTAAGTGTTCATTTTTCAGTGATTAGACTCTTTAAGGTTTTTAGGGTTTAGTAATTATTTTTTAATGATTAGAGCGGGTACTTGTAAATGTTCCTCAGTCATTTTATTCAAATGTAAATCACTAATTAAGATACAACGAATACTTTAGTCTTTAAGTCTAACATTGAATACTGGATACTCTAACAGCAATCTAAATCACTTACCACTCTCAAACTTACCACTCTACCGCACTCTAAATCAATGACCTCTGCCAAACTGATCACTGAATACTGACCACTCTAACCGCAATCTAAATCACTGATCACTGAAAACTGACCGCTGTAAACTAAAAATTCTTCCTACCTTTGCCCAATGAATAAAAATCCACATTCCAACAATTTATTGTTGAATTTAGGCATAGCGTCGCTTAACGAAATGCAAGAAATGGCGCAGGAAGCCATTTTGAATGATACCAATGTATTGTTGTTATCGCCTACAGGCTCAGGGAAAACTTTAGCGTTTTTGTTGCCTATTTTCCAAATCATCGATCCTGAAGTAAAGGGAGTGCAATGTTTAATATTAGTTCCTTCTCGTGAATTAGGGCTTCAAATTGAACAAGTATGGAAGAAAATGGGCACCGATTATAAGGTGAATGTATGTTATGGAGGGCACTCTATTGAAACAGAAATAAAGAATCTATCGAATCCACCCGCCTTGTTGATAGGAACTCCGGGTCGTATTGCGGATCATTTGGATCGCGGTACTTTTACCACAGAAAAAATAAAAACACTTGTATTGGACGAATTTGACAAGTCTTTGCAATTAGGCTTTCACGAGCAGATGTCCTATATAATTTCGCGTTTGAGTCAGTTGAACAAACGTGTGTTGGTTTCGGCGACTTCTGAAATTGAAATTCCAAAATACACTAGAGTAGTTCATCCTACCATTTTGGATTTTATTCCAGATAATGAAGAAACGACCAATTTGAGTTTGAAAAGAATTGTTTCTAAAGAAAAAGACAAAATCAATTCGTTGTTTCAATTGATATGCTCTTTAAAATCGGAATCCGCTTTGATCTTTTGCAACCACCGCGACGCTGCAGAGCGTATCAGTGATACCTTGAATGATAAAGGCATCTATTCCACTTATTACCACGGAGGAATGGATCAGGATGAGCGTGAACGCGCTTTGATACAATTCCGAAATGGTAGTGTGAACTATTTGGTGACTACTGATTTGGCTGCTCGTGGTTTGGATATTCCTGAAATGAAGCACGTAATTCACTATCATCTGCCTTCAAAAGAAGATGAATTCACCCATCGTAACGGTAGAACGGCACGTATGCTTGCTTCGGGAACTGCTTATGTGATTACTCACGAAAGTGAAAAGAAGATGGATTATTTGGATTATGGAATGTCCGTGTTGTCGGTTGAAAATCACACAACATTGCCAAAGGCTCCTGAATTTCAAACCATTTACGTAAGTGGAGGGAAAAAGAATAAATTGAATAAAATAGATATTGTAGGTTTCTTTTCTCAAAAAGGCAAACTAGAGAAAGGTGATTTAGGATTGATTGAAGTCAAAGATTTTATTTCTTTTGCGGCAGTGAAGTCGAGCAAAGTAAAAGAGCTTTTGAAAAATATCCGTGAGGAAAAGATGAAAGGCAAAAAATATAAAATTGAAGTAGCCCGAAAGGTGATTAAGAAAATAGAAGAATAAAAAAAAACGATTTAACAAATTCAAATATGTTAAATCGTTTTTCTTTTAAATCCGAACCGAATCCGGCACTAACACAGTATAATCTCCTTTGTTTCGAATGACATCTCTGACGATACTCGAACTGATATAAGAAGTTTTGGCAGCTGTCAAAAGGAATACTGTTTCTATTTTAGAAAGTCTTCTGTTAGTGTGAGCAATTGCTTTTTCAAATTCAAAGTCGGCCGGGTTTCTCAATCCTCTTAGGATAAAATCGGCATCTAACTTACGGCATAAATCAATGGTCAAACCTTCATAAGTGATTACTTTAACTTTGGGTTCGTCCTTGAAAGCTTCTTCTATAAATCGCTTGCGATCGTCTAAGGAAAACATATATTTTTTATCGGCATTGATTCCAATAGCAACAATCACTTCGTCAAAAAGAGAAATTCCTCTTTTGATAATGTCATAATGGCCATTGGTAATGGGATCAAACGAACCGGGGAATATTGCTCTTTTCATAGTGTTTGAGATTTATTTTTTCCAGATTGGTTTTCTCTTCAATGCCAATTCGATTTCGTTGTCCAACAAATCACTCATAGCTCGTTGTGCGTGGGCGGCTTGTTGAGGGAAAATACTTTGTGGCGACAATCCAGGATTGGTATTGATTTCTATAAAATATGGAATATCGTTCATAATGATAAAATCAGTTCTTGAAAAACCGGACATTCCTAAAGAGATATACACTTTTTTGGCAGTAGCGATTACGCGATCTTCTATTTCTTTTGAAATACGCGCAGGAGTAATCTCATCTGATTTTCCAAGATATTTGGCTTCGTAGTCAAAGAATTCATTTTGAGAAAGAATTTCGGTGATTCCCATCACAATTACTTCTCCTTTATAATTCATCACTCCCACGGAAACTTCTCTACCGTTCAAGTACGATTCGATTAGGATATCATTGTCTTCAGCAAAAGCAAAGTCTAGTGCTTTAGGTAAATCGTCTAAAGTACTCACCATAGAAACCCCTAAAGAGCTACCCGATTGATTGGGTTTTACAAAGAAAGGAAGGCCTAATTCGGCAACTATTTGATGTCCGTCAATAGCATCACCTTTGGTAACATAAATAGAATTGGCTTTTGGGATATCAAATTTTGACAGAACAGAAAGTGTATCTCTTTTGTTAAACGTCAAGCTGGATTGGTAATAACCACAACCTGTATAAGGGATTCCTAACAACTCCCAATAGGCTTGCATGTGTCCATCTTCTCCTGGAGTACCGTGAATAGTATTGGATATCACATCAAAATGCACGACTTGGTTGTCTTTAGTAAACGAAAAATCAGCCTTGTTGATTGGATATTTTACACCTTCAATCAAACAGTACCATTCGTCAAGAAGGATGTGAACTTCGTAAGTTTTATATTTTGATTGATCCAAATGATTTAAAATCAATTGTCCACTTCGTAAGGATATTACCGATTCGTCGGAATATCCGCCCATAACAACGGCTACGTTCATTGCGATTTTATTTTAATTACTATACAAAAATAGAACAATTGTTGAAACTAAAAATTATATCTTTGCGATATAATATTTTTATTTATGAGTTTTCGCAAATATATTACGAGTAAAGTTTTTTTAGCCCAACTATTGGCAGCCCTTACAATTGTAGCAGTGGTTGCTTTTTTGTTTTTTCATTGGATTACTTTTGTAACGCATCACGGGGATGAAATTACCGTTCCTAATTTGAGTAAACTGAATGAAGATCAAATAGAAGAAAAACTTGATGCTTTGAATTTAGATTATAAAATCATCGATACTGTAGATTATAAACAGGACTATCCAAAGCTGTCTGCGGTGCAACAAGAACCTACAGCGGGTTCTAAAGTAAAAGCAGGGAGAACCATTTATATCAAAATCAATGCGGATACGTACAAGAAAGTTCAAGTGCCTGATTTGGTTGATAAAACCTACCGTCAAGCCGTTCCTACCCTAAAAGCCGTTGGTTTGGAAGTAGGAGAGATCAAATATATTCCACACATGGGGAAAGATATGGTGTTGGAAATTTGGATGAATGGCAAAAAACTAAAAGGGGGGGAGAAAGTACTAAAAGCATCTAAAATTGATTTGGTTTTAGGAGATGGAAAAGTAGTATTTAACGAAAAAGAAATAGACAGTTTAGTTGGCGATCAGCCTGCTATTGAACAAATAGACACCTTAAAAAATGGACAATAATATCGAATTTCAGGAGCCCGAAGAAGAACTTTTTGAGCACCACCGTTTTGAGGTTCCCAAGGGGCAAGCATTTCTAAGAATTGACAAATATTTAATGCAGTTGATTCCCAATGCTACCCGAAATAAAATACAACAAGCCGCTACCAATGGTGACATCTATGTCAATGATGTACCGGTAAAATCCAATTATAAAGTAAAACCATTTGATGTGGTGCGTGTATTGTTGACGCATCCACCTTTTGAAAACCGTATCGATCCTGAGGACATTCCTTTAGATATTGTATATGAAGATGCGGATTTGTTGGTCATCAACAAACCTCCGGGCTTGGTGGTACATCCTGGTCACGGGAATTACACGGGGACTTTGGTAAATGCCTTGGCCTTTCATTTTGACAACTTACCTTTAAACAGTTCCGAGCGTCCTGGTTTGGTGCATCGTATTGACAAAAACACTTCGGGTTTGTTAGTGGTGGCTAAAACAGAAGCTGCGATGACGCATTTGGCCAAACAATTTGAAGATAAAACTTCAGAGCGTGAATACATTGCTTTGGTTTGGGGGAATGTCAAAGAGGACGAAGGGACTAT
>CANCJZ010000241.1 GCA_947378465.1 Flavobacteriaceae bacterium
AATTTATTTGTCATTAATAATCATATTTAAAATTTAAAATAGTTATAAATTACAAATAATTTTCAAGACTGAAATACAAAAGAAGTAACCTATTTATAAATATTCATTTTCTCATCATAAATCGGACTTTTAACACTCAAAAAGCGCAACACACTGTGGAACACATGGCCTTGAGTTAAAGTTTTATTAGGTTTGAGTGGATTCCCCCCCTCTGAAGTCCATACAATAAAAGGAATTTCAAATTGTTCCTTGGGTGCAATACTCATCGGCAAACCGTGCATGTACAAGTTGTTCTCCCCTAACGATTCCCCGTGATCGGAAACGAATAACATCGTGCTTTTAAATTCTTTCAATTGCTTCAAATCGGCAATCACTTTCGACAAAATATAATCCGTATATACAATGGTATTGTCGTAGGCGTTGATCAACTCCGTTTGGGAACATTTACCTAATTCCACACTGTTACAAACCGGTTTGAAAGATTCAAATTGCGGTGGGTATTTTTTGCTATACGTAGGTCCATGACTGGTACTGGTATGCAATACGATCAGAATTTTATTCTTTTTACTGGCCAATATCTGTTCCTTCAATCCTGTCAGCAGCAATTCATCGTAATTGCATCCCTCGCCTTTGCATTGTTTGGACAGGTACTCGCGGTCCTGATAGTTTTTGATATGTACGGGAGGCTCTCCCCAATTGGTGGTACGCCAAATTACTTCTACATTATTGCGGTATAAATAATTGGGCAATATTTCATACAAATCATCCGTGTCTTTATATTGTACAATTCCTTTGACTCCGGCTGTGGTATAGGTCGCACAAGAAGTCGCATTAAAATGAGCTAAATGCTCCTCTTTAGACAATAAAGGATTGGTGTTTTTAGCATAACCATACAACGAAAAGTTTTGCTTACGTGCCGATTCCCCAATGACCAATACTACTACTGATTTTTGATTGTCGGTAATGGTAGCATTAGGCAGCAGAATCTCTTTTTCATTCCTTTTTGCCTCGTGCACATAGAACAAAGAGGTATTCACCACATACGACCAAGGCATGGCCAAACCTCCAAGCGTTTTAGAGTTTTTGTCAATCCACAATATATTACTCGCATTGGCCACTACCAACGCAATTACAAACAGTAAAGTCAGTCCAACTGTTGTGAAAAACTTCTTTACCGTAACCGTACTATATTTTGCTTTAATGATATAAATACTCGGTAAAATCCCGAATAGTACTACATAAAGAATCAATTTGAAGGAAAAGAAACTACTCGACTCTTCGTATTTGGTATTCAACACATTACTAATCATACTTTCGTCAATAATTACATTGTAAGTATTGACAAAATAAACGGCAATCGAATTGATGACAAAAAACAAAACCAACAGCGGTTTGCCCACATAACGCGACAGAAAGAAAAGGATATAGAACACAAAGGCATTCAACACCAACACAAGTATTAGCAAACTAACAACCAACAGTAGGCCGTTAAAACTTTTATAATCGACGTTGTGAAAAACAAAACTAAAGAAAGGGTAATGAAAGAATAAAAAATTTAGAGCACTCAATAGCAGCACCAATTGAGTGATTTTAATATTATTTTTTAATGTAAACATAGATGATTTTATATAATGAAACGATCAAACTAAGTAGTGCTAAATAAAATACAATTAAATTTTCGTGGAGAATTTTGTTGACCAATACTCCAATGCACACTAAGAACAATACGATAAAAACGGGGTAGTATTTTTTGTTGTTGATCCACGACCAAATAGGATATTTTCTATTGATAAAGATTCCTATAAGCGCCGAAATATAACCAATTATCCCACCAATCATAGTATCCAATGGATAATGTGCTCCTACTCCTACTCTGGTCAATACTAACAAGATTCCCAAGCAAACAATTCCTAAAGACCACAGCATTTTATAGTTGATCTTTTTGGGCATAAAAGCAAACATAAAAATGCTCAGCCCAGTAAACACCGTTATAGAATGTCCTGACGGCAAACTACTGTGACCGGATAAAGCATTGCCAATAATGGTAAAAGTAGTAGTATCAAATGATGCCGCTGGTCGGGGAACAGAAAACAAATTTTTCAATACCGCCGATAACAAGGCCGAAACAATGGAAGCCGTTAATAGCGTTTCCCATATTTTGGGAACATAAATAAGCAACAAACCAATAAATGAAAAAAAGATAAGTGCATCCCCTAATTGAGTCAGATTATAAATCAGTGTTGGAAATTGCGAGTATTTAGAATTTATAAAATAAAACAAGTTTTTTTGAACCTGTATATAGCCCTCAACTGATAAAGAATGTTGGCTGAACAAAAAAACAACAATGGCAACTAACAACAATAGAGGAACTATAAATAAAGAAGATTTAAGTTTTGAAAAATTGTCGATTACCGTATCGTTCATTGCCTTTTTTGTTTTCAAATTTACTATAAAATAGGTTTACACACCAAATATAAAATAATTCAAGGCATTTTGAATAAAAATGAATGATTGAGATAGATTTTTTAGTGTATTAGTAGTAGCATTACTATGCTGCCGCATACTAACGAATGAAAACTGTAGGAAAATATTAATCAGTAATAAATTTTCTTTAATAAAAGTCAATAAAATCAATCATCATATTTTTAATATATTTGAAAAAATATAATTAACCATTTTAAACAAAAAAATACACCAACCCCCTTATGTCTAAGAAACTAATTCTCATCCTAATCTTTGCAATAGTTTCAATCCTCAATTCATTTGGACAAGGAAAAGACATCTGGTATGCATTCAGCAATGAGAGCACTAATTTGATTGGTTTTAAGGATAAAAATGGAGTGGTAAAAATCCAACCAAAATTTAATGAAATGACCTCCGTCATTAAGTTTGACAATATCATTGCGGTTATTGAAGATACCATCGGGAAAGGGAACAGTTATTACCTTACCAAAACGGGGAAAATTGTTGGTAAAAACAGTTTGTATTATTATGATAACACCAATGATTGCGAAAGTGAAGGTTTTATTCGTTTTAGAGATCATAAAAGCAGTAAAGTTGGTATGTTGAATCGAACGGGAACTGTTGTGATTCCAGCAATTTATGATGATTTATCCGTTGTTCAAAATGGGCTTATAATAGGATTAAAGGGAGCGGAAAAAAAATTCTTCAATATAGACAAATATAAAAATAGCGAAGATTATTATTGGGATGGCGGTCAACAAATCCTGATGGATACTTTAAATAATACTCTAGTTGAAAATTGTACAACCAATCAATTCCTCAATCTTTATTCTCTAAAAAAAGCAAATACTCCCGATTTGGATCCTATTAGAGTCGCTTTTTTAGGAAAAGACGGAAGCTATTATTCATTTATTGATTATGAAAAAGAATTCAAACAATGGATTACAAATACAATTGAAAAAGGCGTAACACTTGAAACGTTAATGGATAGTGCCTTTGAAACAATTACTTGGGATACCAAAAAAAGCTGGGGAAAAACCAAAAAAGAAAAACTCATAACGGACAACTTCACACTATTGAAAAATAATTTGTTCGAAATAGTACAACCCTCAACAGAATACTTTATTTCAAGCGATGGATTGAACAGTATTACTTACGATGGGGAAGCATTTGAAAAATACTTTAATAATTGTGGCGCATCAAAAGAATGGAAGTATCCAAAAATGTCATTAAACATCAATCATTACGACAATAAAAAATTAGTGCAAAACAGTTATGGATTTCTCAGAACCGACGAGGGATATCAATTAATAAACTTGTCAATTCACAGTGATGAGCTAAAATAGTAAATGCAAAAATAAGTTTAGTAAATTACTGTTGATAATAATATTTTAGCAATACCAATCCTACTTAGAACCCTTCAATTTTTGTTAATGTTTATCAATTATAATTAAAAAGTGATTTGAACTAAATAAAATATTCAATAACCTCATACAATGAACTACTCCGAACAAGAGTTATCCAAACAAAATGCATTAATCAAAAAAAAATCTCGCACATATATTTATTCCAATTGGAATATTTGTAGCGATTATTATTATCTATCAAAATAACTCCTTGGATTACAACAAAAAGCGGTATTTGGAAGGGAATAGAAATGAATTTAGCGGAAAAGTGATAAAAACAATGAAAGACGGAGACCACTA
Source organism: Flavobacteriaceae bacterium (assembly GCA_947378465.1). Classification (GTDB taxonomy): domain Bacteria; phylum Bacteroidota; class Bacteroidia; order Flavobacteriales; family Flavobacteriaceae; genus Flavobacterium. The sequence continues at coordinate 4,170 of CANCJZ010000241.1, forward strand.
TAGAGACAATAAGTACATAGTCATAGCTCCCTATCACAAAATTCAAATTCCGACAGAAATATTTTATGAAATAGCTGTTGGGGATTCTGCCTATAAAAAGAAAGGAGAAGATACTACCTATTACCAATTAAAAAATGGCAAAGTACTGATAGAAGACCGCAATAAATATCCTCGTGAAGCTTATTTGAAGTTAATAAAAGACAAGAGCCCATAATTAATCACTCTTAAAAGTGTAAAAAAAATTCCTTTGAGTTTACACAATCTAATGACTACTCCCCATAATCTAATTACTACTCCCACAATCTAATGATTACTCCGATGTGATGACATAGAAATGGCGTGTGTTGTGATGGAAATGGCGTGTGTTATGATGGAAATGGCGTGTGTTGTGATGGAAATGGCATGTGTTGTGATGGAAATGGCGTGTGTTG
>CANCJZ010000242.1 GCA_947378465.1 Flavobacteriaceae bacterium
ATCAAAATGAGATAAGAACGTAACTATCCCAAAATTAGGCACAAAGAATATACGTGTCAATCATTGAAAACCATGATTTTTAATGTAGTGGTTTCCCTCATAATTTCAATACACTTTGTTGATAACTCAACTATAAAATATCAAAAAAAAATATATACACCTTATTTACTGTGTATTATAAAAAATACAAACCGAATCAAATAATGAGAAAATTTAAAAGAATCAAAAGAGTCAAAAATCTAGAAAACGTTAGGAGGGGAAGATTTTAGAGTTTTAAATAAAAGTATCGAATGTCTATTTCACCTTAAAAAAGTAATTTTTTATTGTAAATTTGTGAAACCTAAAAAACGATTGCTTTGTCTGAATCTAAATCTAAAACATCGGCGCTTTACGAAAAAGAAGGCATTGCACCTCCTGAGACTTTCAGTAAATCTTCGGTGGCGCAAGTGGTTCAATTCAGAAAAATCCAACCCAGTGCAGACGACTTAATTCAGGGTATTATCCAACACGATAAGGTGGCTTTGAGTAGAGCGATTACCTTGGTTGAAAGCACCAATCCGGAGCATTTGGCGAAAGCCAATACAGTAATAAACGGTTGCCTTCCTTATGCCAACAATTCTATTCGTATAGGGATTACAGGCGTTCCTGGAGTGGGAAAAAGCACTTTTATAGAGGCCTTTGGCAAGCATTTAACAGACTTGGGCAAAAAAGTAGCGGTATTAGCGGTGGACCCTAGTAGTTCGATATCCCACGGAAGTATCTTGGGCGATAAAACCCGAATGGAGGAATTGGTCAAAGACGAAAATGCCTATATCAGACCAAGTGCTTCTGGCGATAGTTTGGGTGGGGTGGCGCGCAAAACCCGTGAGGCCATCATTCTTTGTGAGGCGTGTGGATTTGACACCATTATTATTGAAACGGTGGGAGTTGGTCAGAGTGAAACTGCGGTGCACAGTATGGTTGATTTCTTTTTATTATTAAAAATATCAGGTGCGGGGGATGAACTTCAGGGTATCAAACGCGGGATTATGGAAATGGCGGATGCCATTGTCATCAACAAAGCCGATGGCGATAATATCAATAAGGCTAAACTGGCCAAAACCGAATTCAATAGGGCTTTGCATTTGTTTCCGGCTAAAAATTCGGGCTGGATTCCAAGTGTGTCTACTTGCAGTTCGATGACTAAAGAGGGCATTAACGAGGTATGGGACAACATTGCTAATTATATAACTCTGGTTAAGGAAAATCATTATTTTGAGAACAAACGTCAGGAGCAAAACCAATATTGGATGTTGGAGACCATCAATGAGCAATTGAAAAATAATTTTTACAATTTGCCTGAAATCATAGAACTTTTGGAAACCAACAAAAAAGCGGTCAGCAATAATGAACTTTCACCATTTGCTGCCGCTATGCAATTGTTAGAGAAGTACTCGGAGTGTAATAAAAAAAATCTGAATAAATAATTTTATAAATAGAATAACGATTCTATTTTGTTACCTCTTCATTGAATATTATCCAGAGTCCCGCCTTTAAACCTCCTAACAAAACACTTTTTTCTACTAAAAATTCGCAAAAAAAATAGTGGTTATTTATGGATCAGACCTATTTTACAACAATGAAAGGAACTGTCTCAATAGAATCAACTTATACTATAAATGGATATTCTTTTTTTTTAAAATGTATAACCAATTTTAAAATGAATATCAAATATCACATCACTTGATTTGTTATAATAATTATTTAAGTAATGTACATAACCAATTCCTGTTCCAACTTCATAAGTAAAATGGTCGCCTATAGTTCTTTTAATTCCCCATTTAGGAATCAAAGCGATTCTGGGAACTACACCAGTAATACTTTTATCACTTGAAATGACAAACAAATCAGGAACATACACAATAGATGGAGTAAGGAAATTACCGCTATTTTTTTTAATAGATTTCCCTTTTGACACTCTTTTTTCTAAATTATAATACCATCTAGGCTCAATAACTAAATCAGGGATTAAGTAAAATCCCGTTCCTTTTGTTCGTGTGCCCCAAAACAAAGCACCATCAAGACCAACTTCGCTTCTTAAACTTATTTGATTGGACAATCGCATTTCATTATTAACAGAAATCCCAATAAGTGTTGCTTGGATACCAAAAATAGATTTCTCTACTTTTGCAGTATTTTGTGAAAAAGCATAATTGGTTAGAGCGAAAATCAGTAATATAATTTTTTTCATTAATCTTTATTTTTGGTTTTTAAAAGAGTCTTAATTTATGATTCTTACTCTTTAATGAATTTTTTATAATTTTTTTTATTTTCTGATACCACTTCAATAATATAAACTCCCTTTGAAAAATATTCTACATTAATTTCATTATTATTTTGAGTTTGAGTCAAAATTACTTTTCCTAAACAATCATATACTGTTATGGTATCAATTTTTGAGTTAGAATTAATTTTGACAACATTCTTAGATGGATTAGGAGCTAATTGTACCCTACTGTTGTCATTTAATGCAAAAGATTCATTGGATAAAGAAGCAAGATAGGTAATAATATTAGTGGAACAGGATAATGAAGTGACAGCCGTCCAAGCACTGACGTCAGTTGATGAACAAGCAGAACGAACAAAGAACACATAACATCCATTAGTAGGAGGGATATCCGTTATTACAAACGGATTAGTAGTAGCTGAAATCCAAGAGGTAGTGGGTAATGCTGATCCAACCATATAATCAGGCATTATAGCAATTTCCCAATTATTTGCATTTCCAGTTTCCGTCCAAGATAATTCCGCAGTGTTTAATAAATTGATATTATCTACTATGTTAACATTTGCTGGAGCAGGACACTGTGAGTTACCTATCAAATTGGAAAACAAGAGGATTAATGTTGTAATTTTTTTCATTTATCTAAATTTTGGCTTATAATTAATTTCGTATTATGATTTTAAAAAAAAATCACACCCTTGCTATTCAACATCAATACTAATTAGATGCTCCTGAAATATTCAAATGGATTATTTTTTGTTTTTTTCTTCTTCCATTATTGAATGTAAAATATCCTTTACTTGTTCAGCACCAATTTGTTTGGCTTTGATCACTTTATTTTTATCTAACAAATAAATAACTGGTGTCGAATAGATATCGTATTTGTCAGCGACATTGTTATAATGAGCAGCATCATAAACGTTAATCCAATCCAATTTGTTATCTGCTAAATATTTCAAATATTTTTCTCCTTCGTGTTGGGTATACACTGCAAATACCTTAACATCGATATTTTCTTTTTGCAATTCATGATATGCAGTCAACAATTTAGGAATCTCGACCTTACAATGGCTGCAATCCACATCCCAAAAAACAAGGACCGTATAATCCGCTTTTACGGAATGTAGGGTTTGAAAACTCTTAGTGATTTCGGTTTGATTGGCATAATAGAGCTTGGTTACCTCTTCACTGGTTTTGGCACTTTCAAAGCCCATCTTGGCAAATTTATCGCGATCCGAAGCAGGAATCATATACAAATCAGGAGCAACCGCATCAACTAATAAAGGGCGGATTTTGTCCGCGCGTTTGATAATTTTCCCCACTACCGACTCATCATCGTATATCCCTTTAGCTTTACCGGTTTTGAAATAACGATCGATAATATGCACGAAAACTTTATCAAATCCCATAATTTTGGAAGTTTCATAAGTATACGTCATATGGGCAATAAGTAGTTTGTTGAACAAACTTCCAGGTTTAGTTTTGTCAATCAATCGATCCACCTCGACCATAGTAGAATCGGGATGTTTGATCACTACATTGTCCAAATAATATTTTAACTTAGGTACAAAGAAAGGCGTACGAACAATGCCGTCATTTTGAAAATCAACGCCATCCCAAAAATGTTTTTTATAATATTTAAAAACAGCAATGCTATCAGGACGACCATTAGAAGCTGTTGGGACGTCCTTAAGTAATTTATCCATTCTTAAATTAATCACTTCAGCGACAAAAGAACCTTTATGTTGCGCAATAAAATTTTCCTCATACGAGTGCACATCCTTATCCAACTCAGAACGTTTGTTTTTGATAATGGCTAAGGAATCCTTTTTGGACTTGCCTTTAGCTTCTGATAAAGCACCTTCAAGTTTGGCATTTTGAGATGACACATAACGCACATAATTGAAAAAATCGTTTTCTGATTTGGAATCGGGAGCTTCTAAATCGCTGTAATAATCAGCGGTAGCATCACTTTTCAAAGTAAGATTTTGATTGGTATCATCGATATAGAAATCAAACAATATACGTTTGTCTTGGCTGATTATGGAATACACCCCTTTATCGAGTTTGCCTTTACCTTTAAAAACAATTTTTCCATTTTTAATATGGGTACAGGTATCTTTAACCATATTTTTGTCCATTTGATAAAAAGTCAAATAGGCTAAAGTGTCCTTACTGTTTTTTAAATTAATTTTGATATCATAGCCCGTTTGAGCTGAAGCATAGAAAGAGAGCAAACAAAAAATAAGACTAAAAACTACTTTTTTCATATGGTAAAAATCTATGTTATAAAAACTATTACTATTGT
>CANCJZ010000243.1 GCA_947378465.1 Flavobacteriaceae bacterium
CATTGTTTGGCCATTTTTTGTTGGTACGAAATCCATTTTGATTTAAAATTAATAGGCAATACATAGCCTTTTCTCTCCGCTTCTAGGATAAAATGTCCCGCATAAGAAGTTCCCCAATCATCTGCTTCAGAATTATCAGGCCAATAGGATAAGCCACCGCTGGCTACTTGAAAGCTACCAAGTTTTTGAACAGCAGCAGTTACATTCTTTTGAACTCTTTGTTGGGTTGCAGCATCCAAATCCATAATTTCACCTAAATACAATTGAGGAAATGCCGAGGAAGTAGTTTGTTCCACACAACCGTGTGGGTATTGGATCAAATAATCCAATCGTCGGCTGAAATCTATAGTCGGCACGGAGGAAACTTCCATCTTTGATCGATTGCTTCCCGTAACTCCAAACAATTTCCAGCTTACCGTTTTGGAACTGTTTGGAGGAACAATAACATCGGTATAAGTGGTGGTAACAGGGTTTGGATTGGTAACATCAATCTCTACCTCATATATTGATTTTTCTTTGCCCGAAGTGGCAATGATTTGAATTTTACCCAAGCCTGTGGTATTTCCAACTTCCAAATTAAAATATGCCATTTTCTCGTCAGGCTCCGTGAAACTTACATTTTGAACTTTACTGCCAATGATTTTTACGGCATTATTTGTTTTGATTTGAACACTTACGGTCTTAATATTTTTTTCAGTGGCAAATAAAGTAACGGGCAAAGTGACTTTTTCCGAAGGGGATATTTTTCTAGGCAATGAGGCCAACACCATCAACGGACTTTTTACGGCTGTTGTTTTTTCAGTCATTCCATAGGCAGCATTTTCTTTATTTGCAGCAACCACCATCGTTCTCACCGAACCGATGTATTTTGGGAGCTTAATAGTAGTGGTTTTGGTCGCCCCTTTTTCCAATACAAAAGGACCATAATACATTACCACCGCTTTGAATCGATTGGCTTTTTTGGCTTTTCCTCCTCCTAACTCGGCATCTCCACCAATGCTAAAGACTTGGTTGACCTTTCCTCCATAAGCACCAATCACTTCATCGTAGATGTCCCAAGTGCGAACCCCAAGTGCTTCTTTGGCATAAAAACTATCCCATGCATTAGGAGTTTTGAAGCGTGTCAAGTCCAACAATCCTTCATCAACGACCGCAATGGTATAGGTCATTGCTTTGCCATTCTTTTCGGATACTTTTACCGCAACGTTCTGCTCTGGGCGCAATACATTTGGCATTGCTATTTGCGGTTCCAATACAGTGTTTTTATCCACTACTTCTATGGGTACAATGCCATACATTCTGATAGGGGAATCATTTATTGTTGAGGCGTGCGGTTGCAGCAGACTAATGTTTAGGTACACATTAGGAGCCATTTCAGCAGTGATAGGAAGGGTAATGGTTGTTTCCCCTTTTTCGGTTTCCACCCATAAGGTCTTCACTACCTTCGTGCCATTTTCAATGGACAATAAGGCTCTGCCGCCTTCGCTTGAAGGGAAGAATATTTTTGCTTTATCGCCTACATTATATTTTGTTTTGTCGGTTGAAAAGCGCAACATAGTTGCTGCTGTTCCATCGGTGTTTTTTGATCTTCCTGACCAATAAGGCATATCGATATATACTTTTATTCCTGTGGAATGACCGTCGCTTGGATCAGTAACGCGAACTAAGTAATTGCCCCAATCGTTTTCAGGTACACTAAAAGCAATGCTCGCTTTTCCAGCGGTGTTTGTTCCAATACGGTAACTTTTATATGCGATAGTAGCGTTGGACGAACTATAATTCGACAAATTGTTGTTCGAAGCATCCCACCACCAACGGGATTCTAATTTGTAAATGCGGACGTCCAAATTGCGTACTTGTTTTGGAACGCCATTTTCACCCACAGTCACCAATTCAAAACTATTGTTTTTGTCGGTTTCTAACATTCCATATTTGTTAGGAGCGGGCGCTTTGATCCCTACATAAGTTCGATAGGGCGAATAGGTGGTTGAGGAAACATCCGTGCTTACATCACCGCCTTGTTCGTATACTTTTGTAATAAAAGCCGCTTTGAGCATTCCCGGCGCTTGCCCTTGTAATGTTGGGTTGATAGGGATGGAGGCTTTACCATTGGCATCTACTTTTCCTGAGAAAATATTGATTTCTTCGGTATTGAAATTTCTTGTAGGATCATCAAATACATATTGGCTAATGCCTTTGAAGGTTGTTGTTTGTTGAGAGAATTTAGCCTGAACTTCAGTCTTTAAATCTTTGGCAATCGCTCCGTGCAACCACAATACTTGCAAATTGTTGATGTTTCTTTTACTCGTTGATAAGATTGCCGCATTGAAATTGCTTTTTATTTTTAAACGATTCGGTTTAATCGTTTCAATTTTTATGCTTTTATAAAAGCGAGCACCTCCCACACTAACTACTGCCTCCCAATTTCCAGTTGGCGCGGAGGATTGCGTTGGAACTTGAAAGCTATAATGATTCAAATCATTTACTCTTTGAACGGTTTGATAGGTTGTTTTACCATTCGGATCGTTCAGTTTTAATGTAATTGGGTGATTGGCCGGCAACTTATTGGCATTGTCATTTAAAATAAAAGACAAAAACAAAGTATCACCTGGACGCCAAACCCCTCTTTCTCCATACAAATAGCCTTTTAATCCTTTCTGTAATGCCTCACCCGAAACCTCGAAGTTACTTACCGATAGGGAAAGTTCATCGTCTAATTTGACATAAGTACTTTGTTCGTCTTTACTCACAATTGCGAAATAGGCTATTTTCTCTAATTGAAAAGAAGCCAACCCCTCACCATCCGTGCTTGATTCGCCAATTTTTTGCTGTTGATAGTTGTATAAAGTAACAGTGGCTCCTGATACAGGCTCGGTGGACACAATATCGCTCACTGCGACTACAACGGATTTGTCCGTTCCTCTTTTTGCAATGACTCCTAAATCGGTCGCTAATATGTTTACACCAACTCTGGTGTTGAAATAATAGTAATCGGTACACGGATCTTGACTTTGACGGTAGTCATAATCTTCTTCATAATAGTAATCATCGTAGTTTTCACCACTATAATTCACATCATCCTCATCTACTTCTTCCTCTTCTTGAGTAGCAGTGTCTTCATTGGAAGCATTTGATAAGCATTTGTAAAGGGAATATTTCTTTTTAAATGAAAACTCAACACGATAGATGGCTCCAGCTTCGGGTTCAATGATTTTTGATAAGTCCAAGGCATAAGTATTCCATTTGCTATAATCAATTAGATTGTTTTGTTTTAAATCGATTGTGGTTTTTGCTATGGCCTGACTGACTTGTTTCAAATTACGAGTTCCATTGATTTCATTGTCTTGCAAAAACTGCATGATGTTATTCTTGTAGATTTTAAATACTTTAATGTCTACAGCATTCAGATTCGCTACTTCAAAATTGATTTTCAAATTGTTTGAACTCGGCAAAATAGTACCGCTTTTAATCAGTTTGATGCCTGGTTTTATTTGGTCAAAAAGCATTTCTTGGGAATAATTTTGAAGCATTTTTACATTGTAAATGTTCTCTATTCCTTGAAACACCTCGACTAATTTTTTTCCAGAAAAAAACACTTCATCCGCATTGGACGAGGTGGCTTCTTCATAAGATATCGGTGAATTGTTGATTACAATGTTTGTTGAATCAGTCGCTACTGATGTAGTATCGGTTGTTGCGATGTCTACTTCAGCGTTTTTGGCTTCATTGTCAAAGAACACTTTCAACACATTGCCCATAGTAGCAAACTTTAAGTTTCGAGTGTTAGCTATAGCCACCAATCCCTTAAAATCTTGATCTGCTTTTAAAGGGTCAGAAAAATTAACCAACAGCGATTGGTTGTTTTCATCACCAATTTTCATCGTAATCACCTTAAACTTATTCTTGCCAGGAATAGGATACTTCATCGCTCCTTTCTGATCGATGTCTACGGCACTTCCATCCCAAGTAATGCTGATTTCGCTGTCCTCTGTATTTCTTTTGATTTTATCTATTGAAAAAGTAAACTCGGTACCGATTCCGCTTTTTTTGTCAAATTGCACATTTAATTTTTCTCCTCCTTGATAAACGATCAATAATTTCTTAGCGTCTTCAAAGTTCAAATTATCCGCCATTTTTATTACCCCATTCAAATAGTAGGAGTCTTTGTCATACGATTGTAAATCTAAGGTGTTCACGATAAAGTCTTGCTTAATCGTTTTTATGGAAAAATTAAAATCCGACAACTCTTTTGGAGCGTTTGAATTGATTTGTGAAAGATGTAATGTGATTTGATACAAGGTGTTTTGTTCCAATTTTTCATCAGGAATAAACGCCAGTGTGTTTTGAGACAGCGCCACTACTTTTCCACTAACTCTAGGGGAGATGTCAAAATAGTCTTCATCCAATTTCTCATTGGGCTTCCATTCTTTTTTGTTAAATGCCAATTGCACACGGATATCAGAATTCACGGAAACATATCCAGAAGAGAAACTGCTGATGTAATCTTTATATAGGGAAAAGTTGGAATCAAAATCGGATGATTTCTTTGAGCAGGAGTTAA